>CAZWUV010000019.1:0-11259 GCA_964636735.1 uncultured Candidatus Saccharibacteria bacterium | reverse complement strand
CGCTTAATATAATTCTCTGTCCAGTTGATTGGAGCACGAAAAACAACAATTTCACCGCGCTCTGGTTGCCTAAATTTATAAGCCACCTTCTCGACAATTAAATATTCACTGTTAGTTAAGGTGGGCTCCATTGATGCACCCTGCACCAAAAACGGTTGCATAACAAACACACGAATAATAAATGCCGTCAAAAGCACCAAAACAACTGTACGCAAAGTTTCATAAAAAGCATTACCTTTGACAGTGCCAGTATACTTACGAGGCGCATTAAATGCAGGTTCAATAATTTTATTCATGAAAATATTTTAACACAAATCTTAAAAAATCAAAATTATTAAAGGTTTTTTGGCGGCCAGCAAACATATGATAGAATAGGTATAATACAAAAATTGAAAGAACTATGAAAAAGCAATCCAAAGTAATCATTAAAATAATAATTATTTTAATCTTTGCAATATTTGCGTGGATTATTTTTAAAGAAAAGCAAAACACCAGCATCCCAGCAATCCCGGAGCCTAACTCAAATCAACCAGAGACCCAACCTCAAAATAACGAAAACAATGGAGCCAAAGAGATTCCTGACAAAATAGTTAGCGCTCCAAAACTAGAAACCCTGGCAACAAACCTGCAAATTCCCTGGGCAATTGAATTTTTGCCAGATAATCGCCTAATAATAACCGAGCGTGCTGGACAGATAAAAACTTATGATCTTAAAACAAAAAAAATAACATCAATTGGAACAATTGAGGACGTTTACCATATAGGAGAAGGCGGCTTACATGGTGTTGCTTTGGCGCCAAATAGCCCTACCGGTGAACACTTGCTTTACTTTTATCATACATATTTAGACGGCGAAGCTATTAAAAATAAAGTAGTCAGTTATAGACTACAAAACAATACACTGACCAGAGACAAAGATATAATAATAGATATCCCAGGAGGAACTAATCACAACGGAGGGCGTATTAAATTTGGCCCTGATGACTTATTGTATATCGGTGCAGGAGATGCCGGAATGGCTTCGTCTGCCCAAAACACCTCTGTATTATCTGGTAAAATTCTTCGTCTAACTGCTGAAGGAAAAATTCCTAGCGACAATCCTTTTGATAACGCAGTTTATTCTTATGGACATCGTAATCCGCAAGGATTAACTTGGGATAGTAACGGCAATTTATGGGAAACAGAGCATGGCCCAAATGCTCGTGACGAAGCCAACAAAATAGTAAAAGGCGAAAATTACGGCTGGCCACAAATCTCTGGCAATGGAACCAAAGAAGGAATGACCCTGCCATTTATTCATAGCAACAATACAACTTGGGCACCATCTGGAATGACAATAATTGAAGATGCTTTGTATTTTGTTGGCTTACGCGGCAGTTCTTTATTTAGACTAGATACAAAAACTAAAAAACTTGACCGTTACCTACAAAATGAATTTGGCAGATTGCGTGAAGTAGTTTTGGGAAATGATGGACTTTTGTATATTCTAACAAGTAACCGCGACGGCAGAGGCAATCCTGCCTCTAGCGACGATAGGCTTATTAGGATAAATCCCACAAAACTCTAAGACCTACCTGCACAAAACAAAAAGCCCCCTTAATAAGGGGCTAAGAAAGAATACTTTGCGCCGAAATACTAAATGCAAAGCCAAGCAAGATGCCAAGAATACATTCTATTAAAGTATGCTTTTTAAGTTTAATCCGCGACCAAGCCACAGGGATAAGTCCGATAGCTAAAATCATTCCAGCAATAGATGATAAGTCACCTTCTAGGCACAAAATCAAAAAAGACAATAAGGCAGAATATGCCAAGCAATGAATACTCACTTTTACAAAAACAGCATTAATTATCATAGTAATAGACACCAAAACAACAGATAAAAAGCCAATACGAATAGCCTCTTGCGAAGCTGAGATGACTTCTAGGCAGACTAATCCCATAATTGAACTTAAGATAAAAACTGCATAAAAAAAATTTCGCCCTTGCCTATCTGGAATATTTAAATCATCAATTGTTCCACGAAAATAAGCAACGACAGGTACAATGCCGGGAATAATACAAAAAAAGATCAAAGAAGCTAAAACGGTCTCAAGTGATAATTTTAAACTTGTAGTGACAAAAAATCCCAAAATTATCAATGTGCATACTGGACTTGTAATAAAAGATAAAAGCCTAGCGATTTGTAGGATATTAATTTTGCTCTTACTAAACACATTTGTACTCCTAATCCATATTGTTAACGTTCGTTATATAATTAATTCTATATCCTAACCCATCATAAATCAACAGTGAAAAATAAAAACCCCAAGCAATAAGCTTGGGGTAGGACACAATTATTTGAGTCTCAAGGGTGCGTCCAAGTCCTCGAGCTCAGTCTGGTGGAGTTAAAAAGCTGGTGCCATTTATCGCATGTGCTGCGTCTACTGGAGGGCAACGCCTTGCAATCAAAGGTTACCGATACAGCAGATAAAATAAATTACCAGCCCTTAATCCTTTTGGGCGGGCTACCAGACGTAGCCCTAAATCTCATCCCTTCTTACCATTAAGGCCTCCTCCTTGCCAGTAAGTTGCGCTCTTTCTTGAAGAAGGAGCGAGGGAGATATGCTCAGAGAAAATCTCTGAGACTTCCTTGTATCCTGCAAGGCCAGGTCTTAACTGCGCGCAGTTAAGATAGTCGAACTGAGTATAACCCAGTGCTGCCAATCCACCCCATTAAACATATGGAGTAACTGGCCTTAAAATGTCTTGCCTTCCTTTAACTTAAACTCAAACTAATGATAGTCCTTAGTAGGAGCAAAGCATGCTAGGCGCAAGACGCTTTCCTAGCCAACAGAGTGCAGAAGAGCTTTAAGCCCTATAAAGATTGGCCCCTCTTCGTACACTATGCTGGCTATGAAATTGACTTATAATCAAATCTTATACTGAATAAAAAGAAAAAGTTCGTACTACCTTATAAATAAAGAGCACGAACGCTCTTTTTATTTAAGATTTACTATAATGTGCCTCCCTACCTGCCGGTAGGCAGGCCTTTGATGGGACTAGTGGGTTCCGGTGAGGAGGGGGGACACCGGATCCCACTAGTTACATCAATTGCGGTCGTTAAATAACTAATTATTAAGTAGCACGACTATAACACATCTCTATCAATTTGTCAAGGCTTTTGGTGTGCTCTTTTGTTAACCGAAATTATTTATATCACAAATTAAAAAATTTGTCAATAGTTATTTAGCTTTCGTAAAATATATAGGACATACGGGTTACTGGTCTACTATTTTACTTTAAAAAAAAATAAGTGTCCCGATAGCAAATAAGGCCTTGCAAGGCCAACCTCAGGAACTGTATAAGATTTTGACCAGAAGCTCAATATTCGATAATCTCCGAAGATCCATCTGGCAAAATAATAGAGTAAGATCTATTACCAAGTCTTTGTGCTCTAGATACCCACACATCAACGCTCAAAGCCTTGGAATAAATCTGTTCAGTCGCAAGTAGCAGGGGATTTAAATTGTTTCTATCTTCTAACAGCTTAATTTGCAGTGAGGCCGTTAAACTCTCAATAAAACTACTGCCGGCCACAGGCACTACAAAAGGAAGCCCAGAAATCAACTCGCTACCTTCTTTGATGTGCAAGGTTCGCTCTATTAGCTCTAGCTCTTTGCTGGCTTGCCCCCAATTACTTCTTAAGGCATCGCGCCAAGATAGTACAACCTCTAAGGTATCTTTTGGTCTGGCAATTGTTAGTACTGCTCGCTTGGCAATACCACTGCTCTCAAAATCTAAAATTCTCCAGTAAATATCCCAGTCTTTACCATTTAAATTGTACTGCACAGACTGCTCGCTAACAACTTGACTTCCAGAAATCTCGAAGCCGTCTTCGTTATCCTCAATCAAGCTAAGCCGAGCAATATAATTGTCTGCAACCACATCTAAGCTTGTACTTGTATCAATAGGATCATCTTCCTTTAATAATCTAAAAATTATGCGCCTATTATCATCCTCTAAATCTAGTCCGTCTACTACTTCAAGCATACTCCACTCATCAGGTAAGCCTACCTGAAAATTTTCACCACCAACCCTTAAGTACTGGGTATTGCCAGATACAGAAAAACTATTAAATACATCTCGCCAAGAGAGCTTTAGGCTGTCAAATTCATCTGGGTTGCCCCAAAAGAATCTAACTTGTGCTAAGCCGTTATCTATCAAAGACTCTATCTGACCTCTTATTTGCTGATTACAAATTTTACCAGCTACCAAACCAGTCGCTATATTATTACCCTGAGAAAAATCACCGAAAGTTAAATTCTCTCTTAAGCCCGGTAAATTACTAAGTAGCACACTAAAATCCTCACCAATTTTTTGCGCTGTTATATTAGAAGAGACGAAAGCAGGGTAAATCAAAGCTCCGCTTGAGCCACAGTTGTCTTTTTTAATCAAAGCTGTGCCATTGCTAAATAAAGCTTGCCAGCCTAGCGGGTACTTAACTTGAGCACCGCTGAAAGAGTCAGTCAGCTCTTGAGTAGCACTAAAGGCCTTGTCTGGCTTTTCGCCCCTAAACTCGCTTAAATCCGATGAAGGGTCGCTAAACTCAAGAGACTCTTCTAGTTTTACTTGAATTAACTGCTCTTGCTGACTATACGTAGAATAAAATAAATAAAAAGCCAACAAGTTGATCCCCAGCACCAAAATACCAAGCAACGTTAAATTTATTGGTGAAATCTTTTTAACTTTATCTTTATATAAAATTGTAGACATAGTTACTTTTTGATTTGCGGAAAAATCATTTTGTAGATCTCCATTACAATAATTATAGCAAAACAACTACCTATGACCATCAACCATTCGCCCAAAGAAAGCGGGGTTGTTTCAAAAATACGCTGGAAAAATGAAACCTGCGTCGATGCGACAACTAAAGCAAAAGAGATAAAGGCACTTAGCCATAAAAATCTATTTGAAAAGAATGAGATTTTAAAAATTGACTTAGCAAGTGTACGAGCGTTAAATAAATTAAAAATTTGCAAAATCGCCAAAGAAGCAAAGGTAACTGTTCGCGCCTTTTCAAGTCCACTTGGCAGATTTACAAAGAAAAAAGTTAGCGCTATTGCTGTCATTGCCATGGCAACAATTGACATTTGCCTCGCCATACCCAAGGTAATTAAGGGCTCCTTGCGCGAGCGCGGAGCATAACCTAAAAGATTGTCATGGGCTTTTTCTAGTGCTAAGGCAATAGTGCATGTACCATCTGTAACCACATTTATCCATAAAATCTGCGTGGCTGCCAAAGGTAAAGGAGCGCCAATAATAAGAGCCATCGAAATAACTAAAAGCTCTGCCATGTTGGTAGAAATTAAATACCAAGCTGAACGCCTAATGTTTTCAAAGATTAAACGCCCTTCTTTTATGGCATTTACTATTGTTGAAAAATTATTATCCGCCAACACAATATCTGCAGATGAACGCGCAATATCGGTTCCACCAATGCCTACAGCAATGCCTACAGCGCTACGCCTTAAAATCGGCGCATCATTCGCGCCATCTCCAGTAACAGAAACAATGCCTCCTTGCGCCTCTAGCTCTTTAACTATTTTAAGCTTTACCTGAGGACTAATTTCTGCAAAAACATTGCTACTTGCAATCGCTTTGCCAAATTCATTCTCGTTCATACTCATCAACTCTGATTCAGAAATAGCACCCTCTTTACCTCCGTTAATGCCAATCATTTTGGCAACTGCTACTGCAGTCTCTTTAAAATCTCCGGTTACCATGATTACCCTAATGCCAGCTTTTTGTACCTCCCTAACCTGAGCAATTGCGCTTTGGCGTGGCGGATCAATCATTACTACAAAGCCCAAATATGTTGCCCCCTTTAATGATTTAACCTGCAAATTCTTGCCGTACTCACCCTTAACTCGCGCCAAAGCAATTAAGCGATAACCATTTTGCGCAACTTGTCTTGCTTTTTCTAATTCAGCCTGGATAAATTTTTGACTAATCGCCTTAGTAGAATCTTCATTCACAAGATATCTACTGCAAATCGACAAAACTTTTTGAAGATTGCCCTTAATATTAACAGAAGTATGACCTTCTCCGTCTTCGTTTGCAGTTGCCATCAACTTTAACTCCGAGCTAAAAGGAATTTCATCTACCCTAGGATTGTGTTGGCGAATTTGATCTGAATCTAGACTTAACTTTTGACCAGCTACAATAATCGCACCCTCAGTAGGATCGCCCATAATTTGCCACTCACGTCCATCTTTAGTCAGCGATGCGTCACTTGCCAAGATAGAGCTAGTAAAAATACTTTGCGTCAAAAGCTGTAAATTTTTTCCGAGTGGCTTTCCGCTAAACAACACCGCCCCACGTGGATTGTAGCCAACACCTTCAAAATCAATCTTTTTACCGTCTGGAAAATAAAAACTTTTAACTGTCATTTTGTTTTCAGTTAAAGTACCAGTCTTGTCCGACACTATAGTATTTACAACACCGAGCGTCTCGATTGCAGAAAGTTTTCTAGTAATAGCATTCTTTTTAGCCATTCGAGCAACGCCAACAGCGAGTGCAATTGTCACTGCTATAGGCAAACCTTCTGGTATAGCAGCAACTGCCACTGCCAGAGCGGTAAACAAAACATCAAACGTATCTCGACCTTGAGCAATGCCGATAATCACCATAACTGACGCAATAATTGTAATGGCTACCAAGAGTATTTTACCCAAGTGTTCAATTCGCTTATTAAGAGGAGTAGACTCGAGTGGCGACTGCACAGTAGTAACTGCCAATCTCCCAAATTCAGTACTATGCGCTATCGCAGTAACAACCCCAAGCCCACTTCCAGATACCACATTGGTACCCGCAAAAACCATATTCGATCGCCTTAAAATCGGCGCATTATGAGCAACCAACCGAGTTGACTTTCTGTTGGGCGAAGACTCACCAGTCAAAAGCGATTCATCTACTTTAAGATTTTTTACCCTAAAAAGACGAATATCTGCCGGAGCAGTAGCGCCCTCTGAAAGCTTGACTACGTCTCCAACCACTAAGCCACCACTTTCAATCTCAACCAACTTGCCACCACGAAATACCGTAGTATTTTGAACAATATATTTTTTAAGCTCACTCAGACTAACCTCTGCGCGCCACTCCTGAAAAACTCCAATAAGAGCATTAACAACCAAAATGCTTCCAATTACCACCGAATCAACAATCTCACCCAAAAAATAAGCCAACACAGAAGCAATAATTAAAATATAAACCAAAGGACTAGAAAACTGACGCAAAAAAATCGAAACAATATTAACCGATGACATAGGCTCAAGCTCATTGGCACCAAATTCAACCTGTCGACGCCTTGCCTCAGCAACGCTCAAACCAACACTACTAGAGCGAACATTCGAAAAAACCTGTTTAATACCAATAGAATGGAAAGGCTTATTGCTCATTCCCCTCCTTCTTTATATAGTATTATATATTAACTTAGATTAAGTTGCTATTTATAAAGGAAGGCAGGCAATATGAATAAAAGAGAAGTTATTGTGATTGGCTCGGGTCCAGCAGGGCTTACAGCTGGAATGTACTTAGGCAGAGCGCAGTTTAAACCCCTTGTAATTGCAGGCGTAGAAGCGGGTGGACAGCTAATGCAAACAACAGAAGTCGAAAATTATCCCGGCTTTCCAACAATTATGGGACCAGAACTGATGGCTAAAATGACCGAGCATGCCGAGAAATTCGGCGCAGAAATCATACGCAAAGATGCCACCAAAGTAGATTTTAGCTCTCGTCCATTTAAAGTTTGGACGGATAGCGATGAATACGAAGCCGATTCAGTAATTGTAGCAACTGGCGCATCGGCAAAATGGTTAGGAATCGAAAGCGAGACTCGCTTAAAAGGCAGAGGAGTATCTAGTTGCGCAACTTGCGATGGCTTCTTTTTTAAAGAAAAAGATATTGTTGTAGTCGGCGGAGGAGACACAGCTCTCGAAGAGGCAACATTTTTAACTCGATTTGCCAAAACAGTCAAAATTATTCACCGCAGAGACGAATTGCGAGCTAACAAACAGCTTCAAGAGCGCGCCAATGATAATCCAAAAATTGAATTTATTTGGAACAGCGAAATAGAAGAAATTTTAGGCAAAAACAAAGTTGAAGGTGTAAAAATAAAAAACAGTCAAACAGGGGAAATATCAACTCTAAATGTCGAAGGAGTTTTTGTCGCAATCGGACACACACCCAACACTAGTCTTTTTGTGGGACAGCTCGACCTTGACGAAAAAGGATATATTGTGCCAACCAAGGGTAAAACCCATACAAATATAGAAGGGGTTTTTGTGGCAGGCGATGTTGAAGATTTTGAGTACCGTCAAGCAATCACCGCTTCGGCTAGCGGTTGCATGGCAGCGCTAGATTGCGAACGTTATTTAAGTAGTCAAAAATAAATTCTATTAACTTATCCACAGATTATTTTGTTGACCGGTTTTTGTATTTTAATGTATTATATAAAGTACGTCTCGTAAAATTCTAAACAGGGGTAAAATGGCAAAAAAAGCAATTACATTAGAAAATCTTGCCGAGTCTATCGACGACCTAGCAGCTGCAGTCCACAAGGGATTTGTTGCTATGGATCAAAAATTTGAAAAAAAATTTAAACAGGTAGATAAACGTTTTGAGCAAATTGACAAAAGATTCGATCTTGTCGATCATCGCTTTCAAAAAGTCGATGAACGCTTTGATATTCTTGAAAATAAATTTGATAAAATGCAAAAAGATATCGAGCAAATTAACGTTAAGCTTGATACCAAGGTCGACCGACATGAATTTGCTACCTTAAGGGCAAGAGTAGAAGTTATGGAAGAGTCTTCTGGCGCTCATGCTTAAAATACTAAGATGATTTATCTTGCGTAATCTTAAGGCTAAAAAATACACAACTGCAATCAAAAAAATCCTGCAATAACTGCAGGATTTTTGTATTTTTTGTATTACGGGTAAAGTTTTCAATTTTCTAAAAAGTCTCTCAAAACAACTGCCTGATTGTGCTCTTCGTCTTTAGCAGAATAAAGCAAAGTTATTGTTTTGTGTTTTTTAACTAAATCTTTAAGTTCGTGGGCAGCAGGATTGCTAGCAAGCTCAATTAAATATTTTTCGCAAAACTCATTGAACTTTTCTGGCTTATGACCAAACCATTTACGCAAATTATTTGTCGGACCAATGTCTTTAAGCCATAAATCTAAACCAGCCTTTTCCTTACTTACTCCTCGTGGCCACAGCCTATCTACTAGCACCCGAAACCCATCACCAGAATCCGCTTTCTCGTAAATCCGCTTAATTTTTATCATAGTTAAATTATAAGGGTGGGGGGAGCGAATTGCAAGTAAAAATAACTCGACTTGTTTTTCAAAATTAAGCTTGTTATAATTTTTTTACTGATTAATTTGAGTCTTAGCTCAGCCTTGATCAACACTAAATATTAGTTCTAATACCCTTTAGGGAAGGAGTCTTTATGGCGGATAAAAAGAACAATGTTAGTGCCAAAGAGGCAGTACTAGCAAAAATCAAACAATACACTAAGCACGGCAAGGTTGCTGGGCGCATTCATGAAATCATTATGGAAGCTGCGCCAAATCTTCAACCTAGACTTTGGTACGGCATGCCAGGATACGCAAAAACTAAAGATAGTGCAGTTATAGTTTTTTTCCGCGAGGATAAATATGTAACTTTTGGTGTTACAGAAAGCGCAAATATGACTGGCTTAAAAAACAAAGACAATAAACTTATTGCTGTATCTTGGTTTTTAGAAAAGCTAGACAAGCCAACAGAAGAAAAAATCGCCTCAATAGTCCGTGCCGCTACGGAATAATAGTTATGGCGAATAAATTAAGAACAAACAATAAAAGCCTCGTACGTACGAGGCTTTTATTTAATCATTTAACCAAACAGAAATTATCTCTCTTCCACAAAAGTTAGTGCATAACCCGTGCGACCAGCTCTGCCTGCACGGCCAATTCTGTGAACATAAGAGTTATAGTCTTGAGGTAGGGAATAGTTAATAACGTGAGTAACATCGGCAACATCAATTCCGCGCGCTGCCACATCTGTAGCAACTAGCACGCTAACATCGCTTCGCTTAAATTTATCAAGCGCTTTTTGGCGTTGACCTTGAGACTTTCCGCCATGAATACAATCAGCCTTAAAGCCTCTGCTTATTAGCTCTTGGCTTAGGGCGTCAACATCACGCTTTGTTTCATCAAAAACAAGTGCCTTTAGTCCATGATTTTCAGTTAAAACATTGTGCAAATGGTCCAACTTATCATGTCTGCTAAACATAATTACATCTTGCTCGACATTGTCAGAAGTTTCGCCGGTTTTAATAGAAATTGTCGTTGGATTTTTGGTAAAGCTTTGCACAAGTGCAGTTACTTTATTGTCCATAGTTGCCGAGAAAAACAGCGACTGACGATCACTAGACAAGCTTGTCAAAATAGATTTAACATCTGGCAAAAATCCCATATCTAGCATTCTATCGACTTCGTCTAGCACAACTAAATTAAACTTTTCTGGGCTTAAATTACCACGTTTAATATGATCTTTAATTCTACCAGGAGTACCAATTACTAGGGTTGGCTTGCGATAAAGGCTTTTGTTTTGCGCCCACATCGACCTACCACCAATAAGTAGCGCCATTTTAATGGGGCTCTTTTGGGTAAGCGTACGACACTCAGTCTCAATTTGCTGGGCAAGTTCGCGAGTTGGCGCTAAAATAATCGCCATTGAACTTGGGTCAACAAACAGCTTTTGCAAAATAGGCAGAGCAAAGGCTAGTGTTTTACCTGTACCAGTGTTGGCAATGCCAATAATATCTTTGCCTTGCAGAGCCTCGGGAATTGCTTGGTCTTGAATAGGGGAGGGAACAGTAATTCCTTTTAGAGCAATGTTTTCTTTTAATAAATTATCAGTTGCAAAATCCGCAAAAGAATGCTTTGGCGTATAAACCTCTGCCTCGACTGGTTTTGCTTTTTTAATAAAGCGATGAATTTCTATTTTTTCTCTTTTAGGACCGCGTTTTCCGCTAGAATTTGAGCGAAACCTTGAACGGCCTCTAAAGCCTTGATTATTGCGACTAAAAGAATTTGATTCGCCAAAACGGCGACGTCTATTATTAGATCTTTGAAACATAAAGAATCCTTATTGTATTTAATTACTACTAAAAATCTGTAATGAAAGCCGAGTAATTAAATTCACAAAACCCAGATTCCTTAACAAATAGTCTCA
>CAZWUV010000018.1:0-11385 GCA_964636735.1 uncultured Candidatus Saccharibacteria bacterium | reverse complement strand
AAGAAGACTTGATGCAGCTAACACTAAAACATCCCCCTCGATAATTGCACCAGATGCGATAACAATTTTGTCACCCGCCACAATCAAATTCCCCTTGATCGTATTATTGACGGTAAGTGTTTTTGCTAGGGCAAAAATATGATTGTCGACTTGCCCATTGATATTTAGAGTCTCGGCTGCGACAACTGCTCCGTCGTTGATTTTGCCTTCTAGGTTGACAGTTTGTCCGCCTGCAAAAATTAGCTCATTGTACTCTTTGGAGTCGCTTAAGGTAATTGCCTTATCTGAAGAGCCGCCAATAAATTCAATGGCATGTGCGGTAATAGGCAAAAGTGTAAAAATTAGCAATGCAGTAAAAATTTTATAGATATTTTTCATAATAATTGCTCCCACAATAGTATTAAAAATATTATAGCATATTTAAGTTTTTATTTTTTTGGCGGGTTTTATTTCTACAAGATTTATAAAGTAGGGCTTAGCCCTTGACAAAAGTGTGTTTTTAGGGTATTATCTAACGCGCTACCTGAAAAGGTAGTTTTTAATACCAACCTTAGACTTAGTTATATTCTGACTGTGCCAACTAATGTCTAGATAGGAGTAAAATGAACTTTCTCATCCAAGATGGAGGAGAACCGCTTAAACGGATGCGTGCACTTGTTAAAAATAGTAAAAACAAGCTTGCGCGCTACAAGAAAAACTTAAAGAAAAACCTAAAAAAACGCTTAGCTTTGAGTGCGATCAATATGATGCTTGCGGTATCTATGATTGCCTCGTCTAACCCTATTACTGTTGTAAAGGCGCAGGAAATTGTTCCAATAGTTGCGCCAGAACAATCCGAGACTGTAGTTAGTGACTTTAGCTTAATCCATATTGTCCATATAGATAAAGTAGAATTAGCACAGGTTACTGATAATTCTAAGCCAGTTGTTGCCAAGTCAAAGCCAAACTTCTACACACTTGCAAACAGGTATGAATATGGTCAGTGTACGTATTATGTTAAGTCAAAGCGTGCTGATATTCCTAACTTGCCTGGTAAGTTTTCGCACGCTAGAACGTGGCTAAAGGATGCAAAAACTTTTGGATTTGATACTGGCAGTGAAGCGCGCATAGGTGCAATTATGGTGATGGATGTTGGTCCTTATGGACACGTTGCAATAGTTGAAGGATTTAAAAATGGTAAGATTGAGATTTCTGAAATGAACTGGGTCCCTAAAGCATTTTCTAGGCGCTTAATTGATGCTAAAGATGCTAGTGTTATGGGATATATCTACTAACAAAGCCCGCCGAAATGGCGGGTTTTGTTTTGCGATTATTTAGAGTTGTGCGGAATTTTTATTTTTTTGAGGAGGCACTGCGTAGCTATCTTAAAGCGTAAATAAAAAAGGTGCCTTTACGGCACCCTACGGGTCTTAAGATAAAAAATTTTTGAAGCTAGATTTAGCTTGCTTTTGCGGGGAACTTATCGCTCACCCACCCAAATAGCGAATACACTAAAAGGGAGTTCATTAGAACGAAAACAAAATCCCCCAAAAATGGGTTGACTTCGGCCATGCTTTGCATACCAGAAGTGGTAGCAAAAATAAAAAATACACCGAGTCCCATCGAGAACACTTGGTGCAAGGCAGCTTCCATGCCTTCCATAAAGAAAGCAATTGCTCCTACTGCGAGGAAAATACCTACAAACATAGGCATTTCAAAAAACCATGCTAACACGATCGTCATCATAATGGTCATAATGTGGTTTCTAAAGAAACCCATTGCATCCCTTAATGCACTCATCGCAAGCCTCCTTGTTAAAGTACTAAGCTTATCTGATTAGCTCAAATAAGTTTAGCCTAATATATCGTATCATTCCCAAAGATTTTGTCAATATTTTTTAAAGATCTTGCTATATTTTTTTCGATCTTTTTACCCAGCCATAAAGAGTCAGGAATTTAATCAAAAAATCTGCCTCGTAGGTATCAACTATATCTTTTTTGGTGGCAAGGCTTTTTCTGTTTTGGAGTTGTTCTGAGATGTGTATTTTTTGCGCAGATTGTTTTTTGTTGGTGTTTTCCTTAAAGAGCCTTTTTCTGCCCGTTCTAGATATTTTTTTAAGGGAATCGAATTTGGGCAATAAAGGTTTTTTGGGTAAATTCGATTTTTCTTCAGATAAATCTTCTTGTTCTTGGATTTGCGCAGGAGATCTTCCTGTTAACCCAACACACGAATCATCGTTTTCGACTTCAAAATCATCACACCCAAATAGCAAGTTGCCACCCAATTCTCCGCCACAGCCTCCGCATATTCCTTCATCAAATAATCCTTTGCAAAAGATACATGACTTTCTTTGTTCGAGCTTGCATTTTAGGCAATTTTCATTTTGGTCGTTGTCAAGATTATGTCCGCAGTGAGGACATTTTTTGCTGTTACTCACCTTTAACCTCCTAGTTTTTAATTTACAAAGCCACCACCTAATATAGCAGGTAGACCATCTGTTAGCAAGAAAAAGACTCGCCTAGTCTTACTTAGTTCTGTCAGAGCCCAGCAAGATAATTACATCTGCGGAGTCGCTAATGTCGCCATCTTCAAATTCTTCTAAGGTAACAGCAGGTGCGCCAAGCTCTTTTGTAATTGCGTCAGCATGTGCTTTTTTGCCCTTGAGGTAGTAAACAATAGTTTTGGATTTTTTGGACAGGGCATTATTTACAGTAATAACATCAAATCCTGCTGATTTTAGATTGTTTGCGTATTTTGATGCTAGGCCATCTGTGTCTGACCCATTGGCAACTCTAATTGTAAAGTTTTTGTCAATTTTTTTTGCTACTGGCATGGGCTCATCGTCAATCGTGTTGGTAGGTGGCGTAGGATTTTTTGCGTCGTTAGTATTTTTATCTTCATCTTCCGAAGTAGAAGCAGTGTCTACTGGATCTGTTGCGCCAGCAATTTTAGAGCTAAAATTAAAAAGCTTGCGCTCTACAGAAGTATCTTGTTTTGGCTCGTTATTGGCGTGGTAGACTTGTGTCAAAAGCATTGCGCCAACAATTCCACTTAGGGCTGCTAACGCTAAAAGGACGCCGAAAGCGTTACTTGATTTTGGCTTATCGGGATTGCTAGGGTTAGCTATTTTGTCTAAAAAATTCATTGATTTTATTGTAGCTAAAGCAAAAAAAGTTTGCAATTAGTTTTGGCGTGTTTGTTTGAGAATTTTTTCTAGCGAAATAATTTCATCGCGCAAAAGCGCTGCTTCCTCGAAACGCAGATTTTTAGATAATTCTTGCATTTCCTTTTTTTTGCGCTTGATTTCTTTGGGTAAATCAGCAATGTCAATTGGGCGAGCAAACTCTTCGATAA
The DNA here is from genome assembly GCA_964636735.1 of uncultured Candidatus Saccharibacteria bacterium. GTDB lineage: Bacteria > Patescibacteriota > UBA1384 > JACPKC01 > JACPKC01 > CAZWUV01. The sequence goes on along the minus strand of CAZWUV010000018.1, from coordinate 8,052 downwards.
AATTGTCTGCATCAGCAACAATATTATCAATTGCCCTAACAACTGTTTTGGGGGTAATATTGTGTTTTTTGTTGTAGTCAAGTTGCAGGTTGCGCCTACGAGTTGTTTCGTCTAGGGCTTTTTTAAGCGAGCCAGTAATATTGTCAGCATACAAAATAACTCTACCTTGAACATTTCTGGCTGCTCGACCGATTGTTTGCACAAGCGAAGTTTCACTGCGCAAAAATCCTTCTTTATCAGCATCCAAAATAAGCACCAAAGAAACTTCTGGCAAGTCAAGTCCTTCACGGAGCAGGTTTACACCCACCAAAACATCGATTTGACCCTTGCGTAATTTAGTCAGCGTACGAATTCTCTCGAGCGTATCAACGTCGCTGTGCAGGTAGCCAGCTTTTATTTTTTTCTGCGCCAAAAATTCTGACAAATCCTCAGCCATTTTTTTTGTTAAAGTTGTCACCAAAATACGAGTACCTTTTGTGATTTCTTGTTGAATTTGGTCAATAGCATGATTGACTTGGTCGGTAACTGGTTCGATTTCTATCTGAGGATCAACAAGTCCAGTTGGACGAATAATTTGCTCAACGGTTTGTTCAGAGTGTTGTTTTTCGTAATGGCTTGGCGTGGCAGACATATAGATTCTTTGTTTGGCAAGTGCGTCAAATTCTTCGAAGCGTAGCGGGCGATTATCAAGAGCAGAAGGAAGTCGAAAGCCGTGCTCAATAAGAGTTTCTTTGCGCGCTCGGTCGCCACTGTACATTGCTCCAATTTGGGGGATTGTAACGTGCGATTCGTCTATGATGCACAAAAAATCTTCTGGGAAGTAATCCAAAAGAGTAAAGGGTGCTGCGCCTTGAGGTCTGCCAGAAAGTGGTCTGGAGTAGTTTTCAATACCATTGCAGTAACCAATTTCGCGGATTAAAGCTAAATCATTTTTAGTGCGACGCTCAAGTCGGTCTGCTTCAAGCAATTTGCCTTTCCGATTGAATTTTTTTAGTTGTTCGACTAATTCATCTTCAATGACTTTTAGGGCTTGTTCTTTTTTCTCTGGAGCAATCACAAAGTGTTTAGCGGGGAATATAAATAGCGAATTTGGATTTTCTAGGTTTTTTCTGGTGAGCCAATCTAGGATTTCTAGCTTAGAAATTTTTCCGCCTTCAATATAAAGCCTATAAATTAGCTCTTCGCCAATTGGATAAATATCAATTACTGATCCGCGCACCGTAAAAGTTCCACGTTTTGGAGTATTTGAACGAACGTAAAACATATCAACTAGCCTGCGAATAATATTCCCTCTGTCAATCGAGTCGTTTAGGTATAGTGGCATTACTGTATTTTCATACTCATCTGGCGAACCTAGTCCGTAAATTGCAGAAACAGAGGCAACAACAATTACGTCTTTGCGCGACAATAGCGCACTTGTGGCGCGGTGGCGGAGCCTGTCGATTTCATCGTTGATTTGGGCTTCTTTTTCTATGTATGTATCTGTTCCAGGTAGATATGCTTCTGGCTGGTAGTAGTCGTAATAGGAGACAAAATATTCTACAGCGTTTTCTGGAAAGAGCGTGCGAAATTCCCCTGTCAGCTGTGCGGCCAGTGTTTTGTTGTGAGCAATAACTAGAGTAGGTTTTTGAGAATTTTTTATTACATTTGCGACCGTGAATGTTTTACCGGAACCTGTAACACCTAGCAATGTTTGATGCTTTAAGCCCTGCTTAACGCCCAAAGACAAAGCCTTGATTGCTTTTGGTTGATCTCCTGCTGGCTGATTTGATGATACTAGTTTAAATTTATTATTTTTCATAGTCTAGAAATTTTACCATAAAATGTGCTAAAGTTTAAGTATGAATGGAAAAGTCTTTGGAGTTTTGTGTTCGTATGGATTATCCTATGGAGCAGGCTTGCCTAATTTTCGCTCACTCGGCAATTATCTTCGTAGCTTAAATCAAGTTTTTTTAGATAAAGACTGGACAGTTGTAGTTTTTTGCATTGAAGATGTATTGCAGAGCAAAAGCATTATTTGGGGTTGGTCGCGATCGGAAGGAGTTTGGCGTCGAACATTTACCCCAATTCCCGATGTCTGTTTAATTAAAAAATCCTCTTTAAATAAAAAAGAACAAGATTTATTGCGGTGGATGGAGGAAGATTGTGATACAAAATTTATAAATCATCCCAGCTTGGTCGAGATTTTAAACGACCGCTGGAGAACTAATCAGATCTTGATCTCTCATCCTAATTTAGTATCTAAAACACCAGATTGCTTTCCTTTGATTGATGGCAAGAAGTTGCTAGAGCTTAAAGATAAAGTTAGCAGTTTTATTATTCGTCCGCGCTGGACATCTTCAGTGCAAAAATATATTATCGGTGAATTTTTAGAAGATGGAGTCAAGTGCCAGTTTTATTACAAGAAAAAACTCAAAACAATGACTTTTAAAAATTTAGATGGACTAATTAGGGCAACAAAAGAAAATATTGGTCCTGCGATTGTTGAGGCGCACAAAATCTTGTTTGAAAACGAGGGGCATGCGGTTGCTTTTCGGTGTCTTTTTGTAAAAACAAATACGTGGCAACACCAAGGAACGTTATTTAGAGTGTCTCGCAAAAAGGTGTTTTTTGGTCCATTCGCTACGATGGGCGATGTTGGGGATTATCGAAAAGTTTTAGAGTCTTTGTTTGGACAAAGTGTTGATTCTGTGCTATTTCAGGCGCTTAACACCTCAAAAAACATTGCCGAGCTTTTAGATGGTAGAACTCAAAATGGCGCCAAAGAGCTATCTGTAGATATTTTGCTCTCGAGCAATTTAGAGCCAATTGTTTTTGATGTTAGTAGTCAGGGTGCGATTTTCTCGATTAACAAGATCGGCAATCCAGAGTTTAAAGGACGCATTTTAACGGCATTAGAACAGTCTGCTAGAAGTGCTTTGACCCCCTAGAGTCCATGATAAGCTAAAGAGCTTATTGGCTTTTAACCGATCCAAGCATAATCTTGAATTGTTGCCAATCGCTTTGATACTCCGAGGCTTCATTTTGTAAGATTTTTCTGGCTAAATCGCGCAATTCTGATTGACTTAAGTTTGAACTCTGCGGATAACGCATTACAAATTCAAGCTGAGCATTATTATTAAAAACAATACCTCGAAAATAGATTGTATTGCGTACAAATACGGGGTCGCAAATATCAATACCGCTAAGCATTCTAAGTGCGCCAGAGCTCATTAACTCAGCGTCAACTAGTCCTGGGTACATTTCCTTAAAAACATTAACTGCTTGTGCTTTGGAGCCCTGCATAGCAACCTTTAATTTATTTGACATAGCAGGACCAGTTTTGGAGCACTGGCTAGATTGCTCGCGAATTGTTTGGGTGAATTGAGAAATTGTTTGCACTTTTTGAGTTTCGCTTTTGCCAACGCTCCAAGCAAGAGGCGCATTAAAAACAACACCGACAATATTATCTTGAAAGGCTGCGTTTTCAACTTTTTCACTTCTATTTTGTATGAGTACAGTGACAACTATAAAAAGCACCGCCGCAATGCCGATCCCCAAGATCATAAAAATAGATTTTCTACTATTATCTTCCATGTAAAAAATTATAGCATATTATAAAAAATACGCCTAATGCAGATACTATTTTCTTGATATTTAAGCTGACTTGTGTTATTATTTAAGCACTTCGCAAACGGTATAAAAGTATCTAATTAAACTTAGTAGTTAGGCTGACTGCTAACTTACGCATCTAGGTGGCAGATGCTATTGTTATCAAAATATCAAAAAGAAAGGTTTTTAAGATGATTAAAGACTATGAAATTACCTTTATTTCAAAGGTAGAATCAGACCCAGGTGTTGAAAAAACAATTACTGAGCTGGGCGGAACAATTGCTTCTTTGAAGGAATTAGGCAGAAAATCTCTTGCCTATGCCATTCAAAAAGAAACAGCAGGGTATTATTTTGTGGTTCGTTTTAGCTTGGACTCTGAGTCTCAGGCTGAACTGAATAAAAAATTATCCCACACTGATGGCTTATTGCGCTTTTTAATTGTAAATTTGCCAACAGCTAGAATTGCTAAGCAGGCTGAAATTATGGACAAAGTTGCCAAAATTAGGGCATCTAAAGAGGTCGAAGCTCAACCATCTTTGGCAAAAGAAGAGCGTACCAAAATGGTAGATGAGCAACTTGACAAGCTTCTAGGAAAAGAAGAAGCTAATAATTAAAACAAGTAATAATAAAAGGGGAGTTTATGGCAGATTTTAATCAAGCAATTATCCTAGGTAATGTCACTAAAGATCCAGAAGTGCGATCTACACAAAGTGGACAATCCGTTGCAAGTTTTTCTGTAGCAACTAACCGTCGCTGGACAAACAAGGACGGACAAGTTCAAGAAGATAGTGAATTTCATAATGTTGTTGCGTGGGGTAAGCTTGCAGAAATTTGCGCGCAAATTCTTTACAAGGGTCGCAAAGTAATGGTCGCTGGCAGATTGCAAACTCGCAACTGGGAAGGTCAAGACGGCATCAAGCGTTATACAACCGAAATTGTAGCTTCGGAAATCAACGCCGTTGGACCAGCTCGTGCTGGTGGTGGCGAGAATAGTAATTTTGCGCCCGCTACAATGCCCAACAAGGCAACTGCCCAAACAACTCCCGCAACTGGGGGAGAAGAAATCAATTTGGATGATATTCCATTTTAGAAAGGAAATAAAATGTCAAAAACAAGACGAAGAACACGATATTGCCACTTTTGTCGCAATCAAATGGAGTGGGTTGATTACAAAGATGGCGCCCAATTAAAACGTTATTTGGGCACATGGGGAAAAATCAAATCGGGATCAGAATCTGGAACTTGCGCTAAGCATCAACGTCGAGTAGTTGAGGCAATTAAGCGTGCTCGCTTTTTAGCAATTTTACCATTTACCGACAGATAATATGCTTGGAATAACAGACTTAAAAGTTGGCGTATTTTTTGAAATAGAAGGTGTGCCTTATCAGGTAGTTTTTGCGCAACACTCCAAACAGGGGCGTAGCGGAGCTGTCTTAAAGGCAAAGGTGCGCAATCTTTTAAATGGATCTGTTTTGGATAAAACTTTTAAGGGATCAGATTTGTTTAATGAAGCAGATATTGCCAGAAGAAAAGGTCAATTTTTGTACTTTGACGGCAATGAGACGGCTTTTATGGATAACGAAACTTACGATCAATACCAGATCTCTACCGATAGAATTACTGAGGCAAAAGGATTTTTGATTGAAGGACTAGAGGTAGATTTGATGCTTTTTAATGGCGAATTGATTGCAATCAATTTACCGCCAAAAGTTACCATGACTGTTACTTATACAGAGCCGGGAATTAAAGGCGATACGCAAGGTAGCGCCACAAAGCCCGCCACCTTCGAGACGGGGTTGGTGGTGCAGGTTCCACTCTTTATTAAGGAAGGGGACAAGATAAAAATTGACACCAGAGATAACAGTTACGAAGAAAGAGCCTAAAAGGCTCTTTCTTGTTTGGTGATGGATTTGTATTATATTGCCGAACGGACACACCTCACAAAGGAACTACTCGTCTTACTGTTGTCGTTCGTGACGCCACGCGACAAGGAGACGGCCCAAGCGCGGCCAGTATCCGGCGAGTAAGTAGTAGCCGACCAGTAGTTGCGACCATTAGCCTGTGGCTCCAGCGCATCATTGCCATAAGCTCCGTTGGCGTAAGCTACCATAAGTTGTTTTTGGTGAGGCAACCTCCACGGGGTTTTGCTGGAACAATTTGTAAGCGCGGTTGCGTGGTTGTAAGTGTCTACCGCTTCATTGGTCATATTGCTACAATTTGTTCCAGAGCAAGGATAACTCCAAATAAGTCCTGTTACATTATCCATTGCGCTGGCTCTATTGTCACTTGTTCCGCAATAACTGTTGCCTGAGTTACATTTTGTCCAGCTGGTACGGTAGGCATTACTTGGCGGCGCTGATCCGTTGTTATAGTCGTCTGTTCCACCATTTGCTTGTGATCCTCCTGGCGCGCTGCCTGCTGAACGGGTGCCGTTAAAGGTATTATATAATAATGTTCCTGGATACTCCGCTGTTGCCACAACGTATTCTGGGTCTGTATCTCCAAGCATTTCTCCTTCGCTATCAACTCCAAATTCTATACCTTCTGCAACGTTTTCTGGGGTTAGATTAGTCGCATCATACGTACCCGCCCCATCCGCAGTAGTCAGCACATAATCCGGATCTTCATCTCCATACGTATACCCCGCAGATATTATGCTTGCTATGTATTTTAACTGTTCGTGTACATTACCATCTACATCAGCACTAAAGCCAGAAGAATCATAGCTACTACCAGCTATAGAATTATATATCTGCTCTAAGCTAAACATAGTAGGAGATGGGCTACCAGCAGGAGGAGTTAAATTACCTGCAAAAGCAATTGCAGAAAAACAAATAATGGAGATTAAAAAAAGTGGTAACGATGTCATCCCTGACAGAAAGGACGCAGTCCACTTCTGATCGGGGATCTTATTAGGATTACTTAGATTCCCGATCGGGAACGACTGACGTCTTCCCGTCAGGAATGACGAGGGATTACTCTCTCTCTCTCTCTCTCTCGGTTGGTGCTGGATTTAGAGTTGGCGGTATTTAATTTGTTTTTAAAAAATTTAGACATTATCCTCCATTTAGATTAAAGAATACAGAATGCAGAATACAGTATTAGTGTCCCTTTGGGACGGATTTTATATAAGCCCACTCCAACACTCTATTCTCTATTCTCTATTCTCTATTCTCTATTCTCTATTCTCTAAAATTATATCACAAACAAAATACTATTTACCATCTAGCTTTATATTTTTTGTAACAACGCCATCAAAAATTGTTTTTCCTTTGTAGTCAACTCGCAAGTATTCATTTAAGATTCCTGGTTGCTTTTCATAAATTAGTTGCCAATTTTTATATACAGGAGTTAGATACTTGACCTCTAAACTACTTGTTTGCCCAACACGAGTATTAAAATCTATGCCATAGCTTGTTTTGTCGCCAAAATCTTCTTTAATGATTTGCTCATTATCAACAGCATTGTCATTATATGTAGCGCCAATTAGCTGAGCATCTTTGGGAATTAGAACTCGCGCGTAGTTATGATTATGAAAATCTGGCCATTGTCCGGTGCCCGTGTGAGTGCGTTCAATGTAAAGGCGATGGTGCAGATTATTGCCATTTTCTGTAATTTCTAAAAAGCTTTTTTGCCCAACATTTAGACTGCTTTTATTGCTAACCGTTTCTGGAGCTTCATCTTTGGCGGTGTCTAAATACTGCGCGCGCACAATGCCAGCGTTATTGATATGTAGGTAGTCTGTTTCAACATCGGTAAGTCGACCACCCCAACCTAGTTTTTGGATCATTTGATCTACCGAAGAGTCTAAATTATAGAAGAGGATATGTTTTTCTTTGATTTGTTTTTGGATTAACTTGGCAACTTTTACAATATTTTTAGGTTCTTTTGCTCGAAGTATCATTTCACCCATAATGTCTTTTAAGACAGATTTGCTTTCGTTTTCAATGATATTTGATTCTTGTTTGTAGTAGTTGCGTTCGACTTCCTGCTGAAGATCGGATAGAAAATTATAATGATTTACCTCTAATCCTGTGGGCGTATTGATAGAGCCTAAGATTTCAAGCATATCGCGCGCTACCGTAGCATTAACAGCAATTACACCATCGACATCATAACCGTCTTCCCGCTTAAAAAACCACAAAATTTGCTTTGCCGAGTTTTCAAAATCTGGATCCCAGTTAGCTCCTCGCATTGCCCACTTGTTGTAGATTTCATTGAGTGGTTTCGGTGGCTCAACTGTGTTTTCGCGCGTAAAAATTCCATCACGACGATGAATATTTCCCTCAAATTCAACCATCTTGTAGCTAATTTTATTGATATCTACAACCATAAAGCTACCAATAAATCCGCCAGTTGGGCGAAGCTCGGTATTGTTTTGGAAAAGCACTAAATATCTACCCGATGGAATTACTTTTTTAAGATTAAGTAAAAAATTTACATCCTCGCCAACACTTGCCA
>CAZWUV010000017.1:0-11574 GCA_964636735.1 uncultured Candidatus Saccharibacteria bacterium | reverse complement strand
AAAAAATGGGAGCGTGACGACGGATCTTTTGAGATTAAAATTATCGAAGGAGGAGATAATCTTGTAAGGCCTGCGGGCGCATGGGCGTCCCACCAAATTAAAAAACGACTTGGAACTTATCGCAGGATTGTTATTTTACTACAAAGTCGTATTGCCAAAGTCACCAAGAATAGCTTGCATTTGACCAATGGTGATGTTGATAAATATGATATTTTTATCTGGACGGGCGGTATAGAGGGCGGAAGTTTGGCGCATCGATCAGGCATGAGACTTAGTCAGCCAAGATCTAAAATTGTAGTTGATTTAAATCTTAGACAATCAGGTGTAGAAAATATTTTTGTAGCTGGTGATTGCGCAGAAGTTTTTAACTTGAAAACTAATCAAGCAAACAAAGAAGTGATCGTAGATGCATATCGTCAAGGAAGTTTAGTTGCTCAAAACATTTTAAATTATTTAAGCAATCAGCCTCTTAGGGAATTTGATTTTAAGGATTTTGGATTTGTTGTGCCCATCAGAGGACATTGGGGTGTTTCAACTATACTTGGACTTAAAATATCTGGTAAGTTTGCTTGGTATATTTCTAGATTAGTTCATTTGCGTTATTTTTTGGCGATTTTGCCAACACTGGAAGCTATCAAAAGATGGCGTGGTGAAGTAAATTAACTGCAATAAGTTGAAAAATCTCTTCAAAAAGTGTAAGATTGCTATATTGAATATTTAATCTATAAAATAAATTATGCCAAAAAGGCGCCCGATCGCTAAAAAGCCTGAGTATAAGCTTAATTACTCTCAGCCCATCAACGCTCTTATTAAAAAGGGCTTAAGGCATGGTTTTGTGACCTATAAAGAAGTTTTGCAAACCGTAAAAGAGCCAGAAAAAAATCTTGCCGAACTTGACGAAATTTTTGATTTTTTTCACGAGCAAGGTATTGAGGTTCGCGAATCTGTTGCACGTCAATTGCTTTTCTTGCGCTCCAAGGAAGAAGAGGATGAAATCGAAAAAATGTTCCGCAATACAGACTTATCCGAAATTGTTGACGATAGCGTTAGAATGTACTTGCGTGAAATTGGCAATATTCCACTTTTAACTGGCGATCAAGAAGTTATGCTTGCTAAAAAAATCGAGCGTGGCGATAAAGTTGCTAAAAAGCGTTTAGCAGATTCCAATTTGCGCTTAGTTGTTTCGATTGCTAAAAAATATGTTGGCCGAGGCTTAACCTTGCTTGATTTAATTCAAGAAGGAAACGTTGGCTTGCTTCGAGCTGTAGAAAAATTTAATTTTCGCAAGGGATTTAAGTTTTCTACTTATGCCACTTGGTGGATTAGACAGGCAATTACTCGCGCTATTGCCGACCAAGCCAGAACAATCCGTATTCCTGTTCATATGGTCGAGCTCATAAACAAGCTTGTTCGTATGCAACGACAGTTGGTTCAAGATTTGGGTCGCGCGCCATTACCAGAAGAAATTGCTGTTGAGATGGAATTGCCAATTGAAAAGGTTGAGCATATTTTGAAAATTAGCCAAGATACAGTTAGCCTAGAATCTCCTGTTGGCGAAGAAGAAGACTCAACTCTAGGCGATTTTATCCAAGATAAAGACAGCTTGTCACCAGAAGAGTCTACAATCTTTGAACTCTTAAAGGGGCATTTGGGTGAGTCTTTAGAAAATCTTTCTCCACGTGAACAAAAAATCTTAAAGATGCGTTTTGGCCTAGAAGATGGTCGCACTCACACCCTAGAAGAAGTTGGTAAAGAGTTTGGTGTTACCAGAGAGCGTATTCGTCAAATCGAAGCAAAGTCTTTAGAAAAACTTCGTAAATTTGATACAGAAACAGAAAAGTTGCGAGATTATCTGAAGTAGAAGCTCTAGAGCTTCAGGGCTATAGTTCTAGAGCTCTAACGCCACTAAGGCTCTAAAAATATGTTCAAAAAAAGTCTCATTTTCGGTTTATTTTGTGCTACTGCTGCCAGTTTATTTCTTTGGCTAAAGCCGATTTTTGCAGGAGATGTTTTGCTTAATCCTGTGGCTTTTAGCGTTGGCCCGTTTAGTGTTCGTTGGTATGGAGTGTTGATTGGCTTGGCAATCGCAATTGGATTTTATTGGAGCGCAAAACGACTCAAAAAATCTTTTGACGAAGAGGTTTTTGACATAACGATTTGGTGGGCAATTATTGGTGGTATTTTTGGTGCCCGATTTTTTTATATTATTCAGAACGTTAATTATTTTAAAACTTTTCCAAATGATATTTTTAAAATCAGCGAAGGCGGACTTTCCATTCATGGCGCCTTGCTAGGAGGTTTTTTAGCAGCTTATTTGGCGCTTAGTCGTGATTTAAAAAAGCTTTTGTCTATTTCTGATGCAGTTACCCCAGCACTACTTTTTGGAATGATTTTGGGGCGTTTTGGCAATTTTTTTAATTACGAGATTTTTGGCTATCCAACAAATGTAGCCTGGAAAATGTTTGTTCCAGCAGGAGTACGTCCAGTTTATTTGCGGGAATTTGATTTTTTTCACCCCGTCTTCTTATACGAAGCAATCTTAAATGCTATCTTGCTGATTATTTTGCTACGCAAAGAAAAGTCCTACAAGCTAGGAGAGCTAACTTTAAAGTTTTTTGCAGGGATTTCTATAACTAGATTTATTGTAGAATTTTTTAGAATTGGCGACACGCTTTTTGCCGGCTTAACTTTAGCGCAAGTTGTAAGCTTGATAATTTTTATTCTAGTAACCGCCTTTTTTGCGCGAGATAAAATTACATAATCTGAAAAACTAAAAAGAGCGATTTGCTCTTTTTAGTTTTGAAAAGTTTTTACTCAATTACTCGTACCTTTATCGTATCTGTCGCACCTGCAACCCCAGGATATTTTCCGGACGCTGTAACAATCATATCGCCTTTTTCAAAAATTTTCATTTTAGCGAGCCAATCAGTTAGTCGGCTTGCAGCAAGCTTAGAAACAGGTCTGACATAGCTCTTAACTCCATAAACTATCGCAAGCTGTTGCGCTGTCACTGTATTTGATGTTACGGCAATCAGTGGAACGCTGGATCGGTGCGAGGCAATATGCAGGGCAGTTGCGCCAGTTAAGGTTTCGGCAATAATTGCTGTGGCGCCGAGTTTTTCCGCCAAAGTCATTACAGCAACGCTAATTGCTAGATGACGGTTTCGATGAGTGTCTGGTATTAGCTTGATGCCTAGCGGATTGTTTTCTTGAGTGTGCAAAATTACACGCTTCATCATATCGACTGCTTCAATAGGGTATTTTCCGGTGGCAGTTTCTTCACTTAACATTACGCAATCCGCACCCAAAATAACCGCAGTAGCGATGTCAGAAATTTCTGCCCTAGTTGGCTCTAATTGCTCTGTCATACTGGTAAGCATTTGCGTTGCAACAATTGTTGGTTTGGCATATTTAATTCCAAGTGTAATAATTTTTCTTTGAATTACTGGTACGGCCTCGGGAAGAGTTTCGATTGCTAAGTCGCCACGAGCAACCATGATTGCGTCAGCTTCTTGAGTGATTTGCTCGATATTTTCAGCACCAGCATTTGTTTCGATTTTGGCAATAATTTTTGCCTTGCTACCTAGTTTTTCTAAAATTCCACGTAGTTTTTTGATGTCTTTTTCGGTTTGTACAAAACTAAGTGCTACATAATCAATATCTTGCGTTGCGCCAAATTCAATATCTGATTTGTCTTTTTTGGTGATAATATCACCGCCAAAATTTGTGTCAGGCAAGTTGATGCCTCGGCGCTTAAAAATCGTACCACTGTTTTTGACTTCTATCTCAACAATATTTTTTTTGACTTTTGTAATAATTGTTTTGATTTTTCCGTCAAAAATATAGAGTCGCTCGCCAACTTTAACTTTTTTACTTAGATCAAATTGTGTGGGAATATGTCCAGAATTTTGGTAGTCAGCCTTGTATTGCAGGGTAAGTTTTTGTCCTTTTTTAACTTTTAGTTGGTCGTCAAAATCTCCAAGGCGAATTTTTGGACCTTGCAGGTCTTGAATAATTGCAACTGGCTTGCCGAGTTCTTTGCTGGCTTTACGAATTAGCGAAATATATTCTGCGTGGCTGGCGTAATCTCCATGACTAAAGTTAAGACGCAGACCGTTTGCACCAGCCTTTATAAGAGCTACGATTTTTTCGTAGCTACCAGTAGCAGGGCCAACAGTGGCAATAATTTTTGTTTTTTTGAAATGTTTAATTGGCACATTTGGCGCCTTTGAGGTTATATTTTGCATATTTTGACTATAGCATAGAGAAGGTAGGGAGTATATAGGGAATCTTAAAGAATTTAGAATAGCGCATAGCGAATAGAGTGACATTGTTTGTCATCGCTTAATGTTATTGCGAGCTCTTTTTGGTCATTGCGAGGAGGTACGACGAAGCAATCTCTCAAATAGATTACCATGTCGCTCTGCGGAGCTCCTCGCAACGACATGTTAAGTGGCTATCGCTCTATCGCTCTAACGCCCTAAGGCTTCTAATAAGAAGCCGTAATAATATACGTCATCTCTGTGGAATATTCTCCCGCTGGTGTATCTGACGCAATATTTGCAATATATGTTGCGGTGTAATCAGAGTTTGGTTTTAGGCATTATTATATATTTTTCGATTAATCCAACAAAAACCCAGGCTATGATGGCAACCGCTACTGTAAATGGTGTTTCTGGAAAAACTAAGAGCAGAAAAAATGAACCAGTATTGTTGAGTGCATGAAGTATTGCTGAAAGAATAATAGAATTGCTTTTTTCATAAACTGCATTGGTGATGTAATTCATTGCAATGATGCTGGCAACAAATCCAGCTATAACTGACAGCATTAAAATTCCCATAGACCAGTACATTATAATAAGCAGAGGTAGATGCCAGAGCGCCCAAATAATACCTCCTTTTAGAGAAATCTTCCAAAAATCTTTTTCTTGTTTTTTGAGTTGATTATATAAAAATCCGCGCCAACCAAATTCTTCTGTCCCAGAGGTAATTAGGTTAGATAAAAAGTATAGGCCAGTTGCTAAAATTGCTCCTTGAATAGATAAATTTTCATTATATGGAGTTGAGATTGCGCTTAATATTAATGCAGGCACCAGCGATAGCGTTGGCACAATAATGACAAGGCATATGGTTTTAATAGATGGCTTGCCCAACAATTGTTGATACTTTTTGAGCGCAATATAGCCAATCGCTGGGCCAAAAACACCAAGAGAAAAGATAAGTTGCACAATAAATTGATTGCCTGATTTCTCTCCAAGAGAAAATAAATTAAATATCGTTAAATCAGTTAAAAGTTTGATTTCTTGTAGGCTTGCAATTGTAGCTGCGAAAATCCAGCAAAACCAAGTCCAAGAAAAAGAAATCACCAAGTATTTAATTATTTCTCTTGTTGAGCTTTTCATTTATTGGTTTTAAGAATTGTTTAATTATTTTTCAATATCGATTTTATATACAGACCCATTGTTTAGTCGACCGATCATAATTGCGCTTGAGCTTTTTGTGGAGTTGCCCAAAAAGGCGCAAAAGGTAGTGCCAGCAAAGAAATTGTCGAAAGAATTGAAAGAATTTTACGAGAATTTTGATACATGTAAATATTGTAACACATATCTTAAAAGGCTATAATTAAAAAACGGAGGGAGTTTGTGAAAGCGTTTTTAAATGGCATTGTTTTGTTGATTGCGTTTCTGGGATTGGGAATGCTTTTTTTGGCGTTTTCTTATGCTAGCTTAACAAATGATATTTCTGTTGGGCATTCCACTAAGCTTACTGAAAGCAATGTTCGCTTATCTAGTTTTCGTGAATCTTTTCAGGGAATTTTGTCAAAACTTAATTTTCCACAAACACAGATTTTTGCTTTAACCGACAGCAATACCGTGCCGATTTTGATGTATCATTATGTGCGCGATGTAAATAAGTCAAAAGATCCTGTTGGCTATAATTTGTCTGTTTCGCCAACTGATTTTGAATTACAAATGCGCGCTTTTGTGCGTACTGGGTACAACTTTATTACACCGCGCGATTTTTTGGAGGGCAAGGCGAATAATCGTAGTTTGATGCTCACTTTTGATGATGGTTATGCGGATTTTTATGAAAATGCTTTTCCGGTTTTGAAGCGTTACCGAATTAAAGCGACTGTTTTTGTGGTAAGTGACTTTATTGATGATGCAAAAGGTAACTATTTAACCAGTGCGCAAATCAAGGAATTGAATGATTGGGGTATTGAAATTGGCTCGCACAGTGTAAGTCATTCAAATTTAACTAAGGCTAGCGAGGGCGAACTTGCTAGGCAGTTGGGGCAAAGTAAAAAAGTTTTAGAAGAAATTATTGGTAGGCAGGTTATTAGTTTTGCTTATCCTGCTGGAAATTATGATGATAATGTTTTGCGCGCTACTGGGGAGGCTGGTTATCAGTTGGCTGTTACTGTAGAGGGCGGGTTTGGATCCTTGCGCGATAATTTGTTGGCGCAAAAAAGAGTGCGAATAAATGGTGGTGAAAACCTAGAGCGAATTTTTGCCAAGATTGATAAGTAGGACTTACTGAGATTTACGACGGAGAACTTAGAGAGCTCGGAGATACATTTAAAATACCGCACTTTTTGGTGCGGTATTTTTGAGGGATTTGAGAATTTATTTGCTTGCTTTGGCTTTTGTAGCTTTTTTGGTAGCTGTAGCTTGCTTTGAGCTTGCGCGTTTTACAAGACCTTTTTTGCCAAGGTCAAGCTTTTTGATTAACTTGGACTTTAGGCGAGATGCTTTGTTTTTGTGAATTAAATTCTTTTTTGCAGCTTTATCAATAACAGATACAGTTGCCGAGGCAGTTTCTGCAGAAATCTTTTTAATCATAGATTTCATTTTTGTTTTAAGCGACTTGTTTGCTTCGTAGTGTTTGCGATTTTGTCGCAAAGCTTTTTTAGCTGATTTTAGATTAGGCATATACTAATTTGTTTCCATTTATATTTGATATTCCTACTATACCAAAAGATAAACAGATTTGCAAGATTAAATCATTGAAAAAATTGAAGTAATTAAAATTTTATTTATAAAATAAAATATTTTTGTGGATAAGTTTGGGGAAAAGTTATCCACAAGTTTTTATTGAACAGGTTGAAAACTGTGGATTGCCTGTGGATTATTTGTGGAATGAATATCTTTGATATGATTTTTTAAGCAAAGAAAGTGCGGAGATTATTCATAGTTTAATCATTTTAAAATTAAAGAATAGCGAATAGGGAATGGCGGGTGAGACTATTATAAAATTCGTCCCGCTAGCGGGACTCCATTTCTAAATTCTATATTCTAAATACTAAATTCTAACATATGTCACTTTATCAAAAATATCGTCCTAAAAATCTGGCAGAAATAGTTGGGCAAGATCACATTAAGCAGACTCTGCAGAATGCTACCCAATTTGACAGAGTGGGACATGCTTATTTGTTTTCTGGTCCGCATGGTGTTGGCAAGACTTCGATTGCCAGAATTTTGGCGCGCGGTGTAAATTGCACTGGTGAGGGCGACAAGCCGTGTAATAATTGTATAAATTGCACAGCGTCTTTAGAAGGAAGCGACCTGAATATTATCGAAATCGACGCTGCGTCTAATCGAGGCATTGATGATATTCGCTCTCTTAAAGAAAAAGTGGCTTTTCCTCCTCAGGGTGCTAAGCGTAAAGTCTATATTATTGACGAAGTTCATATGCTTTCTAAAGATGCTTTTAATGCACTTCTTAAAACTTTAGAAGAGCCGCCAAAGCACTCGCTTTTTATTTTGGCAACAACAGAATTACATAAGGTTTTGGATACTATAATTTCGCGTACGCAACATTTTGAGCTTAAAAAAATTACGGACGAACAGATTGTAGTCCACTTAAAAAATGTTGCCAAAAGTGAGGATTTAGAATTATCTGATGACGCCGGACAGCTGATTGCGATGAATGCTTCTGGGTCGTTGAGGGATTCTTTGTCTCTTTTGGATCAGCTTAAAAATTACAACCAAAAAATTGACTTAGATGCAGTTAGATTTGTAGTCGGCATACCTGCACAGCAAGAAATTCTTGATTTAGTAAGCGCATCTTTGGCAAAAAATCATGCAAAAGTTTTAACTTTAACAGATGGCTTTGTAGGTAAGGGTTATGATGTTGGAAACGTAATTGATAGTTTGGTGGAATTATTAAGAGGATTAATTTATTTAAAAACTAATGCTGATCAAAAAATAGCTTTGCCTGATAATTTTTTAAAGGAAATCGAAAAATTTTCTTTAGATGACGTAATGCGGATAGTGAATAATTTAATAATTGCCAAAGCTCAGATGCGTTGGGTTGCTCTGCAAATTGTTCCATTGCAACTGGCTTTACTCGGTGGTGCGCCTGTCGCTGTTGCCAGTGAGGCTGTTGGTGCGCCAGTTGATTTGACTAAAAAACAGGAAGTCTTACCTGTTGAAGTTAAGCCAGAAGCAGAGCTAAAAACTAAGCCAACTACTGAAGTTGAGCCAGAAAAAGAGGTAGTTAAAGAAGTAGTTATTACTGAGTCAGCACCCAAAGTTGAATCGGCTCCAGAAGAAAATATTGAAATTGCGCCTCAAGAAGCAAAGCCAGCTTTAAGTGAAGAGTCAACAGAACAATTAGTCACTCAAGCGGTAAAAATAAACTGGGAAGATTTTGTTAAAAAAATTCGCGAAGAAAATATGAAGCTGTCTTCGCTTTTAGTGATTGCTAAATTTGCAATTATTGGTCAGACTTTAGAAATTAGCGTGCCGTTTAATTTTTATGTTGATCGGATTGACGAAACAGAAAGTAAGACGTTAATTAAAAAAGTTTATAGACAAATGACTGGGTTGGACATTGAACCTAAGGCAGTTTTGGGAGCCAATCAAGAGGCGGTATCAGTGCCCGAGCAAATTATTCCACCTCAAAACAACACTCCTCCGGAACAAGATTTTTCGCCACCACCAGATGATCTACAGGCACCACCTATTAGTCAGTTAGGAGCAGAAAACAAAACAATAGAAACAATTAAAGAAGTTTTTGGAGAACTAGTTCATTAGAAAATAGAATATAGAATTTAGTATGTAGAAATTGTATCTCTGCCTGCCGGCAGGCAGGGCTTCGCGATTATCATAGTAATCTGTCTTGCTAAGCGGGACTCCAATTCTACATTCTGTATTCGAAATTCTATGTTCTAAAAATAAGGAGGGAAATGTCCACTAAAGCAAATTTTAATTCTAAAAAATCGCCCAATAATTCAAGCGTACAGACCCTAGTACCAACGCTTGGTGATATTGGTTTGCCGCCACAAGCTGTTGATGTAGAAAAATCTCTTCTTGGCGCAATTATTTATAATCAGAGCGTGTTGGCTGGTCTGGTTGACGCAGTAGGTTCACAGGATTTTTATAAAAAAGAACATCAAGAAATCTTTGGCACGATTATCGAGATGTATGAGAAAAATTTACCGATTGATGTTGTAACTTTAACGGAAACACTCGAAAGTAAAAAACTATTAAAAAGTGTTGGTGGCGCAAGCGCAATCGCAGCTTTGCCTGCAGGCGCGTCTAATTCTTATCACGCTTTAGCATATGCAAAAATTATTCGCGATAAGGCAATTTTGCGCCGTTTAATTGTAGCGGGAAGTGAGATTTCTGCTAAAGGCTACGAAGAAGACAGGGAGTTGGAGGCGGTTTTAGACGAGGCCGAGCAAAAACTTTTTGGTGTTACGCAAAAAGCTATTCGCCAACAATTTGAAGAATTGAAAGAAATTCTTGCGAGGTCGTTTGATAGAATTGACGAGTTACACCGCGAAAAAGGCAAAACGCGCGGTGTGCCAACTGGTTTTACAGATCTAGATACGCTTTTGTCTGGCCTACAGCAATCTGATTTAGTGATTTTAGCTGCTCGCCCATCGATGGGTAAAACTGCTTTTGCGCTAAATATCGCGCAAAACGTGGCTTTAAAATATGGTAAATCAGTGGGCGTATTTTCTCTTGAAATGAGTAAAGATCAGCTAACTGACAGGTTGATTTCTGGCGAGGCATCTGTTGACTCCTGGAAACTTCGCACAGGCAATCTAGCCAATAGTGATTTTGAACGCTTAACTGTTGCAATGGGTAGGCTTGCAGAGGCTAAGATTTTTATTGATGATGACGCTGGTTCAACAGTTTTGGAATTACGCTCTAAAGCTCGTCGCCTAAAAAGCGAGCATGGTCTTGATTTAATTATTATCGACTATTTGCAGCTTATTCATGGTAGGCCAAATAGCGACGGCAATCGAGTTCAAGAAATCTCGGAAATCTCGCGTGGCTTAAAGGCGCTGGCGAAGGAATTAGAAGTACCTGTTATTGCTTTGTCGCAGTTGTCTCGCGCAGTAGAACAACGCCCCAATAAAATCCCTATGCTTAGTGATTTACGTGAATCTGGTTCTATTGAACAAGATGCAGATGTGGTTATCTTTTTGTATCGTGAGGAATACTATAATCCCGATACACCAGATAAAGGCTTAACAAAAATTTTAATTCGCAAACATAGAAACGGTCCAGTTGGTGAAGTTGACCTAATGTTTGTTCCCGAGCAAACCAAATTTAGGACAATTGATAGAAGACACAATTAGCGTTAAGATAAAAGGCAAAACTTATGACAAATGAATTACTTACAAAAAACAGTGTTATTTTAGAAGGCTTAAATCCAAGCCAGTTAGAAGCTGTCCAAACTCTAGAAGGTGCAGTTTTGGTATTGGCAGGAGCAGGTAGCGGAAAAACTAAAACCCTAACTCATCGCATTGCTAATTTAGTTGCCAATGGCGTTCATCCAGCCAACATTTTGGCAGTTACTTTTACCAATAAAGCAGCGGGTGAAATGCGCGAGCGTTTGACGGCGCTAATGGCCCAAATTCGCAGCCAAGAATCCCCAACTACCAACTACCAACTACCAGCTACTAATTTTTCTTGGTTGGGAACTTTCCACTCTGTATGCGTGCGAATTCTTCGCCGAGATATCGGCGCGCTGGGCTATGAAACTAATTTTGTAATTTATGATTCATCTGATTCCGCCTCGCTTGTAAAGCAAGTAATGACAGATTTAAAAATGGATGTTAAGCAAGTTAATCCGCGCGCTGTTCGCTCTGCAATTTCGAGTGCTAAAAGCGAGCTGATGAGCCCAGTCGATTACCAGGCTGCAAGTGATGGTTATTTTATGGAGCAGGTTGCTAAGGTTTATCATGGTTATCAGGCGGGTCTTAAAAAATCAAATGCCCTAGATTTTGACGATCTTTTAACTTTAACAGTTAAGCTTTTTCAAAATCACCCAGAAGTTTTAGAAGATTATCAAAAACGCTTTCGCTACATTTTAATTGATGAGTATCAAGACACTAATTTGGCGCAGTATAATTTAGTAAAAATGCTTGGCACGCATGGTAATGTTTGTGCTGTTGGTGATGATTATCAGGCAATTTATGGTTGGCGCGGAGCAAATTTTCGCAACATTTTAAACTTTACCCGAGATTACCCTCAAGCAAAAACAATCAAGTTAGAGCAAAATTATCGTTCCACCCAAACAATTTTAGATGCAGCCGACGCAGTTATAAAAAACAAT
>CAZWUV010000016.1:0-13349 GCA_964636735.1 uncultured Candidatus Saccharibacteria bacterium | reverse complement strand
TGCAGGGCGCTATCTTCTATATCTGCTCGAGCAACAAAATCTACTTCTCCACCCATATCACGAGTTGACTAATCTTTGGCAAACTCTTTTGCTAAATCATCAAAACTTTTATCCTTCTGAAGCTCATCAAGAATTTTATCTGCCTCAGCTTTTGTTGCTACCAAAATATGTCTAAACCTAACCTGCTCAATTATATTATTTTTAATTTTTTCCTCTAGCAAAGTAATCGCAATAAACTCTTTTAGGCGAGAGCTATCAGATCCATATAATTCCTCTAAAATTGTTTTTAGCTCATCTTCGCTAATTTCTGACCTAGGACCTTCACCATTCTCTGAAACAAGTAAATTCTTGTACGCAATATCTACTTCGGCGCTACTAACTTTAATTCCAAAATCATCAGCAATTCTATGAATAATAAAATTTTGCACCAACATATCAACTACTTGCCTATCCAAAGAGCGCTCCAAATCTAAGGCTTGACCGGCCTCGGAGGACCGTGCAATAAAATTTTCCATAAAACTACGATACTCGATGAATTTGCGCGCCCAAATCAACTGACTATCTACCTGAGCTACAGGAATTGGCAAAAATCTCACCGCATTTAAGATTTTTGGTGATTGATTGCCCTTGTAGAAAAAAACACCCAAAACAGTAGCAAGAAAAATATAAAACAATACAAACAAAACAATTAAGCGAGGCAATTCTTTGGGAAAAAATTTATAATTTTTCATAATGTTGATTTAAAAAATAAACCACTTTGATGATATCACAACACCTATTATTATCACAACCACTACAAGTATTTCTTTGCCTAATGCACTCCAAAAAAATGCAGGCATAGTGCTTTTTTGCTCTATGCGATGACTTATCGCTCTATCAATAATCTCTAAAATTAAAAAATTAAATGCCACCAAAAGCATGGAGCGTGCCACTAGATTGATTGGCCAAAAAAGCAGCACAACAAAAAACTCCAACATAGCAATAGAGGCGACCACCCCTATCAAAGCATTGCGAACAGATAAAACCTTGCTATACCACAGATAAACGCCCAGAGTTGATAAAAAAATAATAATCACCGAAATTGAGTGGCTACCCGAAAACACTGTCTGCGACTCAAAACCTAAAAAATAATACAAAAACAAACAAGCAACAACAATAATCCACCGATTGCGCACAGCTATTCCATAAATACTTGCAACTAACACAAAAACCGATATGGGAAAAATTTGGCCAAAATCTCCAACTACAAAATAGAGTAAAATTACACCAAAAAAAGAAAGAGCGGGAACAAAAGATCCCGCCCTAACAAAATTTAAATTCAACCTTTTCGACATTTCTATCTATTATAATTTTTGCCAATTATAATTTGAATTGTAACATCTTCACTTACTCCCTCGGGGCGATTACTGCTAACAACTCTAGCGCCAAGACGATTCTTTAGGAAGTCAACGGTAAATTGTGCACCTTTATTAGAGTAGTCGTAGATTACTGTTTCGCTTATTTCCTCGGTATTATCAATATTGCTTATATTGTAGCCAAGATTTGTAAGTTCGCTACGCAGTGCACCTGCGCGGCCATCAACACCACTGCCATTTAAGATTTCTATCTGGGCGTTTTCTCTGAAGATATATGGATCCTTAAAGATTTCGTGGGCAATCTGTCTAATTTCGCTCCAATCGCCTGTTCTTGTCACCAAGTAATAACCGCCTGCATTACTTGTAATTAATGGTCCATCTGCTGAGTTATCTAAAACCCTGCTTGCTGTTTTCGAGGTGTCAAGCTTCTTAGCAATTGATACCAAAGCACTAACCTCTTTAGCCGACATATCCATTCGAACATGATCCCCTAAAATTCCAACCAAAGACCAAACCTTGGCAGGATTTGCTAATACCCCAACAGACAAAGCCTTTTCTCGGACAGCATCAATAATCTGTTGCTGGCGACCAGCCCTATCAAAATCACTAGTACTATAACGAGAACGAGCATACTTTAGTGCAGTTGCGCCGTCTAAGTGCTGATTACCCACCCCAATATAAAATGGAGCATAGTCAACCATTTGCTCATCAGGGTAATTTGCATCGTAAATTTCCTTTGGCACATCTATGTCGATACCGCCAAGCTCATCAACAATTCTGGTAAATCCTTCAAAGTCAACACGCAAATAATAGTGAATTGGCAAATCCAAAATCTCGCCTACTGTATTTTTTAAATCTTGTGGACCCGATTTACCAGAAGAGTTCTCGCCATAAGCATGAATTGCATTGATCTTTCCAAAACCACCTCCATTCAAAGGAACACGTAAATCTCTGGGAATAGACAACATAGCTAATTGATTATTTATAGGGTCAATACTTGCAACCATAATTGTATCTGCAAGTTGTCCGCCATCGTGATTTTTGCCACCAATACCAATCAATAAAATATTTACTCTGCCATCTCCCTCGCCCCTTAAAGTGCCAGGGCTAATATCTTCTCCAAAAAATTTCAAAATCGGGGAAGCATTGTTTGATCTTTCGCTAATTTTTCCCCAAATATCAAAAACCGTAAACAAGAAAATTACTACTCCTAGCAATACCAACGACCCCACAAATAAGCTCACTTTTGTAACAAGCTTTTTATTTTTAGCAGAATAATGATTAACTTTTGGCGCAGTTTCTTCTGCTGATTTTTCGGATTCTTCTGGATCCTCGGAAAGCATTTCAATCGCATCAACTTTATCGTCTGATATTTTTTTGCTTGATTTAGAATTTGATGAGCTCATAAAAAATTATTAGTAAAATTTTTGTATTTTTGTTGCAAAAACTCTTAAGGATTTTGCTGATTTCAGGCTTTAAAAAATTATAGCAAAAAAAGCAGAAAGTTAAAATCGCTACACACTTTAAAGCTATAGTTTTAAAAACAAATCCTTTGCGTCCATATCTAGTAGGTTGTCGGTGTGAATTTCTATAATCGGGATACCCAAAAACCAAGCAAAAGTTTGTGCAATTGTTTGCGCAACGCGCACAGAGGTATTGTTGTGGGGATGAATAATTGTGCCGATTTTTACGAAGTTTTTTAAGTCAAAATCTGCGGATTTTAAAAACTCGTTAATCATAGAAAGCTCATTGCGGTCTTTAGCGTCATCACGAAAAACCTTTTCCTTGATTACGCCATCGACTTCTGTGATAATTCTGAAGTTTTGTGCATCAGCACCGATAATTAGTTTTGTGCTTTTCATAGTGAAATTTCTTATCTTTTTACTTGTAGGCTGTCATTTCTGCCAGAATGAGTGGAGCGAATATTTGATCGGGAATCTTATTTTATGGATCCCCGATCTGGAGCGTCCTTCGGACTTCCAGTCAGGGATGACAAGGTGAAAGATTCTACAAATCTTTGATTGTCTTTTAAATAAAAATTCAAGCTTTTCGTTGCTCTGTCGGATAAATCTTGCGATTTTTCTATCCACTCTATTAACATTAGATCGCCATTATGGTCATTAAGACCCAAAGAATCTAAGTCTTTATCGTCTGAAATTCTATATAAATCTAAATGATGGATTGTTTTTATTTGATTGTACTCTTTTGGCAAGACATAAACTTGTTCATAAATATAAGTTGGCGAAATAACATTTTCGACAACTCCCAATTCTTTCATTAGTAGTTTAACGAACGTAGTTTTGCCGGCCCCTAAATCTCCCTTTAAGCCAACAATGTCGTCTTTTTGAAGGGACTTTTGGAATTCTTTGGTAAAATCTTTTAGTTGCTCAATTGTGGTGATTTCATAAATCATAATATATTTTAGAATTTAGAATATAGTATATAGAATGTAGAATTGGAGTGGGCTACGCCAACGTATTTGTATTTCAAATTTTTCAATATATGATTGTCGCGAAGCCCTGCCTGCCGGCAAGCAGGGGCACCATTTCTAAATACTAAATTCTATAAAAAAATAGGGGACAGGGGATTATTTTAATTTAAAATTACAAAATTGTAAATTGTAAATCAAATATAAGTCGACGCAATATCGGTTGTTTTTCTGCCACGGGGCGTTCTATCTAGTAAGCCCTCGCGAATTAAAAACGGCTCGTAAACATCCTCAATCGCATCAATTGACTCCCCTAGCGCTGCAGCTAAAGTCGAAAGTCCGACTGGCCCCCCACCAAAATTGTTGATAATAATTTGCAAAAGTCGCTTATCGTTTTTTGTTAATCCATTCTTATCAATCTCTAAAATATCAAGCGCACTCTTTGCTGTTGTGGCGTCGATTTCTTTAATTTTGCTAACCTGGCCAAAATCTCTAACCCGACGCAAAAGCCTGTTAGCAATACGTGGCGTACGTCTAGAACGCTCAGCTAAAATCTCGGCAGCAGAATTATCCATCAAAATACCCATAAATTCTGCGCTACGCAAAATAATTTGGCGAATTTCATCCACCTCGTAAAAATCCAAATGAAACTGAGCGCCAAATCTATCACGCAAAGGCGAAGACAATTTGCCCATTCTGGTTGTAGCGCCAATGATTGTAAAGTGCTGCAAATCCAAGCGCATTGTTTTGGCGCTTGGTCCTTTGCCCAAAACTAAATCAAGTGCGAAGTCTTCCATTGCAGGATATAAAATTTCTTCGATTGCGCGCGGCAATTTATGAATTTCGTCGATAAACAAAATATCGCCCTCTTGCAAACTAGTTAAAATCGACGCCAAATCGCCAGCTCGCTCGATTGCAGGACCAGATGTAACGCGCACACTCTTGCCAACCTCGGCGCCAATAATATGCGCCAAACTTGTTTTACCAAGTCCAGGAGGCCCATGAAAAATTATATGATCTATTGGTTCGCCACGCTCACGAGCAGCTTGGATCATTATCTTTAAATTGCGCTTTAAAAGCGTTTGGCCAATAAAATCATCAAGGCTTGTAGGGCGCAGCCCAAGATCTTGTGACTCTTGCGCCACCACCTCTTCAGATGTTTTTGCACCAGTTAAAACTAATGTTTCTTCCATATAGTGAGTGTATCCTAGCAATAGATAAAAAGCAAAGCACCTTTGACTTTTTTGCGTAAATATGGTACAAAGTAACAGCCTAGAATCTGAACAACAAGGAGAAAGAAAAAATGGCTGTCACAGCACAATTTGCGTGGTATTTTCCCGAGGAATCAACCAACCCCTTTTTTATTCAAAATGGATCACTAGGGTTTAACACTCACAGCTTACACTACGCAGGATCAGTTTTTGAAGGAATTAGAAAATATCCTTACGACGATAAACACTACACAATTTTTCGACTAGAAAGCCATATCGACCGACTTATTGACTCGGCAAAGCAATACGACCTTCAAGATAGGCCGTTTTCTTACGATGATATTGTAGAAGGCTGTATCGGTATTGCTCAGCTAAATGCTGACCATGACTATATCCGTCCGCTAATTTTTAGGGGTCGTGGAATTGGTATAAAATCACCAACCCTAGCCGATGGCAAGCAAAGTATCGGCGCCCTAATAATATCCGAAAAATGGGGAAAATATTTGCAAAATGGCAAATATAACGATGGCGTAAAAATCGGCATCTCTACTTACCGAAAAACAATGTCCGACCAAGCTCCAGTTACTGCAAAAGGTTCGGCAAACTACATCACCAGCACCATTGTTAAAAACGAAGCAGAGCGCGAAGGCTTAGCAGAAAAAATTATTCTGCACCCCGACGGAGTTCATATTAGCGAGGGCACAGGCATGAATATAGTACTGGTCGATAGTGACAATAATACCCTGATTACGCCAGACGCTACGTCTAACAGGCTGGACGGGATTACACTAGATACCATACTAACAATTGCTCGCAATGAGCTAAATATGAAAATCGAACAACGCAATGTTTCTGTTGAAGAATTATTACAGTCAAAAGAATGCTTTTTTTGCGGAACAGCAGCCGAGATTACCCCGATCACTATGATCGAAGGTAAAAAAGTTGGTAAAGGCTGGATGAGCTTGCATACAAAACTACTTCAATATTTATACACCAAAGTAGTCCTAGGTAAATTGCCCAAATATCATCACTGGTGCACAATTGTACCAAAAACTTTTAAACCCCAAAGCAACTACCACAGAGCTGGACAGTACTACAACGATATTTAAATATCGTTAACCATAACGCAAAGCCCCCTATCACAGGGGGCTTTTTCTTTGTTGGGGAATTTTTAAAATTCTTATGGTAAAAAACTAAGAGGATTTTCAAATTGACAATATGGACGTATGAAATTCTTTGAGCACCGACCATTTGGGGCATCGCCTTCAAGACGATCTGTAACTTCAAAGTGTAAGTGTGGTCCACTTGAAAATCCTGTTGACCCCATATAGCCAATCACATCTCCTCGCTTCACTTCTTTTCCTGGATATAAATTATTAAATGCACTTAAATGAGCATAATGAGTCCACCATCTAGCATTATGTCCAATAACAACATAGTTGCCATACCCAGATTCATACTTTGCTCGCAAAACTGTTCCATCGGCTACAGCATAAATTTTTGTACCCATAACATTTGAAATATCTAAGCCTGTATGCAGGCCATATCTATATGACCTCTTAGCAAAATCACTTTGCTCATTGAATCCCTGTGAAATTCTTGGTTTACCAATAACGGCGCAACAAGCAGTTGGCCACTGAAAACCAATTGACGATACACCCTTATCTTTAGGCTGTATACCCCCACTAAGCTCTCTCATAATCCTTGCAAGCTCTGCATGCATTTGCTCTTGTATTCTTTGCGCATTTGCAATGTTAGACTGATATGTTTTCAGTTGCCTTTCAGCTTCTGCCTGAATTTCTTTCTGAGAATTATTTTTTCCAACTAAATTAGACTTATAGGCCTGCTGCTGTGCCTTGTTTTCGTCAAGATCTTTCTTTTTTTTCTCTAATTCTTCTTTATCTGATTTTAGTTCATTTGTTATATCTTCAATTGTTCGCACTATAAGCTCGATATCATTTTCAAGTGTTTCTAGATACTCAGCATGACTTATAAGGTCGGAAATAGAACCCACCCCTGCCAACATTAAAACCGTATCTTGTTCGCTTGTTTCATAAATTGTCTTGATGATTTCATTTTGATTTATTTTCTGTAATTCCAATTCTTTTTCTTTAGTAGCAATAGATTTATTTTTGCTTATAATAGACGCTTCTGTTGATTTAATTTGCTTTTCAAGATTATTAATTTCTTGTTGCGCAGTATTGATATCCGTCTGCAGGCGATTAATGATACCGTCTAAAGTTGAAACTTCTGCCTTGGCTTGATTAGCACGCTCTGTATTTTGAGTAATTTGACGTTCGATTTTTTCAAGATTACTTCTAATATCTTGTATGGTCTGCGCTAATGCATCGTCATGAAAACTAAGTACAGAAAAAACAGTCAAACTTACCAAAAAACCCACCAAAATAGCTTTTGGATTTTTATAATTTATTAGCTTGCCAATAAATTTTTTAGGACTCATTATCCCTCCTTTTCCTTATTTAATACAATAGCAACTTTCAAGCGCTCTGGCAAATTTAAGGTAATTGATTGAGAGCTAAAGCTCCTATCACACCTCTTACCTCTAATGCCCTAAATATATTGACATTTTGCGCTTTTTCGGCTATAGTTTTTGTATCTTAATAGAACTCTTTCTAATCATATAATCAAAGGAAAATTATGACCGAAACAGATTTACAGGTACGCCTGCAAGTTGCTAAGCAAGCTTGCTACATTGGCGGTGACGAACTTAAAAGATTTTATCGTGGCGTACAAAATCAAGAATTTATTCTTGACCGACAATCTTTACTACTAGAAGCAGACACCAAAGCGCGCAAATCAATGAGCGCATTTTTGGGGCAAGTTTATTCCAAGGAATCAATCTCTGGAAAAGGCGTTGGTCCACTACCAAACGCTAAAAACTTTTGGGTTATCGACGCTCTAAATGGCGAGCAAAATTATGCATCTGGTGGCGTTGGATATTCCACAACTCTAGCATGGATTGAAAACGGCGAAATTACCTTGGGTGTAATTTTTGATCCGATTACCAATACAACGTACTCGGCAACCAAAGGTGTTGGTGCTTTTATCAATACTGCCAAAATCGACATCAAGCGAATTGCCAAACTAAAAGAAGCGCACGCAATTGTTTATTTGGGCGAGCATGGAGAAGGCTTAGATAATGCTAAAAAATTAGCTCCACAAGTTACCCACTTAACAGCTCCAGAAAGTCCTGCGCTTGGACTTGCCTTGACGGCGACCGGAAAAGTTGATTGTTTTGTTGCCAAAGATTTAGAGCCTTGGCATTGGCTAGCTGGCAAATTATTTGTTGAAGAAGCTGGTGGCACAACCAGCGATTTAGCTGGCAAACCACTTCGATTTGACTCCAAAGAAATCCTAGCAACCAATGGTCCGATTCACAACGAAACTCTAAAAGCACTCGCATAATTAAAAATCCCCAGCTGGGGATTTTTAATTTAGAACGACACCTGTCATCCTAGAGTCGAAAGCGTTGGCACTTCGACATCAGGATCTATATAGATACTGGGCAATGGAGTACCTAAAGGTCCCGCCTTCTTCGGGATTAAAACTTCCATTTCCAGAATGACAAGCTACTAGATGTCATACACTAGCTACCAACTACTATCTACTATATACTTTAAAAGATATGAAGCAAAAATCTTTTACCAACAAACAAATCTCTCAAATTTTAGCAGAAATCGCTACGCTTTCTGAACTTCTTGGCGAGGAAAAATTCCATATCTTATCCTACCAAAAAGCCAGCCGAGCTGTTTCGCAAGCAGGTCAATCCTTAGAAGAAGTTTACCGCGCAGGTGGCACTAAAGCGCTTGTGGATTTAGATGGCATTGGCACAACTATGGCAAGCCACCTGCAGCAACTTTTTGATACTGGCAAAATGAAGTATCATCAACAATTACTCAAAAAAGTCACGCCAGTTAAGCTTGCTATGACTAAAATTCCTGGCATTGGAGCCAAAACTGCGCTCAAGCTGTACAAGGCTCTTAAGCCAGCTAGCATTACTGACTTAAAAAAACAACTAAAAACCCCCAAAGCCAAAGAAAATTTTGGTGAAAAAACTATTCAAAATATTTTAGACAATATAAAAATCGCCCAAAAACTTACTGGTCGCATCCTGCTTTACGATGCAATCCAAATTGCCAGCGAAATTCGTGATTTTCTGCTTACTCTCAAAGAAGTCAAAGCTGTTGATTTTGCAGGTAGTATTCGCCGTATGCGCGAAGATGTTGGCGACATTGATTTAGTAGCATCTAGTACTAATATAAAATCAACTATTCAAGCCTTTGCAAGCGCGCCTTTTGTTAAAAAAATTGTCCGTCAAGGCGAAACAATTGCCTCTATTATAAATACGAACGGTAAAGAAATAGATTTAGAAGTCTCTACGCCAGAAAGATACGGCAACTTACTCCAGCATTTTACAGGGTCAAAGGATCACGCTGTTCGGCTACGAACCTATGCACAAAGCAAAAACATGTCTGTTTCTGAATATGGCATAAAAAAGGGTAATCGTCTTTTAAAATTTAAAACCGAGCGTGAAGTATATAAAGCTTTAGGAATGCAATTTATCCCGCCAGAGCTGCGCGAAAATAAAGGCGAAATAGAAGTAGCCCTACAAAACAAATTACCTAAATTAGTTGAGCTAAGTGACATCAAAGGCAACCTGCATATTCATACCTCAGCAACAGACGGCAAATTATCTCTCAAAGACACAGTCCAAACTGCATTTAAATATGGCTACAAATATATTGCGATTACCGACCACTCAAAAGGACTCGGATTTTTAGGCGGTTTAAACGAAAAACAACTATTAGAGCATGCAAAAAAAATCCACGCCTTAGATAAAAAATACGCTCCCAAAGGAATGCGCGTTTTAGCGGGTGTGGAACTCAACATTTTAGCTGATGGCACAGTTGATATTGAAGATAGTGTACTTAAAAAGCTAGATTTTGTGATTGCCTCGATACACTTTAGTTATCGCCAATCACCAGAAGTTGTCACCGCGCGCCTTATAAAAGCAATCCAAAATCCGTATATCCACTGCATTGGACACCCAACAGGACGCAAACTTGGCAAGCGCGAAGGCGTTAATGCTAACTGGAGCGAAGTCTTTAAAGCTGCCTCTCAAAACAACACTCTGCTAGAAATCAACGCCTCTCCAGAAAGACTTGATTTAAATGGCGACCTTGTCAAAATCGCCAAAGACTTAAACTGTAAATTTATTATCAACACCGATGCGCATCAACCCAATCATTTTGATTTTATGAACTTTGGCGTGGCACAAGCTCGCCGTGGCTGGCTTGAAAAAAACGACATTGTCAATACAAAAAGCTCAAACAGCTTTTTAAAGTTTCTAAAAAACTATGCTAAAATAAATTAAGTGATACGCTAACAATAACCTTGCAGTATCACATACAAGGAGGAGCTTTGATCGACATCAAAAATGTATCCAAAACTTATTCACGTACATCAGACAAACAGCGTGTTATGGCGCTCGATGATATTAGCTTTACAATTGAAAAGGGCGAATTTGTAAGCTTGGTTGGTCACTCTGGCGCAGGCAAAAGCACCATGGTGCGTCTTTTAACTGGCGAAGAAAAGCCGGATCAGGGCGAAATTAGAATTGTCAATCGCAACATTGCCGACTTATTGCCAAAAGAGCTTCCTTATTATCGTCGCAAAATTGGTGTAATTTTTCAGGATTTTAGACTTTTGCCTCATAAAACAGTCTGGGAAAATGTTGCTTTTGCCCTAGAAGTTTGCGATGTGCCAAATTCCGAAATTACCTCGCGCGTGCCAAAAATTTTAAATTTAGTCGGATTAAATAGCAAAGCCAATAGCTATCCATTTGAGTTATCTGGAGGAGAAAAGCAACGAGTTGCAATTGCCAGAGCCATGGTTCACGGACCTAGAATTTTAATTGCCGACGAGCCAACAGGCAACTTAGACCCAGTCACAACAGCAGAAATTATCGAACTTTTAGAGCTTATCAACCGCCGTGGCACCACCGTGATTTTAGCCACGCACGACAAAAATGTTGTCGATGGCTTACATAAAAGAGTTGTTGCGCTAGATTACGGCAAAGTTATTTCCGACCAACAAATCGGTCGCTATGTGACTGCGCGCCACAAACATCACAACCCAAAAAGCAACCACCCCGCCAACTACCACCAAGACGACCATCACCCGCAAGACGCCTATGAAAAGGAGGACGAATGAGTACTCGATCGTTTTTTAGAGTTATTAAACTTGGACTTGTCAACTTTCAACGCAATGCTTGGCTATCAATTGCCTCGACAATTGTTATGACAATCACGATTTTTATTATTGGTGTTTTTATTATTCAAAGCGCAGTTATTTCGGGAACAGTCAAAGGTATCGAGGGCAAGCTTGATTTATCGATTTATTTTGAAGATGAAGTAGCGCAAGAGGATATTTTAAAAATCCGCGATACCTTGGCTAACCGAGCAGACGTAAAATCAGCGAAATTTATTTCCAAAGAAGATGCCCTCGAAATCTGGAGACAACGCCCAACTAACGAAAAAGTCAAAAGCCTAGTTTCCGAAGACAACAACCCTCTACCTAGAAGCTTATCCGTTATTGCTAACGACCCCGAGCGCCTAGCGCAAATCGCCTCTTTGTTCGAAGCCGAAGAATACCAAGATTCTGTGCGCCGTGTTAGCTACACAGACAACGCCAGCGCAATTGATAACCTTGTTAACTCTGTTGGCGCAGTTCAACGCAACGGGTTAATCCTTTCAATGATTTTTATCTTGTTATCGTTCATTTTGATCTACAACACAACAAAAATCGTCATCATATCGCGCAAAAACGAAATCGAAATTATGCGCTTTGTTGGCTCAACCGAATCATTTGTGCGATTGCCGTTTTTAGTTGAAGCATTTTTGTTTGGTGTTTTTGGCGTACTACTTGCTATTCCTGCCTTAAATTTATTCTTAAAATACGACCTTGCTAGCTCTAACCCACTTTTGTCAATTACTAAATTTTTAGCTCCAGATATGCTTAGCTATTTTAACTCTAATCTATTTTGGATTGTTCCCGCTTTGCTAGCTTTAGGAGTTAGCTTGTCTGTCGGCATGAGCTATTTTGCCGTACGCAAATACGTAAAAGTTTAGGAGCAATGGGGGACATTAGAGGCTATAGAGCTATAGTTTTCTGAAAACAAAAAATACTGACCTTTAAGTCAGTATTTTTATGTCGTAACTGCTACCCTATATAATCCGTAGTAGCCTGCCAATTTCCAAATCATCAAAAAGTACTTAGAGGAGGTGGCAAAAACCACCAATACTATTTATTGATTTTAATTGACAGGCTACTAAAGACTAAAATTTCACACCTTGTCATTCCTGACCTCGCTTTTAGCGGGGATCGGCAATCTATACAATAATATCAAATTATTTATAAAAAAGAACCTCTCGCCTTTGGGCGAGAGGCAAAATTACTTTCGGGGAGTGATAAAAAACTCACCCCCAAAACCGATCTGCTTAACCCCTTTTGGCAGATCAAAATCCACCATATCTTTTTCCGAGGTTAGGCGGACCACTGGGGCACCAAAGCGCCCAACGTAAAAAACCTCGACCGTTTCCCAGCGGTCGATTGCTACGCGCAGAGTATCACCCTGCACACTTGTGCCAACAGGCAGGCTTGCCACCTGTTGGCGTGCTTGATTTACGTTAGCACTCGAGATGCCAACATAAATCCACAATATTAAGGCGATCATTGTTGACAACCCCAATAAAAGCCATTTTTTATCCATTTTCTCCTCCTATGTTCGGCGCCATTTTACGCCCACAACACAAAATCTTTGCTCCGCCCACCACAAAGGCAGGCGGAGCAAAGCAGTTATTCTACGACTACTTCTTGGGTGACATTCATCACCCGATAAAGTAGTGTAAAGTCTTGGGCAAGCGTAATACGGTTCCAATCCGTACGCTTTTTGGGCTCACGATAATTGGGCTGTATCGCAAGCTCTTTTGCCCAGTGGGGTCTTTGCCTGCCTTCCTCCCCGTAGAGAAAAAAGGCAAGCTCGTTCGCCCTTGCGACAAACTGAACAGCTGGCTTCCAACTATAAGTCAAAAGCTTTTGCCGTTCATAAGCCTGACGAGCTCGGGCATTAGAATCTTTGGGTGGTAAAGTCCGCCCAAAATCCTCTAACGTGCCCTGCCATAAATTATGGCGAAGCTCGGCAATCAAGGTCGGCACTTGAACCTTTTGAGTTGTGCCGACTTTTTCAATCTCGCCATGCTTTTTTCGGCTATAGCCAGACGAACCTTCTGCGCCAAACTCAGACTTTGAAAAGCCCAAGCCTTCAAGGCGCTT
>CAZWUV010000015.1:0-14995 GCA_964636735.1 uncultured Candidatus Saccharibacteria bacterium | reverse complement strand
AGCTTCGTCAATGAACACAATCACTGGCGCCATTGCCCTTATGATATCAAGGGCAAGCGCAAGATTGCGTTCACTATCGCCAACCCATTTAGAATGGATGTTGCCAAGGGTAACAAAATTGACACCGCTCTCTTTGGCAAGTGCTTCCGCGATGATTGTTTTACCTGTGCCAGGAGGACCCGTTAAGAGCCAACCTTTATCACAAGTACAACTACCCCGACGAAGCTTTACCGACTGAGTGCGCAACTCATTTACCACATGGTCCAACGCGCCAATTGCCTCAAACCCATGCTTGGGCTGAACAACAATAAGCGTGCCTTGGCATTGCTGGGCAATCAATTCTGCCTTACATTGCCAAATCATCGTAGACGAGATCGGTGTCTTGCTAATTTGCGCCTGCGCAATCATCTTGCACACATCGCTAGCTTGCAATCCACTACACAAGTTGACAAATTCATCAATAGAAAATCCTTCTTCTAGCGCAACAGTCTCGTTTAATGCTAAGGTATAATCCACGAAGAATTTCATCTCTTGCGCAGTTGGTCGATTTATTTTTATGCTCACTATATTGCTGTGGCATTTAAGCGCCTTGCTAACACAGTCCGCATTTTGCTCTAGCAAAAAAACTGGATTGCGAACAGGCCCTAGCGAATTGCCAACCTGAGCCCAACGCTCAATTGCTACAACCTCTTGGGACGAACAATCCTCTGCCTTTGCAAAAGACTCAGTAAATTCAATCACCACAGCCACCTGATTTTTAAGTGATGGCTCTGTCAATACACGATGCAAAAAGGCAAAATCCCTTTCTATATTTCGCGGTTCATGCATTGACGCAGAGATCCTACTAATCATTTGGTCAAACTCACTTGACGTCTGCGAAGGAGCAGATGCTTGAGGCTGAGTTAGCTGTTCAAATTTTTGCCTCATTGAAGGCTTGTTTTGCTGAGAATTCAACGAAACAATAATTTCATCGGCAAATGTAAATCCATCTGCCTTGTTATAGCAAACAACAATCTGTCGCCTGCCCAGCAAATTCATCAAAAATCCTCGCAACGACGTCAAATGCATATTGCCTTGACCATCGGAGCAAGGAAAAACATCGTCAGTATTACCTGACAACAAAAACACTTCTCCTTGTTTGCCTCCGTAAAGTCGAGAGATTTCGTTTCCTAAATTCAATAAACTGCTCTCTTTCACACTCTTTCTCCTTGGTTTAGATTTTGCTGTGCAATATAAATATCTAAAGCATCAGCAATCTCAATCTGGGGAAAACCAGTCACCGTTAACACACCACCTTGCTCAATTGTATATTCAGCAAATGACGATGGCACATCTTCGGGCAAAATCTTACCCGTCAAAAAATGCAGTCGCTGGTTTGTCGACCCTCTCAGTGGCAAGCTAAAATTCCTTTGCTCAAGCTTGAATTCTCCGTCAATCAATAAATCGATTTCACTAAGAAAATCCTGCCAGTCACTCTTTCGCTTAGCACTTTTAATTTGCTCAAGAGTGTGGCCAGTATAACTTACAACTGTAAAGTCTTTACCGATCTTTGTCTTTAGCAACCGTGCCAATTGAGCTAGTTCTGAGGCCTGAGAAAAAGGTTCGCCACCACTAAAAGTTACGCCATGCAAAGGCTGACGCCGATGCTCAGCAATAATTTGATTAGCCAATACATCTATCAAAATGGGCTGCCGCCCGTCGAATACTAAGCTGTCGGGGTTCCAACAACCTTTGCATCGACGAGGGCAACCCTGAACCCACACTACAAAACGCTCGCCGGGCCCATTAGCCCGGCAGCGCTTCAGTGTGTGATGCAGGCTAATTGTGGCGCTAACCACAATTTCCTTCCGCAACTTTTTGCGGAGCACTGTGCTGTTCGCCTGTAGGCGGGCAACATCCGCCACCGTGCATTTTCATGTCGGTGACTTCAACTTCTAGTCCTAGCTCTGCCAATTTTTGGTGGAGCTGTTTGGTGGACTCTATGCATTCATTGCCCACAAATCCTTGCAGAGCGATCTGTAGTTTACCTGAATTGCCAACGCTGGCTGCGATAATCTTACTCATCTAAGCCACCCCTGCCACAAGTCTGACTTCGCCATTAGAAACCTTGATTTCCGCTGGCAAGCCTTGCTGTTTTTGGATGGCTGCAATAGCAGCAAGCACGACACAGCTGTTGAAGTTTTCTTCTGTTTCTCGCATAATTTTTTTACGAGAACTCGTATAGTCCGAATCCCAACGATTCGACCACTCCAGCTCTTTCTTTTCAGGATTGAGCTTTAGTGTATATGAAATGCGTTCATTATCGAAACGTATTTCATATTTGCTTACAACATTTGCCCTCTGGGCGCCTGAGGACATTTTCTGTCCTAACAGGTCAAAACCGGCTTCCAGTAATTCAACTGGAGCTTGGGCAACTTGGCTTACAAGTTGCTCTGTGCGAACGTGACTCATGTCACTTCCTCCTTCTGTTTTTTAAGGTGCATTCTTGGTTAGTAAATTACTACCAAAATCTGCGTCCTTTTTTGAACACCTTCATTTTTACCATAAAAATCTTTAATAATCAATATCTTAGTATCGCTTCGCAGGTTCTGCGCTAAAGTCCACAGCGCAAAACATTGCTTGAAATCTAGGCGAAATTCAGTTACTTTTAAAAAGATGATAACTAAAGAAAATCTGCAAAAATTGGCGGACTTGTCTCGCTTAAATTTAAGCGACGATGAGCTTGAAGGTTTTGAGTCCGACTTGTCGGCTCTGCTAGATTATGTTGGTCAGCTTGACGAACTTGACTTGAAAAATATTCCTCCGACATCGCAAGTTACAGGCCTAATGAATGTCTTCCGCGAAGATAAGGCAGAAAATAAATCACAAGCAGAACTACTAGCAAGCAGAGAACTATTTCTTAAAAATGCAGCCGCTACGCAAGATGGCTTTATTGTAGTGCCAGCAGTTTTTGAGGGCGTTGAGAATGAGTAGCCCGCAAGAGCGTTTCAAGCGAAGATTATAATTATTGCAAAGCGATACCAATTCTACATTCTATATACTAAATTCTATATTCGACTATCAAAAAAATACACAAATGATCAAACCGCAAATCATCAACCTGACTATCAAACAAGCTCTAGAAGGCCTCAAAAAAGGTGATTTTTTGGCGCGCGACTTGGTTGAAAGCGCTCTACTTAAAGCAACCGAAGCTCAAGATTACCATTTGCTACTATCAACTTTTGAAGATGCTTTTGAAAAAGCCGATGAAGCTGACACCAGAATTAAAAGTGGCAAGGCGCGCAAACTCGAGGGTATCCCAATTACTATTAAAGACAATATTTTAGTAAAAGGTCAAACAGCAACTGCTGGAGCAAAACTTCTAACAAATTTTGTAGCGCCATATTCTGCAACAATCGTCGAAAAGCTGGAAGAACAAGGCGCAATTATTATTGGTAAAAATAATTTAGATGCTTGGGCGCATGGCTCAAGTACTGAAAATTCAGACTTTGGACCAAGCCTAAATCCATGGAGCAAAAATCACGTTCCTGGAGGCTCTTCTGGAGGAAGTGCCGGCGCAGTTGCCCTAGGAATTGGACTTGCTAGTGTTGGAACGGATACAGGTGGTTCTATTCGTCAACCGGCTGCTTTTTGTGGTGTAACTGGCTTTAAGCCAACTTATGGTCGATTGTCACGCTATGGATTAGTGGCAATGGCAAGCTCTCTGGATTGCCCAGGGCCACTGACAAGAAGCGCCGAAGATTCTGCCATACTCGCCAACATTTTGTCAGGACAAGATGTAAATGATGCAACAACTGTCCCAACAGAAAAAATTGCCGTCCCCACTTTTGAGCAGCAAAATTCTTTGGCTGGCATGAAAATTGGATTGCCACGAGAATATTTTGGCGAAGGAATTGCTCCTGAAATTTTAACTGGCCTGCAAGAAACACAACGAGTCCTTGAATCCTTGGGCGCAGAATTTGTAGAAGTAAGCTTGCCTATGACTAAATATGCTCTGTCAGTCTACTACATTATTCAACCAGCCGAAGTATCAAGCAACTTATCTCGCTATGATGGCATTCGCTATGGCGAACGTGTTGCTGGCAAATCACTACTTGAAACCTACAAACTAAGTCGCACCGCAGGCTTAGGTCACGAGGCAAAACGACGCATTATGATGGGCACCTATGTATTGTCGAGCGGTTATTATGATGCTTATTACAAAAAAGCAATGCAAGCTAGGACTAAAATTATTGAAGATTTTCATCAAGCATTTGATCAAGTTGATTTTCTATTGACGCCAACAACACCGCATCCAGCTTTTGAATTTGGAGCTAAAAAAGATCCATTATCAATGTACTTGGAAGATATTTTTACTGTATCGGCCAATATTGCTGGCTTGCCTGCGATTTCTTTTCCTTGTGGATTTAGCGAAAAAAACGGCGTCAAGTTGCCTATTGGTGCACAAATTATGGGCCCACAACTCTCAGATAGCGATGTGCTAAAAATTGCAATGGCTTACCAAAGAGAAACAGATTGGCACCTTCAGATGCCTGCAGTAGCTTAAACTCTAAATCATAAATCCTAAACAAATCCCAATGTTTAAAATTTAAAAAATTGTAATTTGTTTTTTGTTTAGAATTTAGATATTAGAATTTAGAATTTTAAAATACCAAACAACCAAAAAATATGGATCATATCTTAAAAGAGATCTGGCGGACACTTGTAGCAGTTTTTAAACTTATTTTTGGTGGTGCGAAAACAAAATTCAATACAGCTGAAATGCGTCAAAAATGGCAGGAAATCGAAAATTTACTGCAAAATGGCGATGCGATTTATTCAGCCCAAGCAATTATTAAGGCGGATGCTTATCTAGATAATGTAATGAAAAAAGTTGGTGGCAAAGGCGCAACTTATGCCGACAGGCTCCGCTCATTAGAGAAAAAATTTGATCAAGAGGTTTATCAGGGCATTTGGCGAGCACACAAGCTCCGCAATCAAATTGCCCACGAACATATTACTGTAACAATTGGCCAAGCCAAAGCCGCAATTACTGCCTTGCGAAGAGGTGCAAGTCAATTAGGAGCATTTTAAATGAAAAACATCGCCATCATTATGGGAGGAAAATCAAGCGAACACTCCGTTTCCCTAGAAACAGGAGCTAGTGTTGTGTGTGGACTAGATCACAAAAAATATAATATTTTTCCCGTAAAGATAGAGCTCGATGGCACTTGGGCGATATTGCCTCAGCACACTCAATCAATGCCACGCACTGTTTATAAAAAATTACTTGAAAATAATCATCTGGAGTCCCAAAAGCTCTCGGCTGCACAAGCACTTGCAGTTCTGGAAGAAAAAAATGTTGACTTTATCTTTATTGCCTTGCACGGTCAAAATGGAGAAGATGGCTCAATTCAAGGACTTTGCCAGCAACTTGGATTTGCCTACAATGGCTCGGAAATTTTTGCCAGCACACTCGGAATTGACAAGCTAAAAAGCTCTGTTGAATTTGAACGAGCTGAGCTTAAAGTACCACGGCAAATTGAACTACCAAAAGACTTTTCTGCAAACAACAAAAAATCAGTCAAAGATTTATCCGAAAGAGTTAAAAACTGGATTGAGTATCCATGCTTTATAAAGCCAAGATTTGGGGGTTCTAGTTTAGGAACAAGCCTCGCTAACAACAAAAAAGAACTCCTGCAGGCAATTCAAATTGCCAAAGAAATCACCGACAGAATTTTAATCCAACAACAAATTAAAGGTCGGGAATTTACAGTTGGCGTCCTAGATATCAATCAAAAACTAACTGCCCTACCTCCAACAGAAATTATCCCCAAAGAAAACTTTTTTGATTTTAACTCTAAATACAGCCCCGAAAACAAAGCCGAAGAAATCACTCCTGCCAAAATCCCGCCAGCGCAAGTTGCTAAATTGCACAATACTGCCCTAAAAGCGCACAACGCCATAAGCGGGTCTGGGTATTCGCGAACAGATATTATTGTTAAAGACGAAGATGTTGAAGATAGCTATTACGTTTTAGAGATCAATACCTTGCCCGGACTAACCAAAGAAAGCATTTTCCCCGCTCAAGCAAAAGCCCATGGCATAGAATTTAGCGAATTGCTTGATAAAATAATAGAAGATGGATTTTTAAGGACGCAAAATAAATGAAATACATTACAACCATCGGCATGGAAATCCATGCTCAGCTAGCAACACAGACCAAAATGTTTTGCGCTTGTCGCAATGCGAGTTTTGGCGAAGAACCAAATACGAACATTTGTCCTGTTTGCCTTGGCCTTCCCGGAGCTTTACCTGTTGCCAACAAAAAAGCCATTGAATTTACTCTTGATATTGGCGCCGATGTTGGGGCTAATATTTCTGAATTTACCAAGTGGGATAGAAAAAATTATTTTTATCCAGATCTACCAAAAAGCTATCAGATTAGCCAGTTTGACTTGCCCCTCCTGCTCGGTGGTGCAATTGAGTTTAAAAATGACGACGGCACGGTTACTCATATCAATTTAACTCGCATTCATTTAGAGGAAGACACTGCAAAATCCATCCATCCAGATGAAGCAGATTACTCTTTAATTGACTATAATCGTTCAAGCTCCCCTCTTTTAGAG
Organism: uncultured Candidatus Saccharibacteria bacterium; assembly: GCA_964636735.1. GTDB lineage: Bacteria > Patescibacteriota > UBA1384 > JACPKC01 > JACPKC01 > CAZWUV01. The sequence continues at coordinate 8,387 of CAZWUV010000015.1, read as the reverse complement.
CTTGTTAGCGAGCCAGAAATCACAAATGCTAAAGACGCAAAAAAGTTTTGCGAAACTTATCAACTAATTTTACAACGACGAGGCGTCGCTCGCGCAGATATGGAAAAAGGCGAAATGCGTTGCGAGGCAAATATCTCTGTACGCCCCGAAGGACAAAAAGAATTTGGCACTAAGGTTGAGATTAAAAACCTTAATTCTTTTAGGTCTGTTGAGCGAGCTATTGAATACGAAGTTTCACGGCAAATTGATGCCCTAGAACGTGGCGAAAAAATCAACCAAGAAACACGTGGCTGGAATGAAGCAAAGCAAAAAACTTATGTACAGCGCAAAAAAGAAACTGCAGCGGATTATCGCTATTTTCCAGAACCAGACTTACCTCCAGCAACACCTGGATCAGTTTGGAATTTAAGTCGCAAAATGCAATCCGCTCTACCCTATCCTTATTTAATTGCCGATGATTTAGTAGTAAACTACGGAGTGCAAAAACAAGCTTCGAAAATTATTTCCGAAAATCCAGAAACTTTTGCTTTTTGGACTGCTCTTTTAGTAGAATTGCCAAATCCGAGTGACGAGCAAAAAAAATTACTAGCAAATTCAATCAAGCTTTATGTCAATATGGAAGCTACGAAGGATTTATCGCCAAATCAATTGCTTGAGCTAAGCGCATTGTTGGATGAAGGCAAAATCAGTCAATCTCAAGCTCCTGAAATTATTGAATACTGTCTGCAAAATACTACTAATCCACAAGAAGCAATTGCTGCACTGGGATTAGGTAGCAACAACGATGAATTGGCGCAAAAAATCGACGAGGTACTTGCTAAAAACCAAGATGCGGTGGAAAAAATTAAAGCTGGCGATCAAGGCGTAATTGGATTTTTAATTGGTCAGGTAATGGGTGCAACTGGTGGTAAAGCAAATCCAAAAATGGTCCGCGAAGCTATTTTAGGCAAATTAAAATAAAAATCCCCCAAATTGGGGGATGGTTTTTTAAAAAGTTCTAGAAAAAATAATACCTATATTTCTGTCCCTGAAACTACCGTGCGAACAAGTATAAAAATATACGCCATGCGGATAAAAAGAGCTCGCATTTATATAGTGGCTAGTAGTGCTAAAATTAACTGTTCGATAACTTCTCTCTCTTTGTCCTCCTAGTAATCGTCTGTTTTTGCTAACCAAAGCAAAGACTATATCGTAAAGTGCCTGCACTGGCGTTTGCCTGCAAATCTGATTGATTTCTAGCGCTAAAAGATGCTTCATGAATTCCCGCCATTCTTGTTGGTCTCTGAGCTTGAAAAGAATTTCTTTTTGAGATTTAAAATTTGCGATAGCATTTTCGTACCGATCTTTTTTAGTCCTAGATAAGCTTGGGATAATGCCTTCCTCTAAATATTTCACCAGGCTCTCTACTTGAAAGACGCAATCTTTATTTGAATAACCAGGGGGAATTACCTCTGCAGATACTAATGCCCACTGAGCCCCAGAGTCTAAATTTATGGGAATATCTTTGGTGCAAAAATCTTCATTTCTATACCAAGACCACAGAGATTGAGCAAAAATACAAGATCTATCAGGAAATCTAGGCATTATTTGCTCGTTTATCTTTTTCATAGTTAAACGAGCACCCGTAGCAGTTTTCCCTATCCTTAAAATTAACATCTGTCCTAGCTTACTGGCAGCCTCTAGCTCTTTTCTAGAAAAAGGAATTCGTGGAATTTCTGATTCTTTAAGATTTACACCAAAAGTCTCAAAAACTTCTTCCGGACCGAGGAAGTTTTCCGCTCCCATAATTTCTTTGGCTGTTTTTATGTTAGTAATTCCAAAAAAACCTTCTATTTCATCACGAAACTCTTTTAGCTCAACTAGAAATTCCCGACATTCTTCAATAAACACTCCGCATTCAAGCACGCCATGCTCCTTTTTGTATTTTTAATGTTCCAAAGTAAAATAACACAAGAAAGGTAAAAGGTCTAGCAAAAAGCCCTTTATTCCTAAAGGGCTTAAAATTAAAAATCAAAAATAAAAACCTGGTTACAAGATAGAATTTTTACAGGCAAAACACTGATTAGTATTATTGTTCAAATCAACAATCTGAGGATTTTTAAGGCGCGCACAAACCGCCAAGCAATCAAGGCAAAATTTCAAATCTTTTAACTTATTATCTTTGCAAATAGGACAAGTATCTAACTCTTTCTTCCAAAAAAGATTATCTTGGCAGCTAGCGCACAAGAAGATCTTGTTCAAATCCTGCATCTTCCTACTCCTTTTTAAGGTTCGCTTTTGGGCTCAAGAATTGTCTCAAATATTTTTTGATTTTGCAATTTTATACTGCGCTAACTAAATTAGGCTAAATCAGAAAAATTCGTGGTATAATTAAGTCATGCTCCTCAATTCAATTATTTTTCTAGTGGCTTTGTGGGTGGTTGGACAAAGCGCTATGCTTGCCACCAAACACGCCGCCCTACTAGCGCGAAGTTACCGACTGTCAAAATACACGATCGGGTTTTTAATTGTGGCAATTTTATCAATTTTGCCAGAAATGTTTATTGCCATAAATGCAGCGATCTCTGGCGTGCCATCTTTTGGACTAGGTGTACTTTTTGGTGCAAATGTCGCTGATTTAACCTTAATTTTTGCGCTTCTGGTTTTAATTTCTGGCAGAAAACTAAAAGTCGAAAGCAAAATTTTAAATAATCATGCATCCTATCCGTTTTTATTGCTTTTACCTATTGTCATGGGCTTAGATGGACACTTCTCACGCTTTGAAGGATTGATACTTATTTTGATCGGAATTGCCTTTTACTATCTTGCTCTTAAAAACGATGCTGATGGTCCATTGCCAATCGAAAAACCCAAAATCCGCTATAAAAGTTTTTTAATACTTGCAATCAGTATAACTGCCCTATTGCTTGGCGCGCACTTTATCGTGGAGGCTTCGGTAGCAATCGCAACAGCCTTAAAAATCAGTCCGATTTTAATCGGCATGTTGGTTGTTGGACTTGGCACCACTATTCCAGAATTTTTCTTTTCTCTCGAAGCAGTTAAAAAGCGCGAAGATTCACTAGCAATTGGTGATTTACTGGGTACCGTACTTGCAGACGCAACAGTTGTTGTGGGAATTTTAGCCCTTATCAATCCATTTAGTTTTCCGATTAATATCATTTATGTTACGGGTATTTTTATGGTGGTAGCAGCGTTTTTGCTTTTTTATTTTATGCGAACAGGCAAGCGCATTACACGCACCGAGGCTATTATTTTACTGATTTTTTGGCTAGTGTTTATCTTGGTGGAATTCTTTTCTGGAACTTCATTTTTAAGTTAAAAAATTCTTATGTTTCATTTTGATCTTATCGCCCTAGTTGAAGCAGTTGGATATGTAGGTCTATTTTCTATTATTTTTGCCGAATCTGGAGTTTTGCTAGGTTTCTTTTTGCCTGGAGACAGCCTGCTTTTTACAACCGGCTTTTTGGCTTCTCAAGGCATTTTGTCGCTTCCAGTCCTCTTGATTGGTTGCTTTATTGCTGCTGTACTGGGAGATAATTTTGGATACTTTTTCGGCAAACGATTTGGAGGGAATATTTTTAATCGCGAAAATTCTATTTTCTTTCACAAAGATCATATTAAAAAAGCTCAAAAATTCTACGAAAAACATGGCGCCAAAACGGTTGTTCTGGCTAGATTTATTCCAATTGTAAGAACTTTTGCACCAATTGTTGCAGGTGTAGGCAAAATGAATTATAGAATTTTTCTAACCTATAACCTAATTGGCGGATTTATTTGGGCAGTTGGCGTGCAATTAGCTGGGTACTATCTTGGCAAACTTATTCCAGATGTTGATAGATATTTATTGCCAATTATTATTATAATAGTTGGCTCTTCTGTAGCACCTCAAATCTGGCACCTTGCCCGTGACCCAAAACATCGCGCAGACCTATTACAAGAGATCAAAAAACTACGCAGAAAAGCCAATAAAGACAACTAACTAATTAACGCCTTAAACTCATCTTCGCTTATCACTGCTACACCTAATTCTTTTGCTTTTGTGAGTTTAGAGCCGGCATTCTCGCCTGCTAAAACATAACTTGTTTTCGAACTTACCGAGCTGGTCGCTTTGCCGCCGTTTTTTCTGATTAAATCTTCGGCTTCTTCTCTTGAAAATCCCTGCAAAGTACCAGTAATTACAAAAGTTTTGCCTGCAAGTTTTTGCGATAAAGGCTTGTCATTTATTGATTTTTTAGGGATTACGCCTAATTCTTCTAGCTCATTTAAAATCTGCTTATTGTGCTCATCAGCGAACCAATCGACAATGCTTTGCGATGCGACAACTCCAATCCCCTCAATCAATTCTAAATCTTCTACAGTTGCTCTGCTAAATTTAGCAAAACTACCAAAATTATTTGCCAACAAGACCGCTGTTTCCGCTCCAATATGACGAATACCTAGTGCAAAAATAAACTTATCAAGCACAATACTTTTTTTGCCAATAGAAATTGCTTCGATAAAGTTTTGAGCAGATTTTTCTGCAAATCTTTCAAGTCCTAACAAATCTTCTTTTGTAATTTTAAAAAGATCTGCAATATTTTTTACCAGTCCCGCATCCATCAATTGCTCAATAATTTTAGGACCAATGCCATCTATTTTTAAGGCACCCACAAAATGATTAACTTGACGCAAAAGCACACTATAGCACCTCAAATTAGAACAGCGCGCGACAGCCTCGCCTTCTGGCTTAATTATGGGCGAACCGCAAACCGGACACTCCTTTGGCATTTTGAACTTTTTCTCACTGCCAGTGCGAAGTTTTTTAAGCGGCTCAACAATCTCGGGAATTACATCTCCTGCTTTACGCAGAATCACTGTATCGCCAATTCGAATATCTTTGCGCGCAATTTCATCCTCATTATGAAGCGTAGCGCGACTAACAGTCGAACCTGCTACAAACACTGGCTCTAGCAATGCTAGCGGCGTAATTGCGCCCGTACGGCCAACCTGCACTATAATATCCAGCACCTTTGTTGTTACTTCTTCGGCAGCAAATTTAAGAGCAATTGCCCCACGCGGCCCCTTTCCAACAATCCCCATTTCATTAAATAAAGCATTGCTATTTACCGAGATTACAATTCCATCAATTTGGTAAGACAATTTTTCTCGCTCAGCTTCAATCTTTTTACTAAATCTTTCAACATCTTTTAGTGAATTACACTCTGCCGAAGGCGCAATCTTAAATCCTAGGGATTGTAAAAGAGCATGCACTAATTTATGTGTGCCAAGCCACTCATCTTGAAAAGCAATTCCAAATCCCATAAAAGACAATTGTCTGTCAGCAACCATTTTAGGATTTAGCTGGCGAAGTGTACCTGCTGCCAAGTTGCGCGGATTACTAAAAGCAACCTCTTTTTCGCTACGATTTTTATTTAATCGCTCAAAAACCGCCTTTTCCATATAGCCTTCGCCGCGAATATAAATCTCTTCTTTTAAGGCACGGGCAATAGCAATATCAAGCTCTGCTTTTTCTGCCTTGCTTAAATCTTTTATTGCTTCTTTATAGCCCTTTTCAGCTAACGTCAAACGCAAAGGAATTGCCTCGATAGTTTTAATATTTTGTGTAACGTCTTCGCCAATTGTTCCGTCGCCCCGTGTGGCTCCTTGAACCAAAAGTCCATTTTCATATCTTAAAGACAAAGACAAGCCATCAACTTTAACCTCAGCAAAGTAAACCCCGTCGCCCTGCGGATTCTTATTAACCTTCTTATAAATTCTCTCTTGCCAAGCAAGCAAATCATCACCAGAAAATGCATCCGTTAGCGACAATAATCTTTCTGCATGGCGAACTTTAGTAAATTTTTCTAACGCTTTTCCAGCAACGCGCTGACTAGGAGAATCCCCTGTTATCAAATCTGGGTGGGCTTCTTCTAAGTCTTGAAGTTCTTTTTGTAGCGAATCTTTAATAGCATCAGAAACAATCGACTCATTCAGCACATGGTAGTGATAGCGAATTCTATCGATTTCTTTGCGTAATTTTTCAATCCTCGCTTTTGCCTCTTTTTTATCTAAATTTTTCATACTGGTATTGTATCAATTTGAACATGTCTAGCAACTGCATATCGACTATTGACTTTTTATCATATACCTGATACACTTTGCAGGCATTTAAGCTTTAGCCTAAATAGCACTCGAACAATAAGGAGAGAAAATGACAGAAACGAAAGCCATAAATCTATTGGACATCGAACGTGATGCCGAATCAGCGGCTATTATGCCATTGCAGATTGAATGCATGTCGACCTATAGTCAAGACTACAATGGAAAAGAAGTGCTTGAGGCTGTGGGAGTGGAATTCTTTGATCCAATTGAAAATGATCCAACCTTGCAGCTGGTCAAGCTGCCAGTTGGCTGGAAAATTTTCAGCAATAACAGCCAAGTTATGCTGTTGGATGAAATAGGTAGGAATCGAGCAGATATCTATTATAAAGATACTCCATTCGGCAATGGACAGGTTGCTGTGTTTGTGCGTTCCAGACACTATATATGCACCGACGTGGCAGAGAATTCTAAGGTGGTGCTGGTAAGGGCGATGAAAAACAAAGTGTCTGGATCCAGAATGGTCTATGCGACCACAGCCTTGGCAACCCATGGCTATAGAGATGCTCTTGATGCAGCCAAGGGGCAAGTCGAAACATGGCTCGACTGCCACTATCCAGACTGGCGCAACCCGACTGCCTACTGGAGCTATTAAGCGTATTAGCTCCGAACAAAATAAATTTTTGTTCGGAGCTTTTTTATTTTATCATTCCGCGCAGTTCTTCAATCCGCTCCGCGACTTCTTTTTTATCTAAATTTTGCATACCAATTTAGATGATTGGGGCAATAGTAAAATTACTTTATCTCTACATCAAATTTTTCAAATAAAGCTTTAGCATCTTTAATCGCAGGATTAACTTTTCCTCGTACAATTCCGTCTAAAATTACCTGCGGACTGGCAAAGTCTTTCATTTCTTTATACTCATAATCATAAGTTCGCTCCCACCAATTTTTAGCAATTTTTGAAATCTGCCCAGCAATGTCATCGCTAAAGCCCGAATCAAAAGCTAAATAAAGTAAAGCAACTATATGATATACATGATAATAGTTTTCACCTGTATATTTGGCGAAGTTGGTTGGGTAGCCACAAATAAGCTCTGCATCATTTAATGCAAAATCTGCGGCATACCAATCATTATTAAGCTTATAAGACTCAATCTTATGCCAATCACCAGTTCCATCAGGGCTTGCGCGATTTGGATCAAACCCGCCATCTTTCACTGATAAAGAAAAAGGCTCACTTGAAACCAATGTAGTGTCAAATAGCTGCGAACAAGTTAAGGTCATTTGCGCCTTTCCATTTGTTGGAGTTTTTGTATTAATTTTAACATCAAATGCAGAATATTTATTTTCAGAATCCTCTTTAACTTCAACGATATAATTAGACAGCTCATCAACTTTAGACTTAAACACAGCGAACAAGGTTGGGGGGGCATCAGCTTCACTTAAATCCAGAATCACTCTGTGCGGAGATGTATCTGAGTATCTGCTAATATTTCTCTCGTTATCATACCAAGCATCTTGATTCTCAATAAAAAATTGCAAATTACGTTCTATATACTCAACAACCTCTTGGTCGTTATATTCTTTGGCATAACTATTTAAGTGAACAAGCGCATGAAGCCAACCATTTAAAATAATCTCTGGATTCGATCTAAAAAGTGGCAGCTCTAGTTGTGCAACACCAGACAATTCTACCCCTCCCTGCTCATAAGGAAACATCATTGCATTTTTAATGTCTGTAACTAATTTTCTTGAATAATCAGTCTGCTCAAGTTGATCGTATTTTGTAAATCCAGATAAAATTTCTGCCTGACTAATGGCGCTATACATTAAATCTGGTCCGCTCATTCTACCTAAATCGTAATAATTAGGATAATAAAAAGCTACACCATTATTTGGCAATTTAATACCTAGTTTTTCTATGACAGCAGGAATAGAGTTTATGTAGTCAGAATTTTTATCTAAAGATTGCTTAACAAAGCGCCCAAAACGCATTGGGTGAAAAATAAAATTCTCATGGTCGTTTTGCCAATACTTTGTATAGTGAATATTATCTACTACAACCTCTGAATCAGGATTTCCCATCGCTAAATCAGTATTGTTTAGTGAAGGATTGTCTGCAATTTCTTGCGGTGTAAATTTTTTATTGCTTGCTTCCATTTGCGTGTCTGTCGGCTGAAATGGATTTACTTCCAAGCATTTAGCATTCGTAACTGACGAACAAACAAGCTGTTTATTTTTTTGTGTTTTTTCAGGCAAAACACACAACATTCAAGCTAGGCAAACGACAGCGACAGTAAAACTCA
>CAZWUV010000014.1:0-15281 GCA_964636735.1 uncultured Candidatus Saccharibacteria bacterium | reverse complement strand
GATCTGGAATTAAAGGCAGGGCTTTTATAATTGTCTCTACACCCCTAATTGGCTTTACTCCTCCGGAGTAAACTGCAAGAGGTGTACCTTTGTCTAGTCCAAGGTTAGATCTTATGTCTTCAAAATCAGAATCAAAATCACTTTTTCGAGGCGTATTCAAAACAACATGTGGCTTAACACCATACAAATCTTCTAGGAGAACAGCCAATGGATCAGAAACCGTCAAAAGAACATCTGGTTCATGTATATGTTTTATTTCATACTCAGTAAAAAATTTAAATATATCTTCTTTTCCATCATCAATTTTTAAGCCACGAACATATTCATGTAAATCATGGATCCATAACGGAGATTGATTTTTTTCAATATTTCTACACAACACTGACCCAATAGTCAGCCCCTGCATATCGTGAGTATGAATAACATCGGGAATATTATTTTCAAATTCCAGCAAAAGGTTTTCAACAAATTTATTGTAATATGATTTAAAAAATAATGATTCATTGTCAAAGTCAACTTTCTTAAGAGTAGAACTTGGATTAGGTAATAAAACAATCTTAAAAGGGTGGCTATTGATAACCTGCTTAAAACCAAAACTATTTACGCCATACAATGTAATTAGGAAGCCTTTCCTCTTTAAGAATTGCGCTTGTTTTAGCACTCGCGAATCGCTTACAATTCCATTTGCAACAATCATTGCTATGCGACGATTCGAGTTTTGAATATAGTTTTTATCAAATACAAATCCCATGCCCTTTATTCTACCACCCCCCCCCCCATTCTTTGCAATGTTTCGGTGGGGTCTTTAATGCGAGGAAGCAGATAAATGAAAGAGGCAAAAAGCAAAGCAACAAAGGAGCTAGCAGATAGTAGTTGGCAGATAGCAATAGAAATCAAGGCAACGCTATACGCCATTCTCTATTCGCTATTCTGGCTACTAGATAATGGAGCGCCAAGGCTTCCATTTTTAGAATGACACGAAAAAACTACAAGCTACTTAATCATTCCGCGTAGTTTTTTAATTCTATCTTTAATTGGCGGATGGGTTGAAAATAAATTAGCTAGCCAAGAAGATTTTTCTTTATCTTTTAGAGGATTAGAAATGTAAAGATGATTCGTAGCACTTGAGGCATGCTTAAGATTGTGGTGATCCTGCGAAATCTTCTCTAGTGCACCTGCTAGTCCTTCGGGAAAACGCGTAATTAAGGCTGCGGTTGAATCTGCTAAATATTCTCTTTTTCTAGAGACTGCCAGCTGAATAACTGTTGCAATTAAAGGCGCAATAATAGCAGCCACAATAGCGACAATTAACATTGCTCCCTGATTATTGTTATTGTCGGAGTTTCTTCTGGCTCCACCAAACCACATAGAGCGCATTAAATAATCACTCATAATGCTTACCACGCCAACCAAAACAACAACAATTGTCATTACCCTAATATCGTAATTGCCAATATGAGCCATTTCGTGAGCCAAAACGCCTTCGAGTTCGCGCTTATTTAGTTTATTTAAAAGCCCTGTCGTTACAGCTACAGAAGCATTTTTAGGGTTTCGCCCTGTTGCAAAGGCATTTGGTGCATCATCTTCAATAATATAGAGCTTGGGCTTTGGCAGACCTGATGCAATAGCAATATTTTCTACTTCTCGGTGCAAGGTTAAATAAGGATCTTTACGGGGCGCTTCTTTAGCGCCAGATAATGACAGGGCAATTTTATCACCCTGAAAATAGCTAATAAGTGCCTGAACAATCGAAATCGTAACAGCGATTGGCAAAATTATTGGTTCGTTAAATCCAACAGAAAAAACCCAGCCCAAACCAATTACTAAAACCAAAAAGCCAGTCATCAAAGCAACGGACTTCCATTTGTTGGATGAAATTTCACTGTACATAACTTTAGTATGTAGTATTTAATATTTTGTATCAAGTATTTCAAAAAGTCCCAAATAGGGACTTTTTGCTTAGATTAATTACCAGATTAAAGTTTTAGCGCGTCTGCTAACTGGCTGGCGATTGGCAATTTAACTTCTTTTTTAGAAGTAGCATTAATAATTCCCCAAATCGATAGAGCAAAAAGACCTAAATAAACTACATTAGAAATCATTGCGAACAAAGCATATAATCCAAAGAACCATAGTGATGCAAACATAGAATTAATAAACATCAAAGCAACCCAGATAATTGCCAAGGCTACTCCTTGTCTGGCATGAAAGCGAATAACTTTAGAATCTTTAGCACTAAAGTAAGGAATAAGAGCCAAGATGCTAATGTAAGATAAAATCAACATCATTTTTTCTGTATCTTGGGGAGACATTTCTCCACCTGTTTTCTTAGAGCTCTTTTTGGAATCATCGGTAGCCATAAACCTCCAGCAAATTAATTATTTTTAATAATATCGAAATTATTTGATTATTTTTTATCTTCGTCAAAAGCAACTTTAACTGCTTCGCGCTCACCTTCTTCGGCCTTGAAAAATTCTTCTGCCTTGAAGTTAAACATTCCTGCGACTAGATTATTTGGAAAAACTTGAACCTTAATGTTAAAGTCGCGAACATTTCCATTATAAAATCTACGAGCTGCTTCGATTTTGTCCTCGGTATCTGTTAGCTCTTCTTGAAGCTTCAAAAAGTTGTCACTAGCTTTTAGTTGAGGATAAGCTTCTGATACAGCAAATAAGCTTTTTAGGGTATCAGTCAAAGCATTTTCTGCTGCAGCCTTGTCTTCTGCGCCTTTGGCACGCATAGCAGCAGTTCTAGCCTTGGTTACTTCGTCAAAAACTTTGCGCTCGTGCTTAGCATAACCTTTTACGGTTTCAACTAAATTAGGAATTAAGTCGTAACGACGCTTTAGTTGAACATCGATATCGCTCCAAGCTTCTTGAATGCGGTTTCTTAGCGTTACAAGACCATTAAATACACCGATCAGCCACAAGACCAAAACAACGGCAATTCCGATTAAGATATAATAAAGAGTAGGCATAGCGACTCCTAGGGTTTATAAAATTAAATATTTACTCAATAATACCACATATTGCCACAAAAGCACAAATACTATAATTCCTAGGGTCTAAATGATTACGCCTAGATCTATAGTTGAAAATTACTTTTTAGGAAATAGTACTTCGGCCTTTTGAGCTTTGAGTTGAGCTAAAATCTTGTCACTTGTTTCCGGCAAATATGGTGCTAATCCTGAAGCGATTTTCTCAAGCGACCTGTAACAGGTTGTCGAAACATCATTTAATTTTTCTAATTTTGAAGCATCGCCAATTAACTCCCAAGGCTTCGTGTCTTCAATAAGCTTATTTAAGGCTCTGACTTCGTCCCAAATAATTTTAAGACCTTCGTCTAACTTTAGCTGTTCAATTGCTAAATTTACTTCTTTAAATTCTGTCTCTTGTGGTTCAATTTTTAAATCTGCTTTTTGGGACAATTTAATGATACGTTGGAGTAAATTGCCCAAAGAATTCGCTAAATCTCCATTATATAAATCAGTAAATTTAGAAACCTGCAAATCGCCATCTTCGCCAAATTTTACAGCAGAGATTATAAAATAACGAGTTGCGTCTGTACCCCACTCGTCAACAAGCTCGACTGGATCAATGACATTGCCTAGAGTTTTGCTCATTTTCTGTCCATCAAAAGTAAACCAGCCATGAGCAAAAATAGTCTTGGGCAAATCTTTGCCCGCTGCCAAAAGCATTGCAGGCCAAATTGCTGAATGGAACCACAAAATCTCTTTGCCTAGCAACTGCACATCTGGCGACCAAAAACTTGGCACCTCTTTAATGCTTAGCGCTGATGCATAGTTAAGCAGAGCCTCTGCCCAAACGTAAACAGTATGCGACTCATCCCAAGGCACAGGAATTCCCCATTCTAATCCAGGGCGCGAAATCGACAAATCTCGCAAATCTTCGCTTTTAAGGCGAGACAGTACTTCGTTTTTGCGCTTTTTTGGCAGAACTTTTAACTCTCCTGACTCAATTGCACTGACAACTTGCGGTACATATTTTGTAAGAGCAAAAAAATAGTTTTCCTCACTGCGCTCTTCTAGGACAAGATTGGAGTGTAAGGGACATTTGCCGTCAATAATTTCTGTTTCTGTTTTATAGCTTTCGCAGCCAACACAGTAAAAGCCTTCGTAAGTATCCTTATAAATATCACCGTTCGCATGCAAAATATTTAGAAAATCTTGCACGTATTCAATGTGCCCCCTAGAGGTGGTGCGCATAAAGATATCTGGCTCAATGTTGAGCGCCTTCCAAGCATCTTGAAAACGAGGAACTAAAGAATCAACATATTCTTTTGGTGATTTTTGCGCAACCTTAGCACTATCGGCAATTTTTTGTCCATGCTCATCAGTACCCGTTAAAAAAAATACATTTTCTACGCCCAATTTTCTGCGCCAATAACGCGCCAAAATATCTGCAGAAATTGTAGTGTACGCATGCCCAACATGTGGCTTGTCGTTGGCATAATAAATTGGAGTAGTAATATAAAACTTTTTCATACCTAAAGGTTAGCAAAAAATAAGCTTGCTTACTAGAGAACAACAAGCATCAAGTAGCCAAGACTTGCCAAAATAGCTAAAGCGGCGACAAGCATTTTTACTTTCTCGCGTACACCAAAAATTTCAACTGCAGCAGCATAAATAATAATCGGGTAAAGTAAGCCAATCAAATTGGTAATCGTAACTCCAAAAATCTGATAAGAATAATACATCAAGAGTACGCTCGCTAAGGTAATCACAGAGCTTATTAAGCTACCTGTGACATATTTACTGCCCAAGCCCCTTAATGGCGTTTTAAAGGTGGCGCCAAAAATTATTGCCAAAATACTAATGCGCACAAAATACAAAATCGCAGGCGAATACACATCAAGTAAAAACCTGATTAAAACTTCGTGCACGCCCCAACCCAAAGCACCAAGCAGAACTAGCTTCTCCCCCTTATCAAAGCTAATTTGTCCACGCCTAAAGTGGGCAAATAAAAGCACCATCAATGAAAATAAAGCTACTGCCCAGATTTGCGGATTACGCTCTTCTACAATTACTGCGCCAGCTAAAAGCATTATCACTAAAGGCTGAAGCATAACAATTAAATTGAAGCGGATTAAATTTGCTTCACGAAAGCCCCGCATTGTCCACCAGTTAGCAGCTAGAGCAAAACAAATCATCACCATAAATAATGCCAAATATTTTGGCGTAAATGCACTCACAAAATCAATCTGTGCAGTAAAAAAAGTAACAGGTAACGCCAAAATAGCCAGCCAAATTGACTGGTAGGTTAAAAAATCTTTACTAGAGATCTTGCTTTTATTGAAAAAAGTCTTGTTGTAGATTGTTGCTCCTGCAGACAGCATCACAGCTAAAAGCGGAATCCAAATTTGTGCAAAGTTCATAAAATGATTATCTAATTTTCAAGCTCAAATTGCAAATTATGTCTAAAATAAACAAGCTAAATTGCATTGTTTGGGTGCCTCTAAAATTCAAAACCCATCTACTGTAGATGGGTTGTTAGTTTAGTTGTAAAGATAAAATTATAAGCTGGCAGTCCGACTGGCAGTCCGAATCCATTCCTCAGCCACGCAAGTTTTTGCTTGATTTATAGCCAATCTAAAAGTTTTTTCTTCTAGAGGAATATCTTCATGCGTTAATAGCTCTTGGATTAAAATCTCTTTCCTGGTCTGAAAAATTTCTAATCCACACTTAAGGGCAAGTTTGCAAAGCGCAATAATATCGCTTTTATCTGGAATGCGCAGATGCTTTTCTAGTCCCTTCCAATAACCAAGCAAAAAAGCACTTGCAATTAAAATTGAACGTGAATCGGGTTTATCGATTCCTAAAAAAGTACTAATAGCCGAACTAGCAATAATGGAATCTTCTGTGGGGTTTGAATGGAAAAGACGACTATAGCCAAGTTCGTAGCCCACGTACTCAATTTCTTTAAGGTTTATAGCTTCTCTTTCTAGCCATGACTTTAACCACATACATAAACCTGTCACAGCGAAACCTTTGTTCACATTTAGACTACGTCTTCTATAGTCGTGTGGCTCAAGGTACATGTCGCGAAAACGTACCACAAATTCGTGAGCCGAATCATCGGCTCCAAGTGACTTGCGAAAATTTTGTGCTGCTTTTAATGCTTTGTCTAAAGCCGGATCACAATTCTCGTCCTTTTGATTTGACATTATTCTTCTCCTTGTTGTAAATGAGCAATTTCTAGATGATATTAAAGCATAACAATTATCTGAATAGATGTCTATAATTTAAAGATCTTATACACTTCGTAAGTTTCTTTTGCCATTTTGTCCCAACTAAAAAGCTTGGCGCGGTCTGTGGCTTTTTTAGATAATTTAGCGCGCAACCCTGGATTAGTTAAAACCTCTTCCAGAGCCTTCGACAGAGATTTTGGATTTTGGGGTTCGCAATACAAGCCAGCATCGCCAACAACTTCTGGTAGCGAAGAATTGTTGGTCGCAACAACTGGCAAACCAAATTGCATTGCTTCAAGTGCTCCCAAGCCAAAACCTTCGTACCAGCCAGGAAAAGCAAAAACGGTTGCCCCAGAATAAAACTTCACCAAGTCATCATCAGAGACAAAACCTGTCACAATAATATCACCACTAAATTTTGAATTTTTAATCTTTTGCTCAATTTGTGGAAATTCAGGAACGACTTTGCCCACAATCACCAACTTACCTTTAAATAATTTTTGAGATTTTAAAATTTCAAAAGCATCCACCAAATCCTCTACCCCCTTATGCGGACGAAGCTGGGAAACAAATAAAATGTACTCATCAAGATTGTTGGCTTTTTTAAAGGCTGTGATTTCTGTTTTAAGCGACTTCTTGAATTCGCTATTTGCAGCCTCGGGAATTAAATGGATTTTTTCTGGATCAATTTTATAGTCTTGAACAATATCTTCCTTTGTTGAACGAGAAGGCGTAATAACCGCATCTGAGCAAACTGCTCTTTTGGTAACCAAGTTAAAAGCAAATTTTCTAAGCGGACTAATTGTCTGCCTGCCAATTGGAAAATATTTTAAGGTTAAATCATGGACCGTAGTAACTCGCTTGCCTTTCATAAAAAGTGGCTGATTAAAGGTTAAAAAATGCACTAAATCAGGCTTCAAGGCTTCAATAAATTTACTAAGCCTTAGCTGCTCTTGCCAAGTATAATGCGCAATATTCACAATGTGTTTTTTAATTCGCTTATCTTTTAAATCAAATTCTTTATTGTCTTCGGGAGTGATTATAATATGGAATTCATCATCAGTTTTAAGGCGAAGCAAGCCTTTTACGAGTTCTCGAGAATAGCGCCCAACGCCGCCCGTACTTTTCCGCCAAAATCTAGCATCTAATACAATTTTCATGCTTACCCTAAAATACCCTTATATAAATCTAAATATTTTTTACCTACCACTTTATAGTTAAATTCCTTGCTAACTTTTGCGCTAGCATATTTTTGAAAAGATTTTTTCAGTTTAGTATCTTCTAAGAGTTTCTGGATTTTTTGTGCTAAATCTTTAGCATTAAATGGTTTTGCCATTGCATATTCTGGCAATAAATCAGGCATACCGCCAACCTTAAAGCCAACCACAGGACAATTTGACGCCATTGACTCCATAACTGCGTAAGGCAAATTTTCTAGGCGCGAAGGCACCACAAAAACATCTAAGCTCGCATAAATTTTAGCAAGTTTTTGCTCTTTAAATATATTGCCTAAAAAATGAGCCTTAAAGGGCAAATTTAGATTATTTTTTTGATCGCCAAAAATCACTAGTTCGACTTCTTCGTATGAATATATTTTTGCTAAATGAGTTAAGGATTTTACTAATAAATCAAAGC
Organism: uncultured Candidatus Saccharibacteria bacterium; assembly: GCA_964636735.1. Classification (GTDB taxonomy): domain Bacteria; phylum Patescibacteriota; class UBA1384; order JACPKC01; family JACPKC01; genus CAZWUV01. The sequence goes on along the minus strand of CAZWUV010000014.1, from coordinate 7,439 downwards.
CTTTGTTTTTATTGTTGCTTCCTGCTAGGGCTCCGAAGCCAATTAGTAGCTTATTTTTTGGCAAACGCAAAGATTTTCGGGCTTTAATTTTGTCTTGAGGTGCAAAAATCTGCGTATCAATTGCATTTGGAATTTTAACAATCTTTCTATCTTTAAAAAGTAGACTCTTTTTTGCCCTATCATAAAGCCAGTCACTTGGAGCAACAACGGTTAAATTTTTGATTTTTTCAAAAGTTTTTAATTTGCGCTTAAAGACCCACTCATTTAAATCAAAGCCAGTAGACTTATCAAACCCCAAGATATAACGGCGGTCATCTTCTTTGGGTAAATGGTCTGCGCCTCCCAAGCCCCATGAATCGTGCAAAGTCCAAACAATCGGAGCACTAAGCTTTGCTAAATCTTCTAATCTAAACAAACCCTCATTAAAGTTATGAATTTGCACAATATCAGGATTAAGACGGTTAATTCGCCCCACTGTTCGGTTAGGAGCAAAAGTCAGAGCTTTATCTTTTCTGTTTAATTTATCGGCAAAAATTTTTGGCAGAGCATCAATTTTTTTAACAAAAAAATCATTATAGGCTCGAAAAAATGCATTTTATTCTTCTAGAATTTTCTTTTCGCGCCTTGATGATTTTAAAACCACCAAAGAAACATCTGCGCCCAAAGTCTGCAATGCCTTAAATTGACGATATGCTCCAATATACGCCCCACCGCCGTAATCTTTTGTGCTAGCGCTAACAATTTTCATTTAAATCTTTTTAAGAGCCTTGAGAGCTTTTTTAATCTCTTCTCGGTCTGAATATGGCACCAGCTTTCCATCAATCACCATCGAGGTTTCATCACCCTTACCTGTAATCAAAACAACATCATTTGCTTTTGCCGTTGCCAGAGCAAATTGAATTGCCTCACTTCTATCTTGAATAGTAAAGAAATTTTCACCTTCTTTAATTCTTTTATGGGCTGCGCCTCGCCTAACCCCGCTTGAAACTTGCTCGATAATATCTTCTGGATTTTCATTGTCTGGGTCTTCATTTGTCACAATAATAATATCGGCAAATTTTCCTGCTAGTGCGCCCAAAATAATTCTTTTAGATTTATCACGATTACCAGTTGCACCGCCAACATGAATAAGTCGCCCCTTAACCGTTGGTGCAATCGATTCAAAAACTTTCATCAATCCATCTGGGGTGTGAGCATAGTCAATATAAATTTTAAACTTTTGACCATAACTTAAAGACTCCATTCTTCCTGGCAAAACCTCGACTGCCTCGAGCCCTTTTTTAATGTTGACCAGTGAAATATTAGAAGAACGAGCAGCACTTGCAGCAGCGAGCGCATTAGAGATATTAAAAAATCCAGGAGTTTTTAGGTAAATTCTTATTGACTCTTTATCAATATTTAAAGTAAATTCGATACCAAAACTAGTTGGCTTAATGTCGGTTGCGTAAATAATTCCAAAATCTGCCTGCTCTGCACCAATCCTCTTGGCAACACCCTCTTTAGTAGAAAAAACAATCTTGCGCGATGCCTTAAAACCCAAAAAAGTATTACGCAATTTATCATCTGCATTAACAACACTAATCCGGTGGGGTTTTGCAAATAGCTTTTCTTTCGCCTTTTGATAAGCGGCTTTAGTTTTGTGATAGTCTAAATGGTCATGAGATAAATTAGTAAAAATAACTGTATCAAAATTAATCCCATGCACACGATGCTGATCAAGTGCATGCGAGGTAACCTCGACAACAGCGTCAGTGGCACCATTTTCTACTATTTGAGCCAATAACTTATTAAGCGCACTAGGGCTCATTGTGGTCATTTTTTTGGTATTACGGTATTTCTTATTGCCATCACTAAAAAGCGCAGTTGTGGCAAGCCCCGCCTTTACTCCAGACACCTCTAAAATAGAATGCAAAAAAATTGCTGTTGAAGTTTTGCCATTTGTGCCGGTAATACCATAAACCTTAAGTTTCTTTCCGGGATTACCATAAGAAAAATTAGCCCAATTAGCTTTTGCAAGGTGATACCAATTAATCGCACTCTTTGGCACTATTTTTTTAAGATTTGACTTTAAAGACATAACCTTAGTATACCCTACTTGCCCTTTATTTTAAAATCTTTTTTAAATCTAAAATTTTAAAAATAAAAATAGCAAACAGCAGATAAACCAAGGCAGCAATTAAGGTTATTAAAATAACGCCAATTCGCTTTAGAGCTAAAACAACTACCGCCATTAGGACAGAAGCCATAAGGACTTTGCCAAGCCCTAAAAAATCCACCTTGAAATTAACATACTCTTTAAGAATTTTTGCCGAATAAACCAAAATAATAAGTTCGGCTATTAAGGTAGTTAGGGCAGCAGCAAAATAAGAAAATTGAGGCACAAAAATAAGATTTGCAACAATATTAAAAACTGCTGCACTAGCGTAAGATGCTAAAAGGCGTTTTTGCCTTCCAAGAGCAACTACCACAGAATTAAGCGCAACCACCCAAAAACTCAAAATTGAAACCAGCAAGAGGATTTGCAAAATTTCTGGTGCAGCAATTGCCCTGCCTACAATTGAAATCGTGGAAGCATTTGTAAACTCACTACCAGCTGCCAGAGTAATAATTTGTGGCGCCAAAAGCGATCCACCAACAAAAAGAGGAATGCTAATTGCCGACATTGCAGTTAAAATTTTAGGGGTAACACTCGCTAGCTTTGGCAAATTATTTTTAGCAAGCAAAGAAACCGCTGGAGCCAAGTTTGCCATAAGCATTCCTGGAAAAGTAGATACAACCTCGATAATTCTATAGGGAGCACCATAAATACCCACATCAAAAGAATCGCGCAAAAATGACAAAATAACTGTATCAACCTTTACATAGGTAAACGACAAAATAAGCACAATCCCCATCCAAAAAGAATCTTCGATAATTTTGCGATTTTCGCTAGCATCATAGTGAAATCCATAATCGCCAGATTTTTTAATCCAAAGAAGACTTAGTAAAAATTGAAGCAAGGTTGTAAAAACGGTTGCACCAAAAATTGCTACTAAGCCATAGCCATTTACAAGCACATAAAACATTGCACCAAGTAAAACCGCCCTAGCAATCAGCTCGCTGATCACAAATTTATAGACTTCGTATTTTGCCTGCAAATAATTGCGAATTGCAAAAGCCTGAACCTGTACAACAATCGAAGTTGTCACTAGCGCAATTCCTAATTTAACTGATAAAGAATAATCCAAAAAAGGCAAAATTGCCAAAGTCACAAGACTAACAACTAGGGCAAATACACTGCGCGTTGTGTTAGAGACTCTAAAGTAACGCTTTTTTTTCGCTTCGGACTGCAAAGGCAAATCGCGCAAAATAATTGTCGAAAATCCAAAATCTGCGACTGTAAGAGCAAGTCCAGAAAATGCCAGCACGGTTGTATAGTCGCCAAACCCTGCTACTCCTAAATATCGAGTCAACAGGGCAAAAGTCACAATGCCCAGCAATGACATCAAGCCTCTTGAAGCAATCTGCGCTCCAGTATTTAAAAAAACTTTTTTAGTTAAAGACATTTTTACTACCTAAAACATACTCACATCTGTATCTTCTGCGTCCTCTTCTGTAATATTGCTAGCTGCCACAGAGTCAAATAATTTTAATCCATAGTCTGCTGGATTAATCCCCTTGATGATAACAAATGCGCGCTGAAAATATGCCAAGAAAATATGAAAATTGGTAAAAGTTTTTGAAATTGCGCGAAGCTGAGTTAATGCGTAAATTGCTAATGTTCCGTACAAAACAATCAAAGATAGATTTGACGACCCTAATCCAATAAGCAAAGAGATTAAAATTAAGCTAAGCAACACTTGAATTCCTCCAAAAACTGAAGCAATTTGAGGCATCATAATTCTGTCGTGATACGCTTTTGCAAAGTTTTCATGAGGCAGAGAAACTTTTGACAGCTCCTCCTCAGTTATTTCGTCTGCTTGAATTTTTGCCATCAAGGCCTTTTTCATTCTAGCGTCTTCAATGCCACTCTCTTCAAGGTTTTGGGCAATTCTATGAGACCGACCCGACAACTTACCATAAATTATAGCTGTCAGTCCAAGCAAGGCAGTTAGCGCCAAGGTTGTTGTGCTGCTGATATAAAACATAATTGGCAAAATCACCAAAAGAGCGCCAATCGGACTAACTACGCCGCCAATATCAAGCGCCATGCGGCCGCCCTGCCTGCAATCCTTAGATAGCATAACCATTACTTGCGAGCTTGTTTTGTCTTCTAAAAACTTATCTTTTTGGGCAAACTTTCTGATTATCTCTTGCGCACACTCGGTTTCGTATCTGATCATAAGTCCAACGGCGAGTCTTCTAGAGAAAAACATAATAAACAACGACACTGCTAAAAATCCAGCAGCTAAAATCAAAATCACCAAATGGCTTGATGGAATTGGCGGCAAAAACTCATGCAAATTATACGGCAAGGTAAACTTATCATCTCCGCGAATAGCATGAATAAATAAAACTGTTCCTGCGGTTTGAAAAAATGGCATCAAGATAGCAAGAAAGCCAATCACTAAATAAGTTGACCAGTATCTTTTCAAAAGGTCTGATAAAACCAAAAAACTAAAATTCTTTTTAATCATTTTCCTATTTTCTGCTAGAGCTTGCTAGCTTTAAGTCATTATAAATTTTGATAAGTTTTTCTTGCTCTTTCTCCCAATTATAGATTTTAGCAACTTCTTGTGTATTTTTCTTCATTTGTTGGTATTTTTTAGGATCTGCAAAAATCTTTTCAACTGCTTTAGCAATATCTTTTGGGTCTTCGGGGTCAAAAGTATAGCCAATTTTATTGCCTTCAATAACAGATGAAAGTTCGGGGAAATTACTGCCAACTGCAGGAATTCCCGCCTGAATAAATTCAAATAATTTATTTGGTGAGCATAAATAATAAGAAAGCGAAGCATTTAGAATTGGCGCTGCACCAACATCTGCGCCAGCCACATAAACAGGCACTTCTTCGTGCGGAACAGGTCCAAAAAAGTATAATCGATTTTCAACACCTGCTTTACGAGCTACATTCTTTAAGTCTTCTAAATACGCTTCTCGCCCAAAACCCATCAACACCAAAGAATAGTTTTCTAAAAATTGCAAAGACTCGATTAATTGTTCAAGCCCCCGATTAAAAGTTATTGATCCCGAATAAATAATAATTTTCTCGCCCGCAGAAATACCAAGCTCAAGGCGCAAAGATTTTGGCTTTTCAACTAAATTATACTTTGGCGTATTCATTACAACGGCAGGCAGCTTAATCTTGTAGCGCTTTTTAAGCTCTTTGGCAATTGACTTGTTAACAGTAATAACTTCATCAACTTCTTTAAGTAAAAATCCTTCAAGCCAACCCACAACTTTTTTGGCACGAGGTGCTGGTTTGGGCAGAGTATTTCGCTCTACATAAAGCTCGTGAGAATCATAAACAAGTTTTCCCCCTAACCGCTTTTTTGCCAAATATCCAGCAAGCAAAGTATTTAAATCATGAGCATGATAAATATCACTAGGATTTTTTTTTGCAGTCCGAAAAGCTGCCAAGCTAAAACGAATAGACTTTGGATTAAGCGGAGTTGCTCCAAGTAATTTTAGAGCACCTAAAGTTAAAAACTTTCTTGTTAAATAAACCGCTCCTTTAGCTTTTTTATAGACCTTATCGATCAGCTTTGGCGTGGCTTCGGCGGATTTCTTACTGGCACCGCCAGCATCTTTTTGTGCAACTTTTTTAAATTGCGCATCTTTGCTTGTTTTTTTTAGCTCAAGATTATTTTTTACAACTCCCGAACCTTTAGCAATACGCTCGATCACAAAACCGTCTCGCTTTTCAATAAAATCTGTATCTGGAGTTTTCAGCGCAATAACCCTAACTCCAAATCCAGCTTCAACAAGAGTTTTTGCTTCTTTCAAAACTCGCGCATCGTGCGTGCAATCATTGAGCACAAACATTGTAATTGTTGACAAGGTAGAATTCATTGATAGAGCTTAAATATATTTTAAAATTAAAACCGCTCAGAAAAGCACCGTAATAGCTTAAGCCTTCTGCTTACTTAAAAACGTACTTATAAGCTTTTTTAACTGCAGAGCCAAGCCCGTTCTTCTTAATGTCTTCGATAAAAAATTTATGAAGCATGTTTTTTCTTAAAAGTCCCGAATAAAATCGCGCAGTTGCCATTTTATTAAGTCTCTTTGGTGGCTTTTGCTGATAAACAAACATATTCATAAGTTTATGAAAATCAAGGTTGTCGCGTGGTGTTTCTGCATAAATTTTAAGTAGCATTGCCGAAATCTTATCAGCATCGTGCATCTCTTCCGTATATTTGCGCGCCCGCTTGCCTAGTGCCTCTAGGTTTTGTGGATTTTGCGCAGCAGCCTTTAGCTTGTCATAAATATTATCTGGATTTGCCAAAATTAAGGGCATTGGATGTGGCAAATGATGCTTTAGGTCATCGCGCACATAGCTTATTACTACTTTGCCCAGCGCCATTGCCTCTACTGCTAACACGCCATACCAACCAATTCTTAACTGGTCAATTACAATATCTGCCTCTTTATAAAGCTTCATCGCTTCGGCATGCGGCATGCCCTTGATTAATTTAAAATCAATATCAAAGCCTTCGCTCTTTAGGCGATCTATTGCCTCTAATACATTTGGCGTACCTTTAACGGTTGGCCGCGATGGCGCATGAACAATCTTTAAGGGCTTGCCAGCTTTTGCACTAACTCCAACATATTGCCATTTTCTTAAATCAAGCGCACGTGGCACCACAACCGAGTTAGGGACATAGGTTTGAATTTCTGGGTCTACGGCAAAAACTTTATTACAAACCCCAAGAGCATAGTCAATAAAAGTGCGCTGACTTTGCTCATTAAATTTATAAAAAAGTAAATCTGGATTTTCTTTTACATAATTGTATGGAGATTTTTCTTGAAAGACGCTTTCTTGACGCGCCTCTGATCCCCTAAAATGAAAGAAAACTTTTTTTCCAGCACCGCGCAAAAACAACAAATCTAGCCCAGTTGGAAATCGACTATCGCTAGAATAAAAAAGAGATCGAGAATGAAAATGAAAAGTATTATACTTGTCTGCCAAATCACTAGCAAAGCTTGTAAGTTCTGCTTGGTCTTCTGGTAAAGACTTAAAATGTTGATCTGTCTGATACTCAAAAGCGTTGTTCCCTACGCTAAGCGAGGCTGCGTTGGCGCCGGCGTGCCTCATAGTGGTTGCAAAAGTATGAGGTTGTCCAGCATTATTGGTTGGCAATTGCAAAATTTTCATATTTGCCAGCGCACTTGCCGTGTTGACAGGTTCGGGCTTTTTATCAAATTCGCCATAAACCTGCTCGAGGACTTTTTCTTGCTCTTCCCAGCAATATGTTTTGGATAGGGCTTGAATGGATTTTTGCCATTTTTTATCTGAGTCT
>CAZWUV010000013.1:0-15307 GCA_964636735.1 uncultured Candidatus Saccharibacteria bacterium | reverse complement strand
TGTCTAGTTCACGGGTTGCAAAATCTCCACTACCGCCATCACCAAGCACTTGCCAACCAGCATTATAGAAATAAAGAAGGTCGTTGGCAGTGTCGTATGTCATGGCAACTGTACCACTATGAGTAGTTGGCGTGCCAGTTGGTGTGCCAGCAGTTGAGCTAAGGTAGAAAAATCCGTCAGTGGCATTTGTAGCTAAGCCAGCGCCTTGTACCAAGCTACCTTGAATTTGAACTTCGGGAGCATTGATAGAGGCTAAGACATCAGAATTTAATTGGACGCCAGTACTATTTAGCAAAAAGCTTCCAGAATTGTCATTTAAGGAAAGGATAATTCCATCTTGCATCAGCACAGTTGCTGCACCAGAGCTTAAATAAACATCTTGGTCAGAGCCCAAAATTAAATCATCAGTTGCCCCTAAGATAATTTGGGCATCAGAGTTTAATGCGATGTTATCGTCTGCTCCTAGAATAATCTGGGCCTCTGAATCCAGTACTGTGTTGCCAACCGACTCTAGAACAAGCTGAGATCCTGAGTCCAATATAGAATTTCCTGCCGAACTCAAAGCCAAGACTGCATCAGACTGAAGTTCGATATTGTTGTCGCTACTATCTATATCAATAAAAGAGTCGCCAAAGAACATGCGCATACCTTCAGCAGAAGATACACGAATTCCATTATTTACAACATCATCATAGCCAAGACCCATTTTTATACCACCAGAAGCTTCGGTGTTGAATATAAACTCCCCAGAGTCTTTATAGAAATGAATTGTTCCTTCATTAACTAAGCTCTCACCAATATGAATTGTCTCCATATCAAAACCGGCTTCAGATGATCCAATATACAAATCCTTCCAGCGCAAAGTATTTGAGCCCAAACTATGCGCATTATCTGTGTCGGGCAATAGATCTGTATTGATTGCAGTATTTCGTAGATTGTCTAGTTCTCGGGTTGCAAAGTTATCACTCGAGCCAAATGCTTGCCAGCCAGAATTATAGAAGTAAAGCGTGTCGCTTGTAACATCGTAGGTAAATGGCACCTTGCCGCTAGCATCTCCAAAGGCGTTAGGTATACCAACGGGAGTGCCATTTATGCCTGCGATGTACATAAATCCAGCCGTTGCGCCCTTAAATAAATAAGTATCCTTATTGCCCTGTATAAGGTCTCCGCGACTGGATATCTGCAAAATAGGTATTGCATCATCCTCAAAACTACCGTAGCTTGTATATTCTTGCGCAAAAAAGTCGATAAAGCTGTCTCCTATACTAATACGAGACGCTGCGATTGTTTCAGAGTCAAAGTAATTTGTTAAATTAAGCGTTCTATCGGCGTACTGAATTTGAGCATCACCCGTGTAACCATTGTCTCCGCCAGTACCAATATAGATTGTACCTCCTATAGGAACTCCTTCGTCTTCGGATGGACCAATGTAAAGAGCGTTCCAGCGCAAAGTATCTGATCCTAAATTGTGTACATCGTTTGTATCTGGAAGTAAGTCGGTGTTAATGGCAGTAATGACTTCCAGATTACTTAGCTCGCGATTTGCAAAATCACCACTACTAACCACAGTCACCACGCCATCACCGTTAATTGAAATATCGCCAGTAATTGTGGTAAAGGTGGGTACTCCTGAATTATTACCCAGGAGAACTTGTCCTGCGGTTGGCGCAGATGTCACATTGATAGCGCTTGCACCATTACCTAAAAGCACACCATTTGCCGTTAAAGCATTTAATCCGGTGCCACCATTTGCAACGGTAAGCGGATTAGAAAGAGTAAGCGTATTTGCAGATAAAGTACCAGTAAAGGCTCCGTTGCCAACAATTGCAAGCTCTGTACCATTCCACATAAAATCATTAGAGCCAGCAACCGTACTTGCACCTGTCCAGTAAGTTACTTGATTGACAGCGCCTGCACCAATTACATTGCCAGCACCAGAGACAAGTAGGTTATGCTCAACTCCAGCATCATCCTGAAAATACAAGGTAGAGTCTGCAGACTTAACATAAAGCTTGCCAAAATTAGCAATTGCCGAAGGCGTGGTTGTTTCGGATAACACTAAGTAGCTAGAGAAGTTATTATTCCAAGACAAAGAAGATGAGCCTAAGTCCAATGCATTATTGACATTTGGCAACAAGCCAGAGTTAATTGCAACTCCAGTTAGATTGTTAAGCTGTCTATTTGCATAAACCGTAGAACCAACAGCAGGGGCATATCCAGCGCAGGCAGAATTTACCTTACAGTAACTGCTTAAATCTATTGGCTCTGGCTCAGAGCTAGCTGTCAAAGAATGCCATGTTCCATCAAAAAATCCTTCGAAGTCTTCTCCTGTAAAGCGAAGTCGGCCATTAGCTCCAACACTTATGTTGCCAATAGTGATAGCGCTACCAGCTTCAATTGTATTGCTTGCCATCAGGCTATTGGGCAAATTAAGGTTTGAATTGCTATCTAGCGCCAAAATATTATTTGAGCTAGAGCCAACTGGACGACCATCCAGCAACGACGAATTAAGTGCAAAAGGAGAAGCACCAATAGCTCGGCGAGGAGCAAGTTCGGAGTCGCCTCCAATACGAACTCCCAGATAATATCGTCCGGTATTAAAGTCTAAATTTAGTGGTCGACTAAGACCCAAGCGGACATCTAAAATACCATTTTCAATAGTAACCCGCTGATCTTCTTGCCACAAAACCGATCCGCCTGTTGGAGCGTTGTAAATGCGAAAGGCTACAGAATAACTTCCATTTGAGATAACTTCTCCTGCGTGATTAGTTACTCTGGCTTGGTAATTTAATAACTTCTCTGGCGCAGCATAAGCAAATTGCAAGGCATGAGCACCTAAAACTATTAGTGCTAACGCCACAAACGCCAACTGCAAAAATCCTGCCCGCAGGCCAAGATTAAATAACCTAGAATGGGAATTTCCCTCCATGTTCCTCCTTTAAATTGCACGCTTCTATATAAAGCAATTGTACACTAAAATCTGCAAAGAATACAATGTGGATAACTCGTAAAATTGCTTCTTGCACAAGACTTAAAAACTTCAATCAAAGATTTATTTCTTTCAGAAACCTTCGAGAAGCTTGTTGCCAGCTATAATTTAAAGCCACCTTGCGCGCTTTTGTTTTGGGTATTTTAAGTGCTTGCAAACAGGCTTTTTTAAGATCGCCTGAAATAATGCCGTTTACACCATTTTTGATAACTGACATTGACGCCTGCGATGGCAAAGCGGCAACAGGTACACCGCAAGCATTTGCTTCAAGCATTACCATGCCCAAAGTATCAGTTAACGATGGAAAAACAAAAACATCTGCTGCAGCCAAAGTTGACGCTAAATCGTCTCCAAACTTGTAGCCTGTAAAAATAGCATCAGGATATTTGGATGCAAGACCGTTCTTAGCTGGACCATCACCAACTACGTACTTTGTGCCCAATAAATCTAAAGACAAAAAAGCCTTGAGATTTTTTTCGATTGCAATCCGCCCCATATACATAAAAATTGGGCGCTTGCCAGATAATTTGGCTGGATTTTTGGGATTAAATAATTTGCTGTCGACACCGCATTCCCACAAAACTAAATTCTTGAAACCCTTTTTTTCTAGCTCTGATTTTAAAGCGAGTGTAGTTACCAAGGTTTTATCGCCACTATTGTGAAACCAGCGTGACAAACTATAAATCCAATTTGCAGGAATACGAGCGTAATAACTAATATACTCTGGAAAACGAGTATGGTATGCAGTACTAAATTTAAGTTTATGTTTTTTAGCATAGCGACGTGCCGCTAAGCCCAATGGACCTTCAACCGCAATATGCAAAGAATCGGGCGAAAAATCGTCTAGCATTCTGGCGAGTTTGCGGTAGGCAAATAAAGTTAGCTTAATCTCTGGATACCTTGGCAGGGGAACCTTAAAGCGAAAATCCTGCGGCGAAATTACCAAAACTTGGTGACCCATTAACTCGAGCTCTTTCTTGAGCTCTCTTAAAATTACTGCGACACCACTAATATGAGACGCATAGGAATCGCTTACAATTGCAATCTTTAGGGATTGAGATTTTTTTGTTTTCATTATTGCAATACTACAACAACTCTAATCTTAGCGCAAAGCTTTTTATTGATATCGAACGCCCTATAATGCATAGTATCAAGGCGCGGCTTAAAATCTTAGCTAAAGACCCAAATCTTCATTAACAATGATTACCTGAATTTTACGGCTACTCATTGGATTTTCTTTTTTAAAAATTAAAATTTTAGATAGCACAGTATGAACTCCGTAAGCCTCCATAATACGCTTATCCTCTAAAGGAACAACATGGTCCTCTAAGCGCATGAGTGCGTCACGTAAAGTTGGAGTAATCTTTTTAGCACTAACGACAAAAATCAAGTTTGGCGAAGTATAAACAATATGAGGTAGCTGACTGCCAGTGTTAGATGCAATTACTAATTGCCCATCTTCACTAAGAGCATGCACGCTGCCCAAGTAGTAATCCGATAGCACTGATTCTCTGCGAAGTTTGGCTTGTAATTCTTCATCTTTTTCATCTAAAATCGCACCTTTTAAATTCTTCCAGTTATGCTCATCAGACATCAAGTAATCAATAAATCCAATTTGCTCCAAGGTACGAGAAGATCCGTTCATTACGGATGCTCCTTCAGGGATAAGCTCTTTGATTTTCTCTAAAGCTTCCTCCTTAGTATCCACAGCTACTCCCTCTATATTATTTTCGCCAAGAGCCTTGATTGTCTTTTGGACAGCTTCACTGCTGGCTAATTTAGTGTAATCCATTTTTTCCTTCCTTCCTTTAAATTATTTATTTAAACTTGGATTTTTCTGAAGAAATAACTTCCCAAAAACACACATAGTGTAGTTACTCCTGCAAGGACTGTCAAATCTACACCAAGCCCAAAATGCCCATTATCAATCAACAAAACACGTAGTGCATCAATTCCATAAGACAAAGGATTAAGGCTAGAGACAATATCGAGTGCTTTGGGCAAGCCTTCTAGGGGAAACCATGCACCAGACAAAAAAGTCATTGGCATAATTAAAAAATTCATTATCAGTTGAAATCCCTGCGCATCCTCAAGCAAGGATGCAATCATCACTCCAAAAGAAGTAAACATTAGCGATATCAAAAACATTACTCCAATTGCTGGAATAATAAGTAGCCAATTTTGTGGCTCAAAGCCAAATAAAAGCGAAATCAACATTACCACCACACCCTGAAAAGTAGCCACTGTAGCACCTCCAGCAGACCTGCCGAGCATTATACTGATGCGAGACATTGGAGCAACAAGGGTTGCCTTCAAAAATCCAAACTTTCTATCCCAGATTACCTCCATGCCCGAAAAAACACTTGTAAAAACAAGGTTCATGCCAATAATTCCAGGAGTTAAAAAATCAAAGTAGTTTCCAAGACCGGCCTGCTCAAAAATATGACCAAAGCCATAACCCAAAGCCAGCAAAAACAAAATCGGCTGAGCAAGAGACCCAAATAAACGCGACTTCGAGCGAAAATGCCTTTTAATCTGCCTTAGCCACAAAATATAAATTTTTTTCATCAACGCCTCCTTATCCCCATGCGGTGCATATTGCGCATTCTATCAGTTGCACCGGCTACTTCTTCGCGAATAGTTTTACCGGTTAATCTGAGAAAGGCTTCTTCTAGGGTTTTGACCTTGTTTTGCGCTTTTAATTCGTCGGAAGAACCCATCGCAACAATTTTACCGTGATCAATAATTGCAATTCTATTTGCAATCTTATCTGCTTCATCCATATAATGAGTTGTAAAAAATATTGTTGTGCCCTCTGTCTTATTGAGCTGTCGCAAGTAATCCCACATATGGTTTCTAGTTTGTGGATCTAGTCCCAAAGTTGGCTCATCCAAAAAAATAATCTTTGGATGATGCAGTAGGCCACGTGCAATTTCTAAACGACGTTTCATGCCGCCAGAAAATTCTTTAACAAAACTATTCTTGCGATCCCATAAATCAACAAACTTTAATAAGTCCTTGCTTCTGCTTTTAATAGTTTTGCCAGACACGTCATAAAGCACGCCGTGAATTTCCATATTTTCTAGAGCAGTTAAATCTTCATCCAAGCTTGGATCTTGAAAAACAATACCAAATGACCGACGAGTATTCTCTGGATGATGTACGGGGTCATGGCCATTTAGCGCAATTGTGCCACGGGTTGGGTGAAGTAAGGTTGTTAGCATTTTAATTGTTGTTGACTTGCCAGCACCATTTGGTCCTAAAAATCCAAAAATTTCACCTCTGGCAACATCAAAAGAGATATCATCAACAGCAACAATATCGCCAAACTTTTTTACTAAATGATTAACTTTTATCATTTACCTCCTTTTTCTTTAAGGTCTTGGTTTTGATGGGCAAGCGAGTTAAAGATTTTTCTGCTAAGAACTGCATATTGCGCCAACTCATTATCATTTAACGCATCAAAAAACTTGCTCATTTGCTTAAGATGGTAGTTTTTAATTTTTGCAAAAAGACTTTTGGCTGTCTTTGACAATTCTATATTTACAACGCGCCGATCATGAGAATTAACTGCGCGAAGCAAATAATCCTTTTGTACCAAGCCATCTATTATCTGAGTGGCAGCACTACTAGAAACCTGCAACGCCTCGCTAATATCTTTGACGCTAACGACTTTCTTTATGGCCACAAAACGCAACACAAAGCCCTGCGAAGGGGTAATGTCAACCTTGTCTTTTACTTCATAACACGCTGCCAACTTATGCTTGAGTGTGTGCATATTTTGCAAAAGATCTTCAATAATGTGCTTGCGATCTGCTTTGATCATAATATTTTACTTAGAGTTTATATTAGTATCTTACATATTTTATGTCAAGATTAAAATACAATCCTAGTCTGGAGTCGCAAACAGAAATTAAATTAAAAAAGCCCTATTGAATTTATAATAGGGATTTTTTATGGTGCCGCGGGTGGGAGTCGAACCCACACGAGTGTTGAGCTCACTGGATTTTGAGTCCAGCGCGTCTGCCAATTCCGCCACCGCGGCTTAAATTTACCACCTCATAATTTTACTGATTTTACCAAAAAAGTCAATGCAGTTAGCGAATTCGATACTCCCGCAAAATCCCTTTTTGTACAATTCTCAAAATGGAGCCATTCTGGCGTGATGTTATTTTTGCTGGCTCAGTTGATTCTAGATTTAAAATTAAAGTATTATTAGTTCCAGCTTTTTCTATAACTCGAATCTCAGAATTTACCTGAAAAACTATATGATTTTCATCTAAGAGCTCTGCACTGGTAATCTGCTCGGACAAGCGCGTCACCAAAAGATTATCAGCACTACCAGCAACACGCAGGCGAAGCTCGCCACCATCTATTAAAACGATTGGATTGGTATCTAAAGTAACCTGTTCTGCTAAAGTAGCGGAGCGCTCCAAAACTAGCCTCGGCTCTACAAGAAATAGGTAAACTTTATCAAAAACAATTGCTTGTCCACTTTCTAAGCGAACAAAATTCTTCCACTCTTGATAACCATCTCGATTGATCGCAATATCGTACCGACCAGGGAGCAAAGTCACCATATTAGAAAAAGATGTTAAATGATGACGTTGCTTGCCAATACTAACCGTACTGTTGCTTGGAAGCACATTGACAACCAGAGCGCCCACCTTGTCAACCTTAAAATTTACAAAATCTATCTTGTATCCATTTGCAACACCCAAAATTAAAGCAGTCACTACAACTCCCACAACAACAGTCAATAGACTCGTCACAAAGCCCAAGAATTGTATTTTTTTAACTTTAGACATAAGCTTATTATATAGTATTTTTATATAATACCACAATTATTCTCAAGTAGATGTCGCAACAAGCTTACTATAAAATTATCGGCGGAACCCCATTAAGGGGAGAAATTCAAATATCTGGAGCTAAAAATGCAGCCGGCAAATTAGTTTTTGCGTCGATTTTATCTGAAAAATCCTCTACCCTTAAAAATTTTCCAGATATCGGTGAAACTCAGATTGCGCTAGAGATTGCCCAGATTATTGGTGCCAAATTTAGCTTAAAAAATAATTCGCTAAAAATCCAAACTGCCAAAATTTCTAGCAATGAGGTTACTAAGCTTTCCAAAAAAAACCGCCTACCTATTTTAGCAATTGGACCACTAGTGCATCGCTTTGGCAGGGCAATTATTCCCCAGCTCGGTGGCGACAAAATTGGCCCACGACCTATCAATTACCACCTAGAAGCTCTTGCAAAATTAGGTATTAAAATTATTCACAAAAAGGACTATATTCTAGCAAGTAGCCGTCAAATTACTGGCGCAAAAATCACCTTGCCCTTTCCTAGTGTTGGAGCCACTGAAAATATTCTTTTGACAGCCACTCTAGCAAAAGGCGAAACAATCATTGAAAATGCTGCCCTTGAGCCAGAAATTCTTGATTTGATTGTTTTTTTGCAAAAAATGGGTGCCAAAATTAGCCTAGGCCGAGATAGAGCTATACATATCACGGGCGTTAATAAACTAAATGGAGCAGACCATTTTATTGTTCCTGACAGGATTGAAGCCGCTTCTTATGCCTGCCTTGCTCTAGCTACTTGCGGAGATATATTTTTAAAAGGAGCAGATCACATCAATTTAATTAGTTTTTTAGGATTTGTATCCACAATTGGCGGTAAATTTGAAACTTATTCAAATGGCGTTCGTGTATTTTATAAAAAACAACTAAATTCTACGTTTATCGAAACAAATGTTCATCCTGGATTTATGACGGATTGGCAGCAACCAGCCGCAATTGTATTGTCCGGAGCCAAAGGCACTTCAACTATTCACGAAACAATCTATGAAGACAGACTTGGGTATTTACGTGACTTAGAAAAAATGGGGCTTAAAAGTACAATTCTAAATAACTGCCCCAAAAATCAAAAATGCCGATTTTACAATAAGAACTTTCACCATTATGCTAAAATACAAGGTCCAGTAAAATTAAGTGGAGCCGAGCTTACTATGCCAGATATTCGCGCAGGCATGGCTTATGTCATCGCAGCGCTAACTGCCAAAGGAGAATCAAGACTATGGGGCATAGAGCACCTAGATAGAGGCTACGAAAACTTAGAGAAAAAATTAAAATTACTTGGCGCAAACATAGAAAGGATTAACTAGTGAATTGGAATTTCAGAAAACTTGCCATTGATATGGGTACTAATAACTCTTTGGTCTACTTGCCAGGCAGGGGAGTTGTAATTAACGAACCGTCTGTTGTTGCTGTTGAGATTAGCAATAATCAAGTGGTTGCAATTGGTTCAGAAGCCAAGGCAATGATTGGCAGAACACCAGAAAGCATTAGAGCAATTCACCCACTTAAAAATGGCGTTATCTCTAGCTATAAAGCAACACAGGCTATGGCACGATATTTTATCAATAAGCTAGGTGGGCCGATAAGGCTTTTTAGGCCAGAGATCATGGTTAGTGTGCCAGCTGGCATTACTAGTACCGAAAAAAGATCTTTAATTGATGCGTGCATTTCTGCGGGCGCCAAATCAACTTATGTCATTAAAGAACCAATTGCTGCTGCACTAGGCGCCGGAGTGCCAATTGCTAAAGCCGTAGGGCACATGATAATTAACATCGGTGGAGGCACTTCAGAGATTGCAGTCATTTCTTTGGGTGATATTGTTGCATCGTGCTCACTTAGAATTGGTGGCAATGAAATGGATGAAGCAATAGTTAATTACGTTCGTAAAAAGTATAATCTAGTAATTGGCATATCCACTGCAGAAAAGTTAAAAATCAGTGTTGGTAGTGCCCTAAAACCCAAAAAAATCGAAGAAATAGAAGTTAATGGATCTAACTCTATTACCGGGCTACCAGAGGGATTGATGATAAATTCTGCGGACATATCTACTGCACTAAGGAGCGTCTTGCAGGAAATTATCTTGGGAGTCAAGCAAGTCCTAGAAAATACGCCTGCAGAACTTGCATCTGATATTATGGATAAAGGAATTATCTTAACTGGTGGCGGAGTTTTGCTAAAAGATATCGATAAATACTTCGAAGAAAGAGTTGGTGTGCCCTGTCAGATCGCAGAAGAACCTATGCTTTGCGTTGCCAAAGGCGTAGGTCTTGTTGCAGAAAATTTAAATGCCTATAAAAAATCTGCTCTATGGGCTAAAACTCAATAATTTAAAAACAGTATGCAAAAAGAATTTTCAGCTGGAGGCATTGTAGTTAAAAAAACACCACAAGGAACTAAGGCCCTTGTTATTAAGGATGCTTATGGAAACTACGCTTTCCCTAAAGGACACATCGAAGAAAGTGAGTCAATTGTCGAAGCAGCAAAAAGAGAAATAGCCGAAGAAGTTGGCATCAAAGACTTAACTTTAATTGCAGATCTGGGAGTCAATGAGCATTTTTTTAATGATAAATATCAAAACAACCAAAAAATTCATAAATTTGTAAACTATTTTTTATTTAAAACCCACCGAGACTCCAAAGCAATTCCGCAAGACGAAGAAGGCATTAGCGACCCTCGATGGATAAAAATCGATAATCTTGTAGATGAAATTACATATACAAACCTCAAAGAAATTACCGCAAAAGCCGTCCAGATACTCAAAACAGAAGAATGATAAATATTGAACCTAAAATCTTAAATGTTAGCGAGTTCCATCGCCTAGTAAATAGTGCTTTTGATGAAAAGGTTGGCGAGGTTTTGGTGCAAGGCGAAGTCAGTGATTTTAGGATATCCGGCAACAAATGGATTTCTTTTAATTTAAAGGACGAGGAAAGTGCCTTGCCCTGCTTTGCTTCTATATACAACATATCTACCCCAATTGAAGATGGCATGAAAGTTAAAGTTCTTGGTAAGCCAAAAATTTATGCCAAGTACGGCAAATACTCTTTTCAAATCATTGCTCTTGAGCCAATTGGCGAAGGATCAATTAAAAAAGCTTATGAAAAATTACTAAAAAAACTAGAGTCAGAGGGTTTATTTGATGAAGAATTTAAGGCTCCACTGCCAAAATATCCAGAAAAAATTGGCATTATTACATCTAAAGACGGTGCAGCACTTACAGATGTTCGACGAGTTTTGGCGCAGCGCTGGGGAGGATTTAATCTTATTTTGAAGCCCACCACAGTCCAAGGTCTAAGTGCCGAACTGGGCGTCATCAGCGCTATCAATTACTTCAATCGCCATAAAATTGTCGATGTGATTATCTTAACTCGTGGCGGAGGATCCCTAGAAGACTTACAGGTCTTTAACTCTGAGCTCATGGCACGTGCTATTTTTGCTAGCAAAGTTCCAGTCATTGTTGCTATTGGCCACGAACGTGACACTACTATTGCAGAATTAGTTGCAGATAGACGCGCAGCTACACCCAGCAATGCCGCTCAAATTGCCGTACCAGATAGAGAAACTATTTCACTAGAATTATCCAGCCTAGAGAACGCCCTAAAGACACAAATTCAAAATAACATAAAACACGTTCGTGAAATAATTAAAAACTCAGAGGCATTAACTAAAAAACTTTTAAAAGACACTAAATCTAAAATAGAAGAGTATGCCAAACTGCTCAAAACTCTATCTCCAGAGAAAGTCCTTGACAGAGGCTACTCAATTACCAAAAATAGTGCTGGAGAAATTATAAAATCCAACAAAAACATTGCCAAAGGCGACAAAATTGAAACAATTTTTAAAGATGGCAAAATAATATCTATAGTTGTATAAAGGAGGATAATGAAAAAAAACTCAAAAAATCCACCCAAAGAAAATCCCAAAAAATTTAAAGATCTTGTTAGTGAAATTGAAAAGGCGGTTGATCTTTTAGAATCTGGGGAAATTGACCTAGAAGATGGAATCGAAATCTACAAAAACAGCCTCGCAGTAATTCAAGAAGCTAAATCTAGATTAAAACAAATTGAACACGAATTTGAAATTATAGAAAATTAAGTTAAAATTATCCTAAAGGGAGAGAGTAAATGAAATCAATTTTACCAAAAATATTATTCACCTGTTTGTCGATTTTTATCTTGACGGGTTGCACAAATCAAAGTAGTAACCAATCAAACAAGGCAAACCAAGACAATCAAAATAATACTCAAAATCAAGGAGCAAAAATGACAAAATCTTATAACCAAGCCCCTGCAATTTTACCTGACGAGCAAATTAAAAACAAAATGGCAATCATTGAAACACCAAAAGGCACTATCAAAATTCAACTTTTTGCTGACGACGCACCTCTTACTGTTAGCAACTTTGTATTTTTAACAAATGATAATTATTTTGATGGGTTAACTTTTCACCGTGTTGAACCAGGTTTTGTAATTCAAGGTGGCGATCCAAGTGGCAATGGAACAGGCGGACCAGGCTATACCTTTGCCGATGAACCAGTTAAAAAATCTTACGACCGAGGCATAGTTGCAATGGCCAATCGCGGACCAAATACCAATGGCTCGCAATTCTTCATCATGCTAGAGGATACTCCACTACCACCTAACTATACAATTTTTGGTCAAGTCACCGAAGGAATGAGCGTTGTAGACAAAATAAATATTGGCGACAAAATGACAAAAATCACAATAGAGGATGAAAAATAATTTTTTAAATTTTCTCAAAACAAAAGCAACACTTACTTTTTTGGTGGCAATAATTTTATTGCCACTTTTTGATGTAGCTAAAAGCCAAGAAGCACCCCCTGATCCTTATGGATTTTATATTAAGGAGTTTAATGTTGGCGCAAAAATCAACAATGACTCTTCGATAGATGTCACAGAAAACATAATTATTGATTTTACCCAATCAAAACATGGGATCTTGCGAAGCATTCCTACATCATACTCAAATTCTTTTGGGCTAATTAGAAAAATTTTTATTAGTGATATTAAAATTACCAACAACAATGGTGAGCAAATACAATTTGAAAAATCCAGCTTAAATGGAGTATTGGAATTTAAAATTGGCGACCCAAACTCAACTATTTCTGGAGAGCAAGTCTACAATATTTCCTATAAAGTTAAAAATGCTATTTTATTTACAAATGAACGCGATGAACTATTTTGGAATATAACTGGCAATGCGTGGCCAGTACCAATCCTTAAGGCAACTGGAAGTTTCCAGCTACCAGAACAAGCTCAAGGCCTGCAAACTGATGCCTTTTTTGGACCACTTTTTAGTACACAAAAAGCTCAAAAAGACTTGTCTGAAAATAACTTAACCGCAATTGCAGGCAACCTTAAATCGGGCGAAGGCTTAAGTTTGGCAGCTACTTGGCAAAAAGGTGCAATTACAAGACCTTCCGCTTTAACCAGCTTTCAATTTTTTACCCTCGCTAACTGGCATCTTAGTATTCCCATTTTAATTCTGGCTTTTGCTTTTTGGTATCTTAAAAAACATGCAATCGATCCTCGTGGCAAGGGAACAATTGTTCCGGAATTCTCAATTCCCAAAGATATAACTCTAGCCGAAGGATTTGCTCTTTACGATGAGCACTTTCAAACAAAAGACTTAACTGCTTTAATTATAAGCTGGGCAACAGAAGGCTTCATTACCATTAAAGAAGCAAAAAAGAAGTCTATTTTAGGCAATAAAAGCGAATTTAGTCTAATTAAAAAGAAAAATCTAACGGGTAGGCCTGCCTATGAAATTAATTTCTTTGATTATCTTTTTGGCAAACAAAAAACTCTGAATTTAAATAAAATCGAGCCAACAAAATTCAATCTTGAACTTGGCAAAATGCGCGGTCAAATTTTTACCTCTCTTAAAAATCAAGGCTATATTACAAAAAATCCAGAAACTGCCCGAGCTATTTTTTATGTTTTAGGTGCGCTAATTTTAGTAAGCTCCTTTATCTTAATTGGCTTTCATAATGTAGTTGGCACGATGGCCATAGTTTTAACTTTTTTAAGCGGACTACTTATTATTGTAGTAGCACCCTTGGCTCCAAAAAGAACTCTTAAGGGCGTACTTGTCAAAGAAAAAATCCAAGGCTTTCAGCTTTACTTAAAAACTGCAGAAAGATACCGCTTAAAATGGCAAGAACAAACAGGCATTTTTGAAAAGTATTTACCCTATGCCATTGCGTTGGGAGTTGCGGGAGTTTGGGCAAAAAACTTTAAAGATAAGCTAAGTAAACCGCCATCTTGGTACCATGGTTACGCCTTAACAGACTTTAATGCTGTTAATTTTGCCAACTCACTAGACTCAAACTTTAATAGCTCGCTAAATTCTGCAATTATTTCTGCAAGTTCTTCCTCGGGTGGGTCTGCTTTTTCTGGAGGGGGCGGATTTTCTGGTGGTGGCTTTGGTGGTGGCGGGGGAGGAAGCTGGTAATGAAAAGAATAAAAGTCTTAAATATTCCGATTAACCCCTTAACCAAAAAACAAGTTGCTAAGCAGATAGGGGTTTTATTGAATTCTGGATTGGCTAATCAAATTGCAACAGTTAATCCAGAATTTATTGTTGAAGCAAATAAAAATCCAAAATTTAAAAAAGTCCTTAAAAATACTCAGCTTAATGTTGCTGACGGAGTAGGAATTAAATTTTCTGCCACACTCAACAATGCCTACAATTTTAATTGGCAACCAGCCAAAACAATTTTTGGATTTTTGCAATTTAGTTTTTTGCTTATTGCCTTTATTTTTTATAGGCCACTTTTTAAAAAGCCCGTTCCCGAAGTCATCACGGGTGTCGACTTGACTTATTTTTTGATGGGACTTGCTAATTCCAAGGGCTTAAAAATATATCTTGCTGGCGGGGCATCAGGCATTGCATCTATGGCCAGCAATAATCTAAAAAATCTTTTTCCATCTTTGCAAATTGTTGGTGCCGAAGAAGGCTTGCCATTTGGACAGCTCACCAGATCAGAGAAAAAGGTTTTAACCACCCAGCTTATTAAAAGAATTAAGGATGCCAAACCCCATATCTTATTAGTTGCTTTTGGCGCACCCAAGCAAGATTTGTTTATCGACAAATATAAGTACGAGCTAGGCGTGCCGATTATGATGGGCGTGGGCGGAACATTTGATTTTATTGCTGGCAAAATAAAACGTGCACCAAAGCCCGTTCGAATAATTGGTATGGAATGGTTTTGGAGACTGCTAAAAGAGCCCAAGAGACTACCCAGAATTTACCGCGCAACAGTAGTTTTTTTGTGGCTTAATCTACGGCAAAAAATGTTTGGCAAAAAATAATGTGCTATAATTAATTTCTAACTATATTTTCTATTGCTACGCTTTTTGTGGCGCCAACTATTTCTCTTTTAACGCCCCCCCCCCAGAGCGCTAGCAATTGATATTCCTCAACCAGCTGGTCATTGGAA
>CAZWUV010000012.1:0-15525 GCA_964636735.1 uncultured Candidatus Saccharibacteria bacterium | reverse complement strand
TTTTAAAGATCTAAGAAGCTAAACAAAAATCGATTAGCTACAAAGCTTAGCTTAACAGCAAAGACCAACCTATTCAACTGATTTAACGTTTTCAACTGGTTGCAAGGTGTTGCCAACACTATCTTCAATAGTTCGCAATGACTGCAAGCGCAAAGCTTCGAGCTCTAGTCTGTCGACTTCATTTGAAAGCTCTTGCTTGCTTCGCTCAAGAGCTTGAATTTCGTATTGCTTGGTAGCGCTTTGAGTAGTTTGTGCTAAATAAAATAATAACAAGCTAGCAATCGAAGCAATAGTTAAGGCACGCAAAGTAACAGGGCCAACTTTTACGTTTCGCTCAATGGTGCGCTTGCGCTCATCTGCGCCCCTAGCACTATTTTTGATTAAGCTAATCGGTCTTGACACTATCCCCTCCTGCCTATTTTATTTAATTATCTATTATTTGATCGCCCAACGCAACACGGCGCTACGAGATCTTTTGTTTTGCTTGATTTCTTCTCGGGTTGGAAAATCTTTTTTAATCTTTCCTGCCCCAGATAAATCTTTTAATAATTTTTTAGTCAACCTATCTTCACCGCTATGAAATGTAATTACCGCCAACACTCCGCCTTCTTCTAGTAAATCCCAGCCCTTTGTGACTCCCGATGCGATTGCTCCATATTCATCATTTGCCAAAATCCGAAGTGCTTGGAAAAGCGGAGCTAAGGCTTTTGGATTTTTTGTGCCAATCGCAGATATCAAGTCTTGTGTTGTAGAAATGCTCTTGCTTTTACGGTGCTCGGTAATTTTTTTGGCAATACTTTTGGCGCCCCGCAAATCACCAAAAATCTTAAAGACAATTTCTAGCTCGTCCGCACTTGCGCCATTTACAAACTCTAGGGCTAGCTGAAAACGCCATTTTTTGACTGTTTTTGCCAAAAAATCATTTTGCGTCCAGATTACATCATCGCGCACAAAATCATCTGTTAAGACCATATCGAGCTGACTGTCAATCTGAAAACTAAGTCCTTTGTAGCCTTCGTCAATCTGCCAACTTGCTAAACCTAAATCAAATAAAATTGCATTTACAGGTGCAAAGTTATTGTCTTTGGCAATCTTATCGATTGAACGAAAATCTCCGTTAACGATCTTGGCGCGCTCCCCAAAAGCTTCTAAATTCTTTTGAGCAGATTTAGCGCCGTCAACCGTGCGCTCAATGCCGAGCAATTTGCCATCTGGCAACGTGTTGCGCAAAATCTGCGTAGCATGACCCCCCAAGCCAACAGTTGCATCAATCACGTTATCATTATTTTTAAGTTGCAATGCTTGAAGCGTTTGCTCTAGCATTACAGGAATATGTTTTTTCATAATTTTCTTTAATAGATAGAATGAAGGCCGTGGGTGGCGCGAGGGTCATAATGCGCCACCCTTAGACTTCTTACCCCACCTAAATTAGATGGAGCCCCCTCCTATCCCAGTTACCTCGCAAAATGCGATGGTTTACCCACCTTGTGGTGGGATGTTCAGGCAAGTTAGACTGACCTGATGAGAGAGCGAAACATCCCTCCCTCATCAGTCTGCCTAAGTCGCAAAACTTAGTGCAAAATTGTTAAATTTCTAAATCCTCTAAATCTTGCTCTGGCGAAATCTCTTTTGCTTGGCTGGCAAATCGGTCTTTATTCCAAATCTCAGCATGAGTGTAAACACCAACTACCATTGCGCCCTCTGATAAATCCGCATGCTCGCGCAAATTTGCAGGAATAAGTACTCTGCCTTGCTTGTCAAATTCTACTTCTGTTGCGCCACCTAGCATAAAACGCTGAAAACGACGTGCTTTGGCACTACTCATTGGCAAAGAAGAAACCTTCTTAGCAACCTTTGCCCACTCCTGCTCGCTATAAATATTCAAACAGCCATCCAAGCCACGAGTAATAACAGCGCCATCGCCAAACTGATGTCGCATTCTAAAAGGCACTGCCATTCTGCCTTTTTCGTCTATATTGTGTGAATATTCGCCAACGAGCATTTTTTACTAAGCGCGCTAGAGGCAATAGAGCTTTAGGGTTGTAGTCCTCAATTTCTATTGTCTGCGCTATTCCCTTTTAATTACTTCTATAAATTTAACCTGTTATTTTTGAGTTTTCCACAAGATACTTGAGTTTTCCCCACTTTTATCCACAATTCCCCACTTACATTATTTATTGTACATATTATTAGTTTTATATGCAAGGGTTTGTTTATAAAAAATTAAAAACCCCACCTTAAGTGGGGTTTGTGGGGAAAATTTTTAAATTATCTCTTGGCAAGAATTTCTGCTGATCTGCAAAAAACTTTTTGCTCTTTAAGTAGCATCATAATTTGCTCTTCATGAACAGGATATAAATCCCAAGCATCTAAGCCAACATGAATTGCCCGTGAATTGCGGGGGTGAACTTGGTATGTGCCATGAGTATGACCAAAGATTAACGGCTTGCCGTCATCTTTTAGTGCCAATCCATGAAATCGAGCACTGTATTTACCCAAGTCTTCTTTGTAGGGAAAATGGCTAATATTAACAGCCTTGTCCTCTAGTGATACTTGCGCACTATTACAGATAGTACTAAATAACTTGCGGTAAAGTGACCTATCGTGAATATCATGATTGCCACGCACCAGCACACGATTACGTGTGTTGATTTTATCCATCCAATGACAAATTTCGTTTTGCGTAGCATCACAATCAGCTAGGTCTCCAACTATCCACAGCTCGTCACTGCGACCAACATTTCTGTTGATATTGTCGACAAGCTGTTCATTGTGAGCATCGATATTCGCAATATCTATCAGGCGCAAATCACGTAACTTCATCCTTCTTGTCAACTCTTCCACTGCAAAATGTATTCCGCGTGCTTTTCTATCTCTTTCATATTTCGCTTTCCATTCAAGAGGTCGGATAAAACCTCTTTGTACCGCCATTTCGGGGTGAGAAAAATGTAAGTCAGCCGTAAAATATTTGGCCAATTTTTTCCTCCGATTTTTTAAGATACTTTTGCTTATTTGCTTTTGCTAGATTAACAAAAAACAACTAAAAAGTCAAACAAAATACCATACTGCAGATAAAGCCTAGATTTAGCTTCTTGATTTTATAGTTATAGCTAGCTACTTTTAGCTTAAAGATTTTTTGGCACTAAAATAATTTGCCAGTTCATCGATTTTAATACGTTCCTGTTCTAAAGTATCACGATCTCGCACAGTTACAGCGCCATCCTCTAAAGAATCAAAATCAACCGTAACACACCAAGGAGTGCCGATTTCGTCTTGCCTTCTGTAGCGACGACCAATTGAACCAGATTCATCGTATTGCACAAAGCCAATACCCGCACTTGTTAAACTGGTGCGAATATCTTTTGCAAGCTCTGGCAACCCGCCCTTTTTAACTAGAGGAAAAATAGCAACAGTAACTGGCGCAATTTGAGCCGGCAAACGAAGCACTGCCTCGCCCTCAGCTCGACCATCACTACCATCGGAAACATCAAATCCATTGACTAATAACGCCAAAAGCAAACGATCTATTCCCAAAGTAGGCTCAATTACATATGGCACAACCTTTTCTTTTGTTTCTTCGTCAAACCAAGTCAAATCTTTGCCAGAGTGCTCCATATGTTTTTTAAGATCGTGATCGGTGCGATTGGCAATTCCTGCCAACTCAGACCAGCCTTGTGGAAAATAATACTCAATGTCTGACGTTGCATCGCTATAATGTGCTAAATCTTTTTTATCAATTTCACGCAAACGCACTCTCTCGCCTGCAATTCCTAAATCAGCGTAAAACTTCATCCATAAATCTGACCATTCTTTAAAATGCTTATCTGCCTCGCTAGGCTTAACAAAATACTCAATTTCTGCTTGTTCGAATTCGCGCAAACGAAAAATAAAATTTCCAGTTGTGATTTCGTTTCTAAAAGCCTTGCCAACTTGAGCAATTCCAAATGGCAATTTCATGCGCATCGAATCGGCAATTAATTTAAAATTTACAAACATTCCTTGTGCTGTTTCTGGACGCAAATACGCTAAAGCACCTTGATCTTCAACAGGACCGATATGGGTTTTAAACATCATATTGAATTGCTTTGGCTCAGTTAAATCGTGCTCGTGATTTTTGGCTTTTGGGATTTCATGATCAGCCCTAAAGCGCTCGTGGCAAATTTTGCACTCGACAAGAGGATCAGTAAAGCCAGTTTCGTGACCAGAAGCAACTAAAGTTTCTCGCTTAGTTAAAAGAGATGACTCAATAGGTACAATGTCTGTCCGACCATACACAAAAGTGCGTAACCACTCACGGCGAATGTTATCACGCATCAAGGCGCCCAAAGGTCCAAAATCCCAAACCGCATTTAAACCACCGTAAATTTCTGAGCTTGGAAAAACGAAGCCCCTGCGCTTACACAAAGAAACCAAATTTTCCATAAAATTTTCTGGGTAATTCATACAGTGAGTATACACCAAAAAAATGTTTTTTGGAATAGTGTAGCCATTGACAATAAGAGCGATTTTCGCTAAGCTTATTGAGCTTTGAAAATTTACAAGAAAGGCAAATGTTAAATGAGTAGTGATGAAATTCACGGTGTTCGATGCTTTATGCATAATTTTTGGCTCAGCAAAGACAAAAACTACCAGCAATGCTTTAAAATCCTTGATGACTTTCAAGATATTTTTCAAAAATCAGCTGGATCCCGAAAGTCCCACCACAATTATGCAGGAGGCTACCTTGACCACTTGATGGAAATGCTAGAAATCGCAGATGATTTATACTGCACAATGTCTGAACAATATTTATGCAAATACCGTGCCAGCCCCCCTTTTGAGTTTGACGATGCTTTGTTGGTAATTTTCTTGCACGACATAGAAAAACCTTTTAAGTATGAGAGGCAAAAAAATCAAACGGAAGAAGAATTTACAGAAATCAAGCGCAAGCTTGCCACCAAAAAAGGTCGTGAGCAATTTCGCCTAGATTTAATTAGCCGATATGGCATAGAGCTAACTCCAGCACAACAAAACGCCTTAAAATATATTGAAGGCGAGAATGATGATTACGTCCCAGGAGAGCGAACAATGAACGAGCTGGCATCGTTTTGTCACGCTTGCGATATTTTAAGTGCACGAATTTTATGGAATGACCCCAAAAAACAAGGAGAAGATAGCTATGAATAAGACACAGTCACTACAAGAAATACGAGACACAATCGATCTGGCAGAAATTTTTATTAAA
Organism: uncultured Candidatus Saccharibacteria bacterium; assembly: GCA_964636735.1. Taxonomy (GTDB): domain Bacteria; phylum Patescibacteriota; class UBA1384; order JACPKC01; family JACPKC01; genus CAZWUV01. The sequence continues at coordinate 10,301 of CAZWUV010000012.1, read as the reverse complement.
ACAGAATCAATTGTTCATTGCGCAAGTCAGATGAAGAGACTAATCAAGCAACTGAGCGAATCGACAAGCTATATCTTGAAATACGAGATACTAGACACGAGCGATCAATCACCAAAAATTGAGGTGATTAATCGAGCAATCAGCCACATGCAAAGCTCGACCAACTTTGCAAGACTCTGCTTGGAGTTTATCGAGGCGCAAGCCGAAACTATCCAAGAAGCAATTGTGCCTCGTACAGACCTAGATTAACTAAAAAATAACCAAAATCCCACCCAAAAAGGTGGGTTTTTATTTACCTGATTAAATTTTAATTTTAGAAAATATAATATTTCTGTCTATAAAGTCAACTTTTTTGGGAATTCCGGTGGTTAGGAATAGGGAGGCATTAGGGGCAATAGGAGCAATAGGCGCGATAGGGGCAATAGGTGCGTTACTTGTCCGCCATAGCTCTGTCGAGAGCGAAGGCAAAGGAGCATCCGCATATATACGCAAAGCTTGACGCACTACGCCATCTGCACCATCAAAAATCTTTAGATTTGGATAATTTTTTCTAATGAGTGGCTTTAAGAATGAAAAATGGGAACAACCAATTACCAGTGCCTGCGCGCCCGCATCAATTGGCACAGAAAGTTTTTGTGTTAAAAATTTTATATCACTCAAATCCCCTGCCTCTACCTGACGAACTAGCTCGGGCGCACCAATGTGCCAAACCTGTTTGCCCTTGGCAAACTGCTCAACAAGATTTTTATAAACTGGATTTTCAACAGTTGATCGAGTACCCAAAACAATAATTTTATCACTGATTGTCGAGGCAGGCTTGATTGCAGGCACCATGCCAATAAAGCTGATTTGCGGAAACTCACGCCGCAACTCCTCAATTCCATTTAAAGTAGCAGTATTGCAGGCAATCACTACTAATCCAACTCCTCTGCTTGCAAAAAATTGCCCTACTTTTTTTAAGCGTGCTACAATTTCAACTTGGGATTTTTCTCCATACGGCGCAAAGTCTTGATCTGCTAAATACAAAAAACTCTCATCTGGCAAAGCTTGCCGAAGAGGCAAGTAAACCGACAACCCCCCAAATCCAGAATCAAAAACGCCAATCATTTTACCCCAATAATTTTTGATTGATATCACTGCTATAAGAGTGCAAAGCTCCTTGATGAACAATTCTTAACATTTCTTCTTGATTGAATTCTTCACTCATGGCATTAAAAATCTTCCTGCAATACTTCAAGGCATATGCCCAAGCATTACGCTCTGCTTCCAAAAAAATTCTACCATCCTTAGCTGTTGGCTTATTTCCAGCTTGAAAGCTAACCTGAGCAAATTTCCTGATTGCCCTGCTAACCTCCATCACCCTCCCATCTTGCAATAAGTCATTAGCATGGCCAATTTCATGTAATAAAGACAAAATGCTATGCGGATACAGTGGCGACACGCCCAAATCAATTCCCATCGAAAACTTTGAATTTACTCCTTTTCTAGAAAGAACTAACTGAGCATCAAAACTTTTTGCAGTAGCATCAGATCTAAAAATCATTGCAATATCCTTACTTGGTAGCAGATCCTGCACAGATAGCACCTCTTTATCTGCAAAGACAAAAACTAAATCTTTAATCTTTCTGTGACTTTGGTCTGTTGACTGGAAGAACTCTTGATCTCTATCACTGAGATTACTAGTAAGTAGTGCTATCTTTAGATTTCCCTCTTCTACTTCAATCAAATTTGGGCCTTGTAAATCTTTGGCTTTAATGGCCTCTCCTCCGAGAGGACGAAACCAGTGCGGATATTGTTGCTTGATTTCTTCTTGAGTTAATCCACTGCGTTCTGCCTTTTGTCTTAAATAATCACTTGCGCTAAATTTTGGTTTTTCCATATTTTACTCCAGCGAATAATCTAAATAATACTCCCAAAACATTTTATTAACCTTTCTTAATTCTACCTGATTGATAGAGCTCGAAGCAATTTTCCCGGCCATTGCAAGAGGAGCATTTTCAAATAAGCGCAGTGCCTTGTAGGTATTTTCACCAACCCGCACAGATATCAATTGAGTCTCCTGGCAATTACCACAAATCACCCCACCAACCTGTGCGCAAAGACTGATTTCATCCTTGCTTAGGACGCCATTGCATTTGGCGCAGTTTTTAATTTTTGGACTAAACCCTCCTGCTAGCAATAATTGCCACTCGAATTGAGCCAAAAGCAAATCTGTCGGACAATCCCCCTTAGAAAGCTCCGCTAAAAAATCTTCCAGCAGACTATAAAGCTTAAAATTTTCTTGCTCGCTTTGAGCTAACTGCATCGCCAACTTACCCGCCTTGCTAGCCAATTTAAATTTATCCAAATCACCCATTGCAAATCTAGAAATCGTTTCTGCGCCAGTAGCGATATACCAAGCTTTACCTTCTCGCAAATCAAAATCCACCGCATAAAACAACTCTAGGTGACCAGCTAAGCGTGCCTTGATTTTGCGCACTCCCCGCGCAATCACCTCGATTTTGCCCCGCCCAGGAGTTAAAATCGTTAAAATCTTGTCCGCCTCGCCAAAATCACGCTTTTTTAAAATTATTCCAACAGTCCGAAAATTCACCCGCCCTCCTAAAATTTTTACACTTGGCACTTGGGACAAAAATGCGTCGAGCGCCCACCAAGCTTTATGCGCTCAACCACTCCATCACACCTTTTGCAAGCCTCGCCTTCTCGGCCATACACCATTAAATGATTTTGCATTTTGCCAGCAGACCCATCAATATTACGGTAGTCACTTTTAGTCGTTCCGCCGTACTTTAAACCCTTTTTTAGCACCTTTTTAACTGAATTAAAAATTCTTTTTAGCTCTTCGTCAGACAAATCTTTTGCTTTTTTTAAGGGAGAAACTTTTGCATCAAATAAAGCTTCGTCAGCATAAATATTGCCAACGCCTGCAGCAACTTTTTGATCCATCAAAAACTGTTTAGCAGTTACATTTTTTCGGCTCGCCTTTTTGGCAAAGCCGTCAAAAAGCCACTGGGGAGTTAGTGGATCGGCGCTATAGCCAAAACTATCTAAAAACTGGCCTAAATCGTTTTTAGCAATCGCGCGAATCCAGCCAAATTTTCGTAAATCGTTAAAATACAAATGGCTACCATCTTTAAAGGTAAAAATTACATGCGTATGCTTGTTGGGCAACTGCGTCTCGTAGGATTTTTCTGGATGTCCGCCTGCAAAACTATTATTTGATGATTTGGATTTTAAAATTTGTTTAGAATTTAGAGTTTCTGATTTAGGATTTGCGGTAAAGACAAGTTGTCCCGTCATCTTCAAATGAATAACTAAAGAATAATTTACCGAGAGCTCAATAATTACCATTTTTTGGTATCTAGAAACACTTTTTATCTTAGCACCCTTAATAGAATCGTAAGAAAAGCCCTTTTCAGCAATAAAACTTTTCTTGTTTCTAACTTCAAAATCAGCAATTGTTTTGCCGATGATTCGAGACTCAAGTCCCCTTGTTACTGTTTCTACTTCTGGCAATTCTGGCATAAAGCTATTGTGCGATATTTTCTAACTATTGTCAAAACAAAAAGCTTCTATTTCTAGAAGCTAAATTAAACTAAATGTCCTTCATAAATAAACCATTTTTGGTGATGCGAAGTGTCTCTTTGCCATATCCAATCAAGCTAAACTGGGGGAAATTTCTAGCATAATTCTTAGAATAATCCGAATTCTCAAAAAAATCCTTTAAGGCAAAATCCTTGATATAAGTTCCGTCGGGAACAGGAAGCCATAAGTCCCCATCTTGATACTCATATTGCTTAGATTTAGGCAAATAGCGCGCAACAAATAAGTTATGAACTTGGCGACTATATTTGCTACTCGGATTTTGACAACACTTTGCGCAAAGACGCTCTATATTAGAAAACTCACCAATTTTCCACGAGAAAGGTTCTCCCGAGCAACCACCCCCTGAGTAGTACAAAATATCTCCTACGACATAGCAAAGTTGCATATGTTTTTTTAAAAAAACATTTTCGCAAAAACTACATACGCATTTACCCTTGCGTCTTATGCTTTTTAAAGATTCTTCCAGTATGGCTTTCTTGTATAGTTCACAAGCCCCATAAAACTCTTGCTCTATTGCCTTCATTTTAAAAAAAATATCTATAACAGCTTGACCTTCTTTTTGAAAGAGACCAAAATTGATTTTTGAAACTTCTTTCTCTTGTGACATTGACCTGTATCCTCCTTAAGCTAAACAAGTCTTGCGTCAAATTAACTTTCACAACACAAAACCTAAACTTTCTTCGATAACGCCGTAATCTGGTCTTGTAAAAAATCTGCTAAATCTTTTAAGTCGTGACTTAGATTTTGCGCTTCTTGCTGATGCTCCCCCCAATCCTTTTCAAATAAAATCTCACCAAATTCAGTAAGCTTTTTAATGCATTCAAAAGTTTGTGCCAAAAGAGCTTTTTTGTCTTGGCGCCTTAAAATTGCCTGAGCTCTTTCTACTGCCTTAGTCTTAATAGACACGATCGCAATTCTCCTAATTATTCAAGGTCAAATACCAGTAAAATGTAGCAAGAAAACGCCTAGCGTTCAAGTGCCTAGGGCGCAAATTTAAGCAGTAAGCTCTGGTGCTAAAAAAGTACTCGATGATTTAATTGGCAAAATGAGTTTACCATATTCGCCATCATAGCCTGCTTGCATTTTTACTTTACCTTGGCGCATATCGCTAACAATTCCTGCAAACTCTATGCCACCTACTTTTGCAATATCATCAATTGGTGCGTGCATCAAAAGCGCAAATTCTGTGCCGATATTTTCAACTAAATTTCGATAAAAATTATCTACTGTTTTTGTCTTTTTTCCTTTTTTAAGTAAGGCGGTTAAAATATCGCGGATTGGCACAATATAATTTGCTTTTGGCGCGCCACTAGGAATAAATCCATATTCGCGATCCGCCAAATCATCCACGCGCGAGAGCACTCCAACTGTCAATTTTCTATTGCAGGCAGGGCAAATCTCGCCAATCTTTTTACTCTCTTGAGGCGTTAAACTAACTTTGCATTTACTGTGTCCATCGTTGTGGTATTTTCCTTCTTCAGGAAAAAACTCAATCGTTCCAGCTAAATAATTTTTTGTATCTCTTGTATCTGCCTTGCTTGGCGCACCTTCTCGAATTATTTTAGAAAGCAAGTTAAAGTTAAAATTCTCAAAATCCTCAACTTCCAACAGAGTCGCTTCGCGCCCCAAGTTATCCAGCGAATGCGCATCAGAACAAGAAATCAAAGTAACATCATCTAATGCGCTAACCCTATAATTCATTGCCGGATCGCTAGAAAGACCAGTTTCAATTGCCGGAATTCTTTTGTATAAATCACTGCCAAAACACTCTTCCAAAGAATCAAACCCCGACTTAGATCCAAACACAGAAAACCACGGCGTCCAAGCATGAGCAGGAATAACTAGAGCTCGCTCATCAATTGACCAAGCTCGCTGAGCCAGCTCCCTAGCGCTAATGCCAATAATTGGTCGACCGTCCGAGGCAAGCTTTGCGATTGGCTTTAAATTATCAGTAAATTTTAAAGCAAAATCCATGCTTGGCGCCACAATAATAGTATGCGACCTACGTACCTTGCCACCTTGCGACCAAATTGTTGAAATTTCAGAGGTAATTAAAAAGCGAACATCGGTTGGATTTTTAACATTATAAGGCAACGGCGCTCGGAATTTATCTTTTAATTTAAAAATCCCCGCTTGAACTTCTTTGATTTGACTTGCGATTTCACTAAGCCAAACTGGATGAGTAAAATCACCTGTTCCCATTAACTCAATACCCTTAACTCGAGCCCAAGCCTCGATATTTGGCAAGTTAAGTTGCTTCGAGCAAGCCCGCGCAAACCGAGAATGGATATGAAAATCAGCAATAATTTGCATAATTAAAAATCAAAGTTGTACAATTAAAAACTTTAATACGCTTAGACTAAACAATTGACGGCCACACAAACGCTCTTCTATCAACCCTATCTCTCTTCGACAGATAGCCCGTAAAGCCCAACAATTATCAAGATAAGTCCACAAATAATATTACTCCAAAGCGCTACAGATATAGACGCAAATCCTAAAATCCATGGACTAATCAAAATCCAAACACCAATAACAATAATCGGATAAAACATACCTTAAATATACAAGATTAGAATCTAAAAGGCAAAGTTATTTCTTCGTCATTATCCGCCCGCCAATATTTGCGACTAAAATTGCAATCACCAAAACCAGCAAATAAACGCCGAAAACATCCCAAAACTCCAAACCGCGAATACGAATAGCACCCAAAATAAGTGCAGTATACCAAGAAACTATCGAGACTGCTCCGCAGGTAAAAAATAGTGTTGCCTTGCTTAAAATAAATTTTTTAAATCCTGATTTGCCAGCAAAAGTCCCCAAAAGTGGTGTCACTTTAAAATTAAGAACCAACCCATTCAAGATTACTATTGCAACAACTGCCAGCTTTGCTCCCAATTTTTCACTATAAATTAAAGCGCTCCCTGGGCTCTCTATTTGGTGCAACCACAAAAAACCGATTCCAGATATAACCAACAAAAGCGCTCCCACCCAAACAATCAGCGACATTGTCTTTAGGGTGCCCAGCGCATCTGGCGAAAGCTTATCCTTGCCAAGTTCCTTCATAAATAAAATATCCGCACTTGTTGCCCCGCCAACACCGAGCGCCGTGCCAATAATGTGTCCAATTACCAATAAATTATGTATATCCATAAAACTCCTTTTTAGATGCAATAGGGGCATTAGGAGCTATAGGGGCTATAGTTATCGCTATCGCTCCTCTTGCTCCTATTTCCTCTATCGCCCCTAAGCTAAATCTCCTGCGTCCAAAATTACTCTGTCGCCTGCTTTTATTTTACCCTCTAAAAACTGCTTATCAGTTAAAGCTTCCACTCTGTTTTTAATTGCAAATTGTAAATGATGAGCCCCTCGCTCGGGGTCAAAATTTGTTTTTGCAATTTCTTCTTTTGCCGTGGGCGTTAAGCCAACACTGATCCAGCTATTTTTAAGTTTTTTGTTAAGTTCTGTAATTTGCAAATCAATAATTCGCATAAATGACTCAAATTCCAAATTCTTAAAATGAGCGATGCCGTCAAAATTCTCCAAAAAATCACTTTCAAAATTATTTTTCTGAGCAGTTAAAATCAAAACTGTCCCCGACAAAGAAACTTCTTTGCCAGCATTCAACTTTAACGATCCCCCGCTTAAAATATCTGCTAAGTCATTCTGAGTAACAGGATCTAAATTATCTGCATTTTCAAGCAAAATTACACTATTGGGGTTTTGCGTCACCTGAGCGCCTAAGTTTTCCCAAAAATCCTTGCTGGGCTTTTGCCTTAAATCTACGGTAATCACGCTTCCCAGACTTTCAAAATAAATATCTGCCAACGATTGCGCTGTGTGCGTTTTGCCAACACCAGAGACCCCAGTAAACAATAGGCTAATCATAGGCTTTGCCTGAAAAGATAGTCCGCGCATAACTTTTTGCAGTGCGCCATCAATCACTGCCACTGCCTCGTCTTGCCCCACAATTTTCTCTTGAAGAAGTTCGCTTAAGTTGGCAAATTTGTCTTTTTGGATGCGGTTTATCTCTACCAAAGAAACATTGGCAATGCTTGCCACTGCCTGCTCGATATCAGCTGGCGATACGTAGCGATTTAGCGCATCTTTTTGATAAGAAGCGCTCGTCGACGCTGTTTCTAGAATCCGAATTGCTCCCTCCAAAGGCGACATTTGAGTTAAATATTTTTGCGCCCAAAAAAGCGCCTTTTGGGTGGCTGGCACACTCAAAATTATGCTGTGTTGACGCTCCAAAAATTGCGCTACACTTCCTAGCGCTACCAATGCCGGCTCACCAGAAACATCTTCTATATCCAATCTTTCTAGTTTTTGAACAATCGATAATTTAGGCAAAATTACATCATTAAATTCTTCAGGTGTTGCCGACGCCACTACCTGCAACTTATCTGATGACAAAGCAGATACGAGCATCCCACCTGTATCAAAATTTTGATTTAGAAATTGAGGCAAATTATCAATAAACAAAATCATGTTTCCCCGCCTAGCAACTTCATTTAATACCTTAAAAAGAGTCTCTTTTTGCGCGCTAAAACTCTCTGACGCAAACAGCCTGCGCAAATTAAGCTCCACAACGTGCTTTGATTTTAGCCCCTCTGGAACAGATCCCGACAAAATCTCCAGAGCCAGCCCATTAACAATAGTTTTTTTACCCGACCCTTCTTTTCCGACCAAAAGGACATTATTGTTTTTATCTGCTAATAATTGTGATATTGTAGCTGTAATTTCTGCTCGCTTGCCAACAATTTGACTGTGCAAACTAGAATCTTTGGCAAATTGCGACACATCAATCAAAAACTCTTTTGCAGTACCAGAAAAACCCTGTAACCAATCAATCTCTTTATTTGCAGAAAGCTCGACGCCAACCTCTTGATCGGCACTATGCCACAAGAGGGCAACACTAAAAGCCTTGTCATCAACATTGTTTTGAGCCATTGAATTAACAAACTTTTGACTATGCCTTTTAAGCGCCAGCAAAATATGATTGATGCCAATAAAATCACTTTTTAACTCAATGGCAACGACTGCCGAATGATTAAATAAACTGTCTGTAGAATTGATTAAATTATCAATTTTTGCCCCGTACCCCTTTGATTTCAAAAAAAGTTTGTCTGGACTAAATCCCGCATTGAGTAAAATTTTTTTAACCTTTTGATTGCTTAAAAAAGTTGCTAAAAAAGCATCCAAAGATGGCAATTCAGCTCCTTTGCCAGCAGGAGCAAAAATATCAACCTCGTTTACCTGATTAGGATTTCCAAGCAACGTTTGGCGAAAAATCTCTGCTACTTCTGGCGAAAAGTAAGTCGCTAAATTCACCTCGTCAATCCAATCATCACGACTGAGTGCATCCATCAGCGCACTGCCAGTATCGCTGGTAGCAAAAATACTTTTAACGCTTCCCCACAATCTATTGTCCTGACCGCCCAATTGAGATACATCAAATTTCAACATACTGTTAGCATAAAACATTCTGTCTTTTATGGCTAGAGTAAATTAAAAAGGACCCTATAGGATCCTTGCTTTATACCAAAAACGTCAAAACACCAGCATAATGATAATAGACAGATATCATTATCAGGCAATAATTGAGCTTCACTGCACAAATTAGCCAAAAGAAAAAAATAAATGCACTAATGCATGAGTCACCTAAAAAGATATCGTAGCCTAAAAGTACTAAACTGAAAAAATTAAATAACACCAAAAAGTTAAACTCGATTGGCAAAATATGCATTATGCACCAACTGCCAGCAAAAAGCCAAATCAATAATCCAGCTCGATAAAGGCTGCTCATCAAAAAATCCAAAACACAAAGTAAATCCCACAAAGCTGTCTTGGGATCAAAAACTCCTGTTGAACGATACGGCAATTCAAATTTATCCACTAAAGCCTCCAAAAATGTAAATTTACAATTCCACCTCAATATAGCACAAGTTAGCCAAAAAAACAAAAAGGATCCGAAGATCCTTGAAAGATTTTCCGTCAAAATTCTTACGGAAAAAAATAAAATGACATTGTTAGAGTGGCAGCAAGACAACTCCAGGATAAACACATACCACAAAAAAATATCATTACTATCGCTCCACCCAAATTGCAATTATCGCTCACGCACATTTTTAAAATTTTGCCTTGCTCGCCACCAGAAAAATTACATAAAAAAATTGCCACAACTACCGTAGATAGCAATACTATTATGTGATAAAAATCCACCACTTCTCTGGCTGTCACCAGCAAAAAAGATATGCTTGACGCTAGACCGATGATTACAGAACTTGTCAAAAGTACCATGTGACAAATACTTCCTGCAAGATCTTCTGCCGCTTCTCGCAAGCTGATACCCTTACAACTAATTTGACTGATTTCGCTATTCATTCTAGAACTCCTTGTTTTTTGTGTACTACTAAATTTAACAAATTTAGTGCTTTTGCAAATATACCTAGAAAACAGCAAAATGTCAATAATATACACCAAAAATCGCCCCTTTAGCCAAAAACAAAAAAGCCTCTATTGCATAGAGACTCTTTTGCTTTGGTTGCTTAATGATTATAAGAACGAAAATCTTTAGTAAAAATACTAAATCCGACCTACGAATAAACGCATCCGCCATAGGCGAGACTACGCTATTATAATCCGTTAGAAAGGAGGTGATCCATCCGCAGATTCCCCTACGGATACCTTGT
>CAZWUV010000011.1:0-15598 GCA_964636735.1 uncultured Candidatus Saccharibacteria bacterium | reverse complement strand
AGCGACATTAAAACTGCAACAGATGGCTGGACAATTTTATCAAAAGATGGCTCACGATCAGCGCATGTTGAGCACACTATTTTGGTCACCAAAAATGGTGCCGAGGTGCTGAGTCGATTGTAGCAAAATCAAAAGTAAAATTTATTTTTTCTACCTGTCCTCAGTCGCAGATATATTTTTTGGATTACTTTTTGCAACTTGCGGATGGTATCAAAAATCAATTCTACTTTTAAACATAACTTAAAAGCTATTATGAGTACGAAATTACAACTAAATTTCGATGCGCAAATCTTATCAAAAGAAGTGCCCAATAAAAATCAACAAAAAGCAATCCAACACAAAACTGGGCCTCTTTTGGTGGTGGCAGGCGCAGGCACAGGCAAAACTCGAGTTATTACTGAAAGAATTGCTTGGCTCATTGAAAATAATCTTGCTAAACCAGAAGAAATTTTAGCCTTAACCTTCACAGAAAAGGCTGCGGGCGAAATGGAAATTCGAGTTGACCAGCTTTTGCCATATGGACTCACTAATACCAACATTTTTACCTTTCATAGCTTTTGCGACGCAATCTTGCGTGAACTTACGATGGAGGCAAATTTGGCTCCTGAATTTAAAATTTTAAGCAGTAAAGAGTCAGAGCTTTTGATGCGAGACAGGATTACTGAGGTCGAAGGTATCGAAGAATTGCGCCCAATTAAAAATCCTACCAAGTATATTAACGAAATTCTGCGGGTTATCTCGCGCGCCAAAGACGAGTTAATTAGTTGCGCAGAGTATGAATTTTTAGCAAACAAACTTCCTGTCAAAAATTCTCTAGAAGTCAAAAGACAGCAAGAAATTGCCAAAATTTATACCCAATACGAGGAGTGGAAGCAAGAAATCGGTGCTCTAGATTTTGGCGATTTAATTACAATTCTAGTTAACACAATTCAAACAAATTCGCAGGTGAAAAAAAATCTCCAAAACAGATTTAAATTTATTTTAATTGATGAATTTCAAGACACCAACAAAGCCCAATATGAACTTGTAAAATCACTACTTGGCAAACAAAAAAATCTAACAGTTGTTGGTGACGACGATCAATCAATTTATGCTTTTCGTGGCGCAGCGCTCAATAACATACTGGGATTTATTGAAGATTTTCCCGGAAGCAAAGTGGTAACTTTAACGCAAAATTATCGCTCTACGCAAAATATTTTGGATAAAGCGCACCATTTAATCCAAAAAAATAATCCAGAAAGATTAGAAGAAAAACTCCAAATCAATAAAAAATTGCAAGCGCTAGCCGAGGGCGCAGAGGCAACTTTTCACTGGTATCAACAAGATACTGACGAGCTTGTAAATTTAGCGCAAAAAATCAAAGCGCGCGCCAAAGAAACAAGTTATAGTAATATGGCGATTTTGGTGCGTTCTAATTCTTCGGTCGAGGCAATGACGCGAATTTTAGATTTAGAAGAAATCCCCTATATTACAAATTTTGACAATGCTTTTTATTTTAAGCCAGAAATCGGCGCAACGATTGCTTTTTTTAGAGTACTCAATAATCCCAATGATTCCGAATCCTTGATGAGGCTGGCTATCTCGCCATTTTACAATATATCTGTTACTGAGTTTTTTTATCTTTTAGATGATGCGCAAAAAACTCATCGCTCACTAAATGAAGTGATGCGTGATAAAAACTTGGCTACCTGGAAAAAAATTTCTAAAAAAAATAGACAGGCTATCGAATCTCTAGTTGTCGAACTTGATGAGCTGCGCGAGTTAATAAAAACACAAAACGCAGGAGAAATTCTATACGAATTCTTGCAAAAAAGAGAATTCCTGCAAAAAGAAAAACTTGAAATTTCTGGTCATCAGGAAGCCCTGCAAAATATTATGGTAATTTTTTCAACAATTAAAAATTGGCTAGATATTGGTGGTAACCCTTTTGCACCACATTTTATCAACGAACTCGAAACAATCCTTAAAAATATCACACCGCCAAATTTTGATGGCGCAGGTACAGCAAATGCCGTACAAGTTTTAACAATTCATGCTTCAAAGGGATTAGAGTTTGATACTGTATTTTTGCCGATGATGGTCAGCGACCGTTTTCCTGCCAGAATGAAACGCAACTCACTGAGCCTACTTGATCTAGAAACCCAGTTGCCTGATGCTCACTTGCAAGAAGAACGGCGTCTAGCCTATGTTGCCTTAACTAGGGCAAAAAAACACCTAATTATGAGTGGCGCACAATTTTATGGAGCATCTAGCAGAGCTAAAAAGCCCAGTCAATTTGTAATGGAGGCGTTAAGCCTAGAGCGCATTCCTGCACCAATTAAAGCCCAAAAATCCTCTTCGCCAATCACCTTCTTTAGTCCTAAAAAACCAATCAAAGTTGCTCTGCGGTATCCAGCTTTTGGCGGAGTTATTACTCTTAGCCCATCGATGATTGAGTCTTACTTAAAGTGCCCCTATGAATTTTACTGGCGATATGTACTAAAAGCGCCGATTAAACCAAATCACCACCTAATCTATGGAAGCGCGGTTCACTCTGGCATTGAAGCGTTCTTTGGGGCAAAAGGGGACAAGTCGCAAAAAACTACTTTGGCAATAGAAGCTTTTAATAATAAATGGCGCGAAGAAGGCTTTCCTAATGCCAAGGTTCGTGAAGAGCTAAAAACTCAAGGCAAAAAAACACTCTATAGATTTTGCGAACGTGAAATAAATGAGCCATTGCCCAAAGAAATTGAAAAAGCCTTTGTTCTTAGCCTAGAAGAAGGAATTCGAGTAAAAGGCAGAATTGACGCTTTTTATGACAATCCAGTAGAAATTCGCGACTTTAAAACTAGCCAAATTAAAGACGAAAAAGACGCTATGACAAAACTTAAAAATAATTTTCCGCTAAAAGTTTATGCTCTGGCAATACTTGAGAATTTTGGCAAGCCACCAGAAAAATTAAGTTTAAATTTTGTAGATTTTGACACAGTGGTATCATACGCACCAACAGAAAAAGTTCTAGAAAAAACTAAAGAGAAAATCCTAGCTACTGCACAAAAGATTAAGGCAGGGTATTTTGAACCCACTCAAAGTGAGCATTTTTGTGATGTTTGTGGAAGAATTTAGTGTTGTTGTAATAATAAATAAAATTTCAACATATTCTTGCACGATAAAAAAGTGTGGTATAATTTATTTAGAACTTAGTAGTTAGTAGTTAGAGGTGCCAAATCCCAGCTACTATCTACCAGATACTATTTACGCTTTAAGGAGGGAAATGTTAGCTAAAAAACAAAACAACTTAAAGGGCACTAATTCTCACTCCTTTGTCAACCGAGAGAGAGAGAGAGAGAGTAATTCCACCTCGTCATTCCTGACATCGCTACCACTCTTTTTAATCTCCATTATTTGTTTTAGTACGATTGCTTTTGCTGGTAATTTAACTCCTCCTGCTGGTAGTCCTGCTCCTACTATGTTTAGTCTAGAGCAGATATATAATTCTATTGCTGGTAGTAGCTATGATTCATCTGGCTTTAGTGCTGATGTAGATGGTAATGTGCATGAACAGTTAAAGTATATTGCTAGCATAATATCTGCGGGATATACGTATGGAGATGAAGACCCAGATTATGTGCTAACTACTGCAGACGGGGCAGGAAATGCCTACGGCTCTACTAACCCAGAGCTTGTTGCAGGAACTGCGGAGGCAGCGGGCTCCTTATTAAAAGACATGTTTAATGGGACAGGCACTACAGAAAATGGTGGCTCACAGGAAAATGGTGGAGAAGAAGATTGTGCACCAAGTGGAAGCGATATCTGTCAAAGCCCGCCAAGCGATCGATATGCTACGAGCTGGACATTCTGCGATAGTGATAATAGTTACTGCGACACGGGCGATAATGCTGCAAAAGCACAAGATAATGCTACAGGATTAGTATGGAGCTATCCATGCTCTGGGACAAATTGCTCTAATCTTACAAACGAAACTGCTGATACCTATAACTGGTACTATCAGGCACGTACTGTTTGTTCAAGTGGTGCCCATGGAAAATCTGGCTGGAGCCTACCTCATCAAAAACAACTTATGCAAGCATACATAAATGGAGCTTATGGGAACTTGGAAGATACTGGCGGAAATATTTATGGCACTCGTTTATACTGGACTGCTACCTATAGTACAAACTTTGCTTCAACTTTCGCATGGGCAGTTAATTTGGCTAGGGGATTAACATCCATTTATAATGCCGAAACAGCCAACAATTACGTTCGCTGTATTCGGCCAACTTCTTAAATCACAAACCTCGCTCCTCTTTAAAAATCTTCTGCAATAAGTTATAATTTATCCAACATTAAACAATCTAATAGGAGTAAATATGATGGATCCTAAAGAAAAAACTATTGTAATTATTAAGCCAGATGGCGTAACTCGTGGAATTATTGGCGATGTTATCAAGCGTTTTGAGCGTAAAGGGTTAAAAATCGTTGCAATGAAATTTTTGCGCTTTCCAGACGAGCTGATCGAAGAGCACTATGCTCATCACCTAGACAAACCATTCTTTCCAAAGCTACGTGAGTTTATGACTAGCTCGCCAGCACTTGCCATCGCCCTAGAAGGAAAAGATGTTGCCAACGTTGTCCGAATGATGGCAGGACCAACTCATGGCGTAGAGGCTTCTCCTGGAACAATTCGCGGAGACTTTGCGCTTTCTATTCAGCACAACGTTGTGCATGCCTCGGAAAATGCCGAGGAAGCCAAAAAAGAACTGGAAAGATTTTTCACACCAGAAGAAATTTTTTCGGACTACAAGCGTGCTGACTGGGAAATGATTTACGCAGTTGACGAAAGATAATTATTATTTTGCGCCGTGCCTTACCTTAACTTTCTACTTCCAGCACTCCTAGCTTTTGCGATTTCTGCGCTTTCAATTCCTTACATTAAAAAACTTGCCCTAAAAGTAGGCGCAGTTGATTATCCAGGGGGCCGCAGAATTCACAAGCAAGCCACCCCCAGAATGGGAGGTATCGCTATTGCGCTTGGATTTTTGATTGTACTTGGCATTTTTGTCTTTGCTTTTCCGGACTATTTAAGTAATCACGGTATCAACCTGCAAAAATTCCACAGCAAGGCGCTTGGTTTTATTTTGGGAGCAATAGTGATTTTGGCTGTTGGCGTTTATGATGATATTAAAAATTTAACAGCTGGATCTAAATTTATTCTACAAGTAGTTGCTGTAGCAATCGCAGTAGTTGGCGGAATTAGTATTGATATAATCAGTAACCCCTTAAATAACAGCCAAATCATTAGCCTTGAAAATCTAGGGTTCTTGGTTGCAACCGTATGGCTCCTGATTATTATTAACGCAATCAACTGGTTTGATGGGGCAGATGGACTAAGCGGAGGAGTATCAACTATCGCTTCTATTGCTATTGGTATCTTATCTTTGCAAACCGCAATCAATCAGCCAGAAATTGCATTTTTAGCCTTTTTGTTGGCTGGTGCAACGCTTGGATTTTTACCCTTTAATTGGCATCCGGCAAAAATCTTTTTAGGTGATTCTGGGTCGATGTTTTTGGGCTTTACTTTGGGAATTTTAGCAATTCTATCAGGAGCAAAACTTGCCATTACTGCGCTAATCTTAGGCTTGCCGATTTTTGACGTTGTTTGGGTAATTGCCAGACGCCTTTACAATAAAAAACCGCCTTGGCAGGCTGACAGCTCACACATGCATCATCGTTTTTTGCGAGCTGGCTTTACACCACCTATGATTGCAACCTTAAGCTATCTAATTGCGATAACTTTGGGTATAATTGCAATAGGCATTGGTACTACAGTTGATATGGAAAAAGTTATTATTTTTCCTATAATCACTGGATTTTTAACTGGTATCTTGTTTGCATATTTTAAAAAAATTACGAGGACAAAATGAAGAAAAAATTTACTAGAATCTTTTTTGTGGCTTTTGTTGTCTTGATGATTGTCTCGATGATAATTGTTTATACCTTTCCATCACTAACATCGACAACACCAACAT
Source organism: uncultured Candidatus Saccharibacteria bacterium (assembly GCA_964636735.1). Classification (GTDB taxonomy): domain Bacteria; phylum Patescibacteriota; class UBA1384; order JACPKC01; family JACPKC01; genus CAZWUV01. The sequence continues at coordinate 9,590 of CAZWUV010000011.1, read as the reverse complement.
ATTACTAGAGCAAGAAAGCGGGGGAAATGGAAAATTATTACTTTGATGGACAACGAGACAGCGAAAAAATAGTCACCATTTGGCGACGTAATCTTTGGACATTGTCAAATAGAGTTTTGGTGATAATCCTGCTATCTTGGGGTGCGGTTTTTGCATTTAAGTATTTTGGCTCAATCGCAATTGCGCTATGGCTGGTTATTGTGCCACTTTTTGGATTTTATAGCTGGTTTATTTGGTGGCACGATATTTATATTTTAACCAATCAGCGCCTAATTGATATCGACCAGAGAAAAATTTTTCATAAAATTGTTGCCGAAATACCACTTGAAAATGTTCAAGAAGTTGTTTATGAAGTCAAAGGTCTACGCGAAACAGTCTTTAAATTTGGTACTGTTAAAGTTTTAACTGGATCAGGAAATACCGTCAGCGAAGTCAAGGGAATTACCGATCCACTATCTGTTCAGCAAACAATTCTGCGTGAATCGACCAAGCGCAAAAAAGAGCTTCGCACAGAAAAAACTATTTAAGGCGCACGCAAAAACATACAAAAAACGTAAAACTAAAAATATTTTGGTGTCTAAAGCAACCCAAAATATCTAAAAATAAATTCTACTCAAAAAGAGGCGAGTGCCTCTTTTTGAGTTATTTTTCTTCGGATTGTTCGGCTTCTACTTCTTCATGACGAGCCTTTGCAGCCTCGACTGCTTCTTGCGCTTTTGCTTCTTCTTTGGCTTGAGCGTCTTCACGAGCTTGAGCTTGAGCTTCTTGTTCGGCCTTAATGGCTTCTTCTTCAGCTTTTGCGTCAGCTTCTTCCCACGCAGCAAAATCACTAATTTCGCCACGAGCCTTGCGCTTAATTTGTCTTGGGGTTAAATCTCGCAAATAATAAAGCTTTGAGGCACGCAACTTGAGAGCTTTTACTTTTTCAACCTTTACAATAGATGGTAGATGAAGTGGAAAAATCTTTTCAACACCAACTCCACCAGCAACACGACGAACAGTAAAGGTGCCATCTAAGCCTTTGCCACCGCGAACACTGATAACAACACCTTCAAAAACCTGAATGCGTTCTTTGTTGCCCTCTTGGACTTTTTGATGCACGCGCACAACGTCACCAGATTTTAGCGCTGGAACATTCTTTTTGGTAAATTTTGAGGTTGCCTTAGCAATAAGATTAGAATTCATGGTACCTTCTTACTTGTTAACTACTGGATCGACGTGCACTTTTGTAACAGTTTTGAGCTTGCCAGTAAAACGCCTTTTTTGAATTTTTTGAAAACGAACAACGCCATCAACCAAAGCAAGTAGCGTGTCGTCGCCAGCACGCTTAACGCTTACACCAGGGTGATACTTTGTGCCACGCTGACGAATAATTACTTGTCCTGCCTTAACAGCCGAACCACCATAAATCTTAACGCCTAAGCGTTTTGATTCGGAATCTCGACCTAACCTAGTAGAGCCTGCGGCTTTCTTTGTTGCCATGTCACTTACTTAATTTAAACTTAATAATTTCTCGCCCAACAATTTGATCTGGACGAGACACTATATCTTTATAAGCAGTAATATATCCTAAATCGGCAACATTGTCAACAAGCTTTTCGTATAAAGAGTTGCCTCCGATAACCGGAAAGACAATAACCATAACTCCATCTACCCTTAAAATAGCCTGACCAACCTTAAATAAATCCAAATAAATCGGCTTTAATAAGGTAAAAATTCTATCCCTCTCTTCATCTGAAACCTGAGATTTTTGAGGAGGTCCCAAATAAGGCTCTGTAACAATGGCGTCGACTTTTGCACCTTCTAAAATACTTGCTGTGTCAGAAATTGAGGATATAAAAATTTTTTCTTCTAAATTATTTATAGGAAGCAGATTAAACTTACGTACCAGCCAATCTAAGTTTTTGCGAGTTGCGACAGTAGCCTTTTTATCAATATCAGATCCAATAATATCTTGACCCAAAAGCAAAGCTTCCATCAAAACCCTGCCTGTACCACAAAATGGATCATAAATGATGGATTTTTTGCTGTTTTCCAGTCCTAGATTTACCATAATCCGTGCAAGTTTTGGCGGAAGCATACCGCGATGACCATGCGCCTCTGGCAAAAAACGATCGCGAAAAGTAAATTGATCGATATTTTGAACGGCCAAAATTTCAAAAATTTGGATTTGCTCAGAAGACTGATTATCGCCTACAACCAAGAATTCTTGCCGAATACCTTTTGATTGCGCTGCGGTCAAAACCTTGTTTTGAGCAGTAATATAGCGCTTTGCTTTCTTTAGATTTTTTACCTGCTGAGCAATTTCTTTTGCATTTATTTTTGAATTCACAAAAGAAATTCCAAAATTGCGTTTTTCAAGCAAAGAGGAGATTTCTTGTGCTAAATTTTTCGCATCACTAAATACAGTCAAGTTGCGACGCAAAATCCCAAATTTAGTAAATCCGCCCAACTCCAAGAATAAGTCTGGCTCAATTTCTTGAGAAGTTTTGACTAATAAAAAATCACTTGCTAAATTTTCTATAGGCTCATGCTGAATTTGGTGTCGTGACAAAACCGTTTCTAGCTCGTGCTTTGCTAAAGCTGGTAATCGCCCCGCAATAAAAAGATAAACCATAATTTCTGTTTAAATTTTAACTTTTGAATTATAATCAATTTTATGTCTTTTGTCCACTTACATACCCATTCGCACTATTCTCTTTTAGACGGCTTGTCTAAAATTGATGGACTAATCAATCGTGCTGTCGAGCAAAAAATGCCCGCAATGGCTTTAACCGATCATGGTTCGATGTTTGGCGCAATTGAATTTTACCAAAAAGCCAAAGACGCAGGAATTAAACCAATTTTAGGAGTTGAGGCCTACATTGCCCGTCGCACCATCAATGACCGTGATCCGCGCCTAGATTCTAAGCCTTATCACCTAACGCTTTTGTCGCGCAATCTTGACGGCTACCGCAACCTAGCAAAACTTGTGTCCACCTCGCACCTTGAAGGCGTCTACTATAAGCCACGCATGGACAAAAAAATGCTCAAAGAGCACTCTGCCGGCATAACCGTTTTAACTGGCTGCTTAAACAGCGAGCTCTCTCGCACAATTCTTGCCAAAGACGACGCTCAGGCAAAAAAGCTACTGGATTTCTACATCAAAAACTTTGGTAAAGAAAACGTTTTTTTGGAAGTACAAGATCACCCAGCGCTTGCTGATCAAATTTTTGTCAACGAAAAAATTGCTAAATTTTCTAAAGAATTTGGCTTACCAATTGTTGCAACAGGGGACAGTCACTACTTAACTCACGACGACCAAGCAGCTCACGAGGTCTTGCTTGCTGTTTCAACGGGAAAAGACATTGACGACGCTGACCGCATGACTTTGTCAGATGTTGACCTGTCAATTAGTACTCCAGAAGAGATGAAAAAACGCTTTGCAGATTTTCCTGAGGCAATTGAAAACAGCCTAAAAGTTGCAGAAAATGTTGACTTAAAATTACCAATTGGTGAGTATATTTTGCCTAAATTTCCTTTGCCAAAAAACGAAAAATCATCCATCGGATATCTTGAAAAACTTGCCTTCGAAGGGCTTAAACGTCGCTATCCAAATGACGACGGAACTGCCAAAAAACGCCTAGAATATGAGTTGTCGGTTATTGCGCAAATGGGCTTTGCTGACTACTTCCTTATTGTGCAAGACTTTATTAACTGGGCTAAAAACCAAGGAATTTTGGTGGGCCCAGGGCGTGGTAGTGCAGCGGGGTCGATTGCATCGTATTGCCTTAATATTACCAACCTTGATCCGCTAGCATACGGCCTGCTTTTTGAGCGCTTTTTAAATCCTTCTAGAATTTCGATGCCTGATGTGGATATTGACTTTGCAGATGACAGGCGCGACGAAGTTATTGACTATGTTCAGCAAAAATACGGCCACGACAGGGTAGCGCAAATTATTACCTTTGGAACGATGGCTGCACGTGGCAGTATTCGCGATGTTGCGCGTGCGCTTGGCAAACCTTATGCCTTGGGAGACCAAATCTCTAAAATGATCCCTCCGAAGCCTGGAACAAAGCTAAAGGATGCCTTAGAGCAGGTTAAAGAATTAAAGCAATTTTACGACTCCGAACCAGACGTTAAAACAATTTACGATACTGCCATGAAGCTAGAAGGTGTTGCACGTCACGCCTCTACGCATGCCTGTGGACTAATTATTGCTGATGCGCCACTTACCAATTATTTGCCACTTGCTGCCAACCAAAAAGGCCCAACTGCTGCCCTGACGCAATTTTCTATGAATGACTGCGAAAAGATTGGTCTTTTAAAAATGGATTTTTTGGGCTTATCAAACCTAACAATTATCAAAAATTGTCTACGTATCATCGAAAAAATTCACAAAAAAGAAATTGATATTGAGAATTTACCAATTGACGACACAAAAACTTACGAGCTTTTGCAAAGAGGCGATACAACCGGAGTGTTTCAGCTTGAATCCGAAGGCATGAAGCGCTATTTGCGTGAGTTAAAGCCAACTGTTTTTGAAGATATTATTGCTATGGTGGCCCTGTATCGACCAGGACCAATGGATCTAATTCCCGACTACATTGCTGGCAAACACGGTACCAAGCAAATTCAATACGTACACGAAAGCCTAGAACCTATCCTAGGAAATACTTACGGCGTAGGTGTTTATCAAGAGCAAATGATGCAAATTGCCACCGATGTGGCAGGCTACACATTAGCAGAGGCTGACACATTGCGTAAAGCCATCGGTAAAAAAATCCAATCCTTGCTAGATGAACAAGGCGGAAAACTAATTGAAGGTATGGTCAAAAAAGGCATTGACGAACAATCGGCGCAAAAAATCTGGGATTTATTTCCACCATTTGCGCGCTATGGTTTTAACAAATCGCACGCTGCCTGCTATGCCAGAATTGCCTATGAAACAGCTTACCTAAAGGCGCACTTTCCAGCTGAATTTATGGCTGCTCTTTTAACAAGCGACATCAACAAACTAGATAGAGTTTCAATTGAAATTGCCGAAGCGGAAAAAATGGGCCTAAAAGTACTACCACCAACAGTCAATGAGTCATACCAAGAATTTGGAGTTGTTGGCGATGGTACGCAAATTCGCTACGGCTTAGCAGCAATCAAAAATATTGGTGAAGGTGTAGCAGAAAAGATAATTAACGAACGTGAAGCAAATGGCGTCTACAAAAATCTAGAAGACTTTGTTTCGCGACTAGATGGAACAGTAATCAATAAAAAAGCCCTGGACGCCTTGGCAATGTGTGGCGCAATGGATGATTTTTCGGAGCGCAAACAAGTTGTAGATAATATAGAAACCGTCCTCAAATTCTTTAAGCAAAAAGAAAAAGAGCGAGCATCGTCGCAGGCAAACTTATTTGGTGGATTTGAATCTGCAGAAACAGAAAGTCATCTAGAGTTACCAAAAACTGAACCTGCTACCAAGCAACAACGTCTTGCCTGGGAAAAGGAACTGCTAAGTGTTTATATTTCTGAACATCCACTTAGCGAATTCAAAGAAAAGCTAGAAAAGCTAAATACAATTAACACTCTAAAAGATTTTCCTGCTGACACAGTAGTAAATTTAGGCGGAATTTTAACTCAAGTTAAAGTAATTCAAACCAAAAAAGGCGACAACATGGCTTTTGCCACCCTAGAAGATATGACCGAAAAAATTGAGCTTATTATTTTTCCTCAAACTCTCGAAAAATTCAAAGACTTAATCATTGCCGACAAAACAGTTAAGGTCAGTGGAAAAATTAACACTCGTGACGCAGAAATTAAAATCCTAGTCGACAAAATAGAAGATCTTGCTAGCTCTAAAATCTCCAAAAATACCAAAAAAGAAATCCCAAAATCTTTTGAAAGTCTAAATGAAAACAAGCAAGAAAAATTAGCAATTTATCTAGAAAATTCTATTAGTCGCGAAAACTTGCAAAATCTCAGATCAATACTAGAAAAAAACCCAGGGGACAAGCCCGTCATCTTCAAGCTAGGAAATCAAGAGCTAAATGTAAAGTTAAGCGCCAACTACAGCCAACTCCTAATTGACCAACTCGAAAACTATGCCGGCAGAGGAAATGTCGTACTAACAAGGTAATTCTGTGTTTTTCAGAAAAAATTGTCTTTAAAGAGAGCTCCACAAGTCGCCTAAACATTAAACCGAAAGTGGATTATATCACCATCTTTAACAATATAATCTTTGCCCTCAATTCGTAGCTTGCCTGCGCTTTTTGCGCCTTGCTCGCCACCATTTTCAATAAAATCTTTAAAGCTAATCACTTCTGCTTTAATAAATCCACGTTCGAAATCTGTATGAATTACACCTGCAGACTGTGGCGCAGTGTCGCCAACATTTATTGTCCATGCTCGCACTTCTTGAACTCCAGCTGTAAAATAAGTTTGCAGGCCAAGCAACCTGAAAGCTTCACGAATAACACGGTTTAATCCTGGTTCTTTTACGCCCAAAGCATCTAAGTATTCTGCTTGCTCCTCTGGAGTCATTTCCTGCAATTCTTCTTCCATGCGCGCAGAAATTGGAATGACTGGTGCGCCTTCGGCAAATTCTGATTCTGTCAGCAGGTCCTGCCCATTACTTTTAGCAACTTCACTTTCATCAACATTAAACATAAAAAGGACTGGTTTTGATGTCATAAGTCCCAACTGCTTAGCCAGCTTTTTACTATCTTCGTTTAAAATTTTTACTAATGGACGACCCATCTCGAGATGTAGCCGAAAACTCTCTAAAATCTCTAGCGCTAGCTTGGCCTCTTTATCGCCAGAACGAGCTTGGGTTGTCATTCTATCAATTGACTTTGTGACTGTCTCTAGATCTGCATAAACAAGCTCCAAATAGATATCCTCCATATCTTGCTTGGGATTTACAGTGCCACTAACATGGGTGACATTTGGGTCGCTAAAGCCACGCACCACCATCGCAATTGCATCTACTTCACGAATATGGGCTAAAAATTTATTGCCCAAACCCTCGCCTTTATGGGCGCCCTTAATTAAGCCTGCAATATCGACAAATTTAACTGTTGCAGGCACAATTTTTTCGGGCGAGATAATTTTGGCAATTTGATTTAAGCGCTCGTCGGGCAAATCAACAATACCAACGTTAGGCTCAATGGTTGCAAACGGAAAATTGCTTGCCAGGGCGGCCTGCTTTTTTACTAGAACATTAAAAATTGTTGACTTGCCAACATTGGGCAATCCAACAATACCAATTTTTAGACTCATTTGCTTTTTTGCTAAATTATTGCTTACAATGATAACAGACTGGCGCAAATTTACAATTAGCAGAAAGAGTGGTAAACAGTGTGGACAAAAAATTACCCAAAATAACTCCTGAAGATTTTATGGAAAATATTAACCTAGAATCTTTAGACGCTGTATTTGAAATTATAGCAAGCGAAAATCCTATAGTCGCTCATAATATCGAAAAAATGATAGTTTTAATTGAACAATCTCGAGACCTTGAAGAAGCTCAATTGCATGCAGTGATTGGTGTAATTGCGCTTTATGGTGCACTGCGCACAGCCATGCAACGCACCCCCGACATTATCGTGAAAAGCGACAACGATGCACTTCCAACCCTTAATGAAAAAACTGCACAGGCTTGCATCAAAGATCACGAAAAAGGATATGTTTTATCTTTAATAGTTCAAAAAATAGAGCAAATGAACGCAGAAATGCCTGGCATGAAAAATATTATTGACTATATAATGCGAAAAACCGAGCAAACTGCTCAGGATATTCGACTAAACTCTAGTCAAACCGAAATAATGGCAGGAAATACCCTGACGTCTATTGTTTTAGTTTACCAAGCACTAAAAGCTCAAGCAGAAAACAATAAAATCCAAAAAATTCTTGGAGAAGATTTTGGGAGAGATTTACCACCTCCTCCAGATTACTCATAAAATTTATTAGACCCCGAAAAGGGTCTAATTTTTATTCTTTCTACGACCGTGAAAAGCATTATGGACATCTTTTAGGTGCTTGTCTGTCACATGGGTATAGCGCTGAGTCGTTGTTACAGATGAGTGCCCAAGCAAAGCCTGCACGGCACGCAAATCCGCGCCACTCTTTAATAAATCCGTTGCAAAAGTATGGCGCAGAGTGTGCGGAGTAACCTTCTCACTCAAGCCTGCGAGATTTGCATACTTAGCAACAATACGCTGTACGCTTCGCGCCGTCAAAGGCTTTTCTGGCTGAAACTTAGACACAAACAAGGCTTCAGACTTATTGGGATGATTTGCCAAATATATTTCTAGAGCTTTTTTAGAATTAGCTGACAAAAAAACGACCCGTCTTTTTCCACCTTTACCCAAAATTGGAATTTCATCACGCCCTTTAATATCTGATATCTTTAAAGAAACCAACTCTGACACGCGCATTCCTGTTGAAAACAGTATTTCTAAAATAGCCAAATCGCGCTTACCAATAAAGGTATTTGTTTGAGGCAATGCCAAAAGCGCCTCTAGCGAAGACTCTTCCAAAAACTCCACTTGCGTCTGCTCAACACCAGGCAAATCAACCTTATCAGGAGACAAGCTGGCAATGTTTTTTCGCGACAAAAATGCCAAAAATGCCCTCAAGGCAACCAAGTGAAAATTTTGTGTATTTTTGGAAAGCGTACCGCCATTAAAACGATTTAAGTGCAAGCGATAATTTTTAACTAAAGTATCGTCAATTTTGGCAACAACAATATCGCCGGTAAAATCCCAAAAACGATTTAAATAATGTTCGTAATTTTCTAGGGTTTTTGGCTTTTTGCCACCAGCTAGCTCTGCATCCTCTAAAAATTCCTGAATAGCAACTTGTAATTTCATAAAAAATAGACTTGTTTTGAAGTATGACTTTATAGTACCATAAATATTATGAATTTTATTCAAAATATAGACGACCAAGTTATACAATTATTCAACAGCATTGTTGGCAAAAATGATATTTTGGACTTTCTGCTAAAATTTTTTGCTCAATATCTTGTGTTAATTGTGCCGATTGGACTAGCTATAGCTTGGCTTTTTGCTAAAAAATTCTGGAAAGATGATGCTGACAAAATAAAGGCAGGGCTGATCGAGGCAACAATTGCAGGATTTTTTGGCTGGCAAGCTATCAACAGAATTATCAAAGCTTTTTATTTTAGAGAGCGCCCCTACGATAGCGGAAATGATTTTAAGGAATTATTTTTTCATCGCCCAGACGAGTCTTTTCCTTCTGATCACACAACTTTGCTTTTTGCGCTGACAATTTATTTTTACTTACTTGGCTGGACTAGGGTGGGCAACTGGTCTCTAGCAATCTCGCTGATAATTGCACTTGCGCGAATTACAACTGTCATTCATTGGCCAACAGATATTATAGGCGGAGCAATTATTGGCACAATAAGCGCGCTTATTATCTGGGGCACCCACAAACCCCTTCGCGCAAAAATCACAATGCCGATTGTAAATCTACTTAAAAAAATTGGATTATAATCATAAGCTAAAATACAAATCATGAATTTCAAAAAAACTACCCTTAAAAACGGATATCGAATTATCACTGCGCCAAATCACGAAACAAAAGCAGTT
>CAZWUV010000010.1:0-16643 GCA_964636735.1 uncultured Candidatus Saccharibacteria bacterium | reverse complement strand
GATCCCCGATCGGGAACGTTCGCAAGCTCACTTCCCGTCAGGGATGACACAGCTCAATAAAAAGCGAGACATGTTTTTGAAACCGCCCCGCAAACAATCGTGGTTGAGGACTAGGTTGAGAAAATTTGTCTTGCTTTTTTAGATTCCCCGATTTTTTAAGATCCCCGATCAGAAGCGGACTTCGTCCTTTCTGTCAGGGATGACAGCAGAAAAAAGCAGGGATGACAAAGGTAAGCAGAGATGACAGAATTACGCGCTAGCTCGAAAATCATTCAACAAAACCTGTACCGTCTCGCTAGTGACGCCGTCTCTATTTGTCCAAATGTTTAGCTCTAGGGAGCCCAAAATATCCACCTTGCTACCCGCAAAAATCTCGCTTGCCCTGCCCCCCATACCAAAACCAATTGCCTCAAAATTATGATTTTTAAACTTAATCTTTAGGTGTTTACCTTCTGCACCGAGCACGCGGACATCTTGCACCGTTAAATCATTGACTGCAAATTTTGGCTTTGGGTTGGCCTCGCCAAAAGGCGCAAATTTTTCGATTTGAGCAATTAAATCCTTGGTGATATCGTTAGCGCTAATGTGCGCATCGACTTTGATTTTTTTGCGCAAATTTTCTGAACTTAGAATTTTATTTGCTCTGTCTAAAATTCTCTTTTCAAACTCTGGAAAATTTTTTGCTTTTATTGTCATTCCCGCTGCTTTTTCGTGACCACCAAATTCTTCTAATAAATCACTCACAGATTCTAGCGCATCAACCAAATGAAATCCATCAATACTACGCGCAGAACCCTGCAAAAATTCTTCGCCATTTTTAATTTTTTTACCAAGCAAAAAAATTGGTCTATGAAATTTTTCTGCTACTCTACCCGCCACTAAGCCTACTAACCCAAGTTGCCAATCGTTGCCAGTCACAATCATTGCATTTTGATTATATAATTCACGTTCGTTAATTATATCAAAAGCTTGTTTTTGAATTAGCTCTGCTTGAGAGCGTCGCTGAAAATTTTGCTCTTCTATTTTAGCAGCGATTGATTGCGCTTCTTCTTCGCTGTCTGTAGTCAATAAATTAAAAGCTAGGGATGCGTGATCCATTCTTCCTGGAGCGTTGAGGCGAGGGCCAATTTGAAATCCAACTGTAAATTCGTCGATTTTATTTGTGTCAATTCCACCTGCCCTATAAAGCGCCCTTAGGCCGATATTTCTAGTTTGAGATAAAACTTTTAAGCCAAACTTGGCAATCATTCTGTTTTCGTCTTGCAAAGGGACAACGTCACAAAACGTACTAATTGCTGGTAATTCCAAAAGCCATTTTAGCTCCGATTTATTTGGCTTACCGGTTTTAAGTGCAATTGCTTGCGCCAACTTCCACGCAACTCCCCCACCTGCTAAATACCCAAAAGGATACTTAGAATTTTTTGCTCTAGGGTGCACAACTGCGAAAGCATTATCTGGATAAGTTTCTTCCATTGGCTCGTGATGGTCAGTGATGATAACATCTACGCCCAATTCCTTGGCATACTCTACTTCTTTTTTGCCAGTAATTCCTAAATCAACCGTAATAATTAGCTTAACGTTGTCTTCTTTTGCTAGGTGCTCTATTGCAGAATTGTTTAAGCCGTAACCTTCTTTTTCTCTGTCTGGTAAATAAGCTATCGGTTTTTTGTTATTCGCTTGAAAAACTTTATACAAGACAGCTGTTCCAGGAATACCATCCGCGTCATAATCGCCAAAGATTGCAATCTTTTCGTTTTTTTCAAAAGCTTGCAAAATTCTATCGACAGATCTTTCCATATCTGGCATCAAAAAAGGATTATGCGAGTCACGTTCGTAAGAAGTATCAAAAAACTTTTCTGGGTTTGAGATACTTCGGTTTAAAAGTAGTTGATCGGTAAGGTTGTCATGAACCCTTTTGGCCACCTCCCAGTATGCTTGGCGAGGCTTATTTTTGAGGGCTTCTTTGTTTTCTAATTCCATAAATTATTCCTGCGGAAAATTTGTCCAGCTAGCATGCTTATTATTTGTATTATTTGGGCCAGCTAAGCTGTCTTGAATTTTTGACTTCATGCCACGCTTTAAGGCTAAATCTTGAATTTTTTGTTTATAAATATATGGATTTTCTACGCCAATCAAAACAACTTCTGCCTCTGGAGAACCAGCTGTATTTACTAAAATTGAACCTGTCTTCAAGATAAACCTTTCGACTACATCTTGATTGACAACAATGTCGGTAACAGCCGAAAGATTGGCGCTAATTGTACGCTTGGCAATCACACCTGTTGTCTCGATAATTCTGCGATTAGTAAGATAATACTTGTAGCTAAAATAAAACCATATGCTCCGCGCAACCAAAAAAATACCGACTGCCATTGGCACAAAAATTACTATCCAAGATATTAAATCTGCAAAAATATCAAACATCTCGTAACCACCCGCTTTTTGTAGGAAATAATTTGCAATAAGTCCCAAGCATCCAACCATCAATCCGATCAGTGTCCTCAAAAACAATATCCTCTTGGATACACCAAAGCTTTCTATGATTTTTTCGTTTGGCAATAAATTTTCTATATGCATAATTTTTTTGAGAAGCTTTAGAGCTTTAGGACAATAAAGCGTTAGCTTGATCTATTGCTCCCGATGCTCCTTCTGCTTCCGCCAGTTAGCGGATGACAGAGCCCCTACTTCCTTTATTGATTACTTATAATATGCGCGGCCAGCAATGCGCAGATCCACGTATTCCTTAATGTCATCATGGAATTGCTCAACAATTTTAATGAGCGAATCAATCTGCGCTTCAGAACTTCTGGTGGTGGAGAACAGTGCCTTCCAGCCCCTGTCTGTAACAACTGCTGCCTCTAAAGTAGTTTCGCCAACTTGAATTTCTTGAATTTTAATTGGCATACGCTTTTCAAAATTAGTATTTAGCTCTTTGGCAAATTGAATAAATCCTTTTGAAACAAGCTTGCTACCTAACGTAACTGGCTGAGCATATGGATCAACTACTTCTGGAAGCTTATTTTCAAATGTAACTAGCTCGCCTTCGCCAGCCTGAAAAGCTACGCCATCATTATCAATCAAGTAAGTTTTGCCCTGCGACTTCCAAGACATTTGAGGGTCGCGCATTACCACCTCGACCCGCAAAGAATCGGGAAAACCCTTATAGATATTTAAATCTTTGATTGAAGATTGCGATTTTTTGATTTTATCGGTCATTCCACGCGCAGAATAAGTGAGTAAGTTTTTGTCCTCCAAGGAATCAATCTCTGCCTTAACAGAAGCAGTCACAGATCCCACAATGTTAATTTCTTTGATTTTAAAATAGCTGGAGCCAAAAATAAACCAAGCAACACCAAGCAAAATCCCAAAAGGTAGCAAAAATTTAAAAAATCGTGCATTCAAAAACAGCTCTTTAGGAACCTCAATCTTTGGCGTTTTGCCATAAATCTTTGGATGCAAATAGCGACTACTTCTATTTGCTTTTGCAGAAAATCTGCGCCAATCTTGATAATCCTTTTTGCTCATTATTGTGCTGCTTAGAATAATAAGGGTTAAATCTTAGATTTTTGATATTTAGGGAATGTTTTCAGAATAGAGAATGAAGAATAGAGAATGGAGTTTTTTGTTGCAAAATACTTCCCCTATTCGCTATTCGTCATTCGCTATTCTTTCAACTTAAGCTGTGACGCCTTTTATTTCTAGGACAACAGAGCAAGTAACTACCCTGCAATCCATTCTCTTCCCAACTTTGTCACATTGCCAGCGCCCATTGTTACCAAAACGTCACCGACCATAAGTATATTATCCAACTTTTTAACAACTTCGTCTATAGCGCCAACATATTTTGCCTTTACTCCTTCATCTAAAATTGCCTGCACCAAATCCCTACTATCAACAAATTCCTTGGCTTCTCTGCCAGCAACACCAAAAACATCAGTCACCAAAACTAAATCCGCATCCTGAAAACTTTTTGCAAAATCATCAAAAAGCACACTTGCACGCCTGTGCTGATGAGGCTCAAAAACAACTACTAATCTTTTGCCAAGATATTCCTTGCGAAACGCATCAATTGTTGCTCGTAACTCTGTTGGATGATGCGCATAATCATCAAAAACTAAGACTTTGTTTTTTTTACCAATAAATTCTTGGCGTCTGGCAATTCCACTAAAAATTGCCAGGGCCTGCTCTGTGGTCGAGCGATCAATCTCAAATTTATCAGCTGTCGCAATTGTCGCAATTGCATTTAATTTGTTGTGCTCACCAATTATCTTCATGGCTGGCAAAATGTCGGTGTTATAGTGCACATCACTAGTGCCGTACCAAATAATTTTATCCTTGCTTAAGCCATTTTTTTGCGCCAACTCTACTGCCTTTTGCACATTTGAGTCGTCCTTATTGGCAACAATAAAATCTTTAGTCTGAAGGAATAGCTGTGCGAAAGTTCCAATGGCTTCGTCAATATTTTTATAGGTGTCAATATGTTCAAAGTCAATATTTGTAACCACTGTAACTGTGGGATTTAGGGTTAAAAATTTTTTTTCATAATCATCGGCCTCTAAAATCCAAAAATCGTCTTTGCCAACGCGAAAATTTTTACCGCCCCAGTCAACTAATTGCGCACCCACCAAAACCGTTGGGTCAAGTCCAGCTTGCTCAAAAATTCTAGCAATCATTGCTGTTGTTGTTGATTTTCCGTGCATTCCAGAAACAGCAATCAAGGTTGCGTCTTTTGTTAATTCTCCAAGCAAATCATCGTAACGCAAAACTTTAACTTTAGCGGTACGAGCAGCTTCGAGTTCCACCCATCCAGCAGAAGACTCCGTAATTGCAGGCGAGTACACAACTACATCTGCACCCTTAATATTTTCTGCTCTGTGGCCAGTTGTTTTGAGGTCCGATCCACTAACTTTGGCGCCGAAACCCTTTAAAATTCCTGCCAAAGCGCTCATGCCTGCGCCATTGATGCCGATGATATGGTAGTTTGGGTTTTTCATAGATTTTTGGATTTAAATTGTTTGGGTTGAAGCTTGATGATTTGTGCTATTTGCTAACAAGAATAGGGAATAAAGAATAGAGTGTTGCCATTGAAAAATACTTTCCCTATTCGTCATTCGCTATTCTATTTGCTGGAATGACGTTGACAATAATCGCAACAATCTTTTCTGCTGCGTCTTTTTTGGCAAATTGCTTGATATTGTCGGATAAATTTTGACGCAAAGCTTTATCATCAATAACTCTATTGATTTGATTTAGTAGTTTTACGGACGTTAAAGTATCTTCAGGAAGTACTATGGCTGATTTTGTTTTTTTAAAAATTTCTGCGTTTTCGATTTGGTCTCCTCGTGAACCCTGCGCTGACAGAGGAATTAGAATTGCTGGCTTCGCAAGAGCAGCAATCTCAAATATAGACCCTCCCGAACGTGAAATAACTAAATCTGATTTTCCCATAAGTGAAATTATTTCTGAAGTAAATTCTATGGGGTTATAATTTGCCGACTTTAAATTACTCAGCCTAGCAAAGTCGTTTGCGCCAGTGATATGGATGAGTTTATTTTTTTGAGTAATCTGGGGAATAATCTCGCTAACTAAATTATTGATCTTGTGCGCACCAAGAGAGCCACCAAAAACCAAAATAGTAAAAAGATTGTTTTGAGATTTTTTAGGCTTAAAAAATTCTTCTCTAATAGGATTGCCCGTATGGATAAATTTTTTGCCTAAATCTTTTGGAAAACTTGTCGCAACTTTGCGAGCAAAAGGAATAATGAGTCGATTTGCCAAACCAAAGCTTGCGTCTGTTTCGTGCAAAATAATCGGCACTCTAAAAATCACTGCTGCAACAGCAATCGGCACCCCAACATACCCGCCTTTTAAAAAAACTGCTTGCGGTCTAAAATCTTTTATCAAAATCAACGATTGCCAAATTCCCAGTAAAACTCTAAATGGCATTCCCAGTAAATCCCAAGTTAAATAACGATGTAATTTGCCCGCTGAAATCTGCTTAAAGTCCATCTTGATATTGCTAGATTTTTTAAAGTCGCGAACAATCTTTTGAGACAATGCGCTTTTTTCGCTCACATACAAAAACTTACTCTTGGGGTAGATTTGAGCAAATTTTTTAAGCACTACTAATGCAGGGATAATATGCCCTGCACTGCCGCCACCAGCAAATAAAATTCTAAATTTTTTGTTTTTATCTGCCATATTACGCCTCACGGTGCTTAGAGATGTTGAGCAAAATTCCAATACCTATTAACAAAGTAATTAGCGAGGATCCCCCAAAACTTACAAAAGGCAA
Source organism: uncultured Candidatus Saccharibacteria bacterium (assembly GCA_964636735.1). Classification (GTDB taxonomy): domain Bacteria; phylum Patescibacteriota; class UBA1384; order JACPKC01; family JACPKC01; genus CAZWUV01. The sequence continues at coordinate 10,348 of CAZWUV010000010.1, read as the reverse complement.
TGTTACGCCTGTAAAAGGAAATATTCCTAAAATTGCTCCGATATTTACAAAAGACTGAACAGCAATCAATCCTGCTACGCCTACTGCTACCAACTGCGCAAACTCGTCTTGTGTTTCACGAGCGATTTTAAACCCACGAACAACAATAAGGATAATCATCGCAAAAATTAAAATTGCACGCAAAAATCCAAGCTCTTCAACAGCGATAGCAAAAATCGAGTCCGTATGAGGTTCTGGTAAATACAAAAACTTTTGCTTGCTATTACCAAAACCTAACCCCAATAATCCACCTGCACCAACTGCCAACAGCGCCTGATTGATATGGTAAGAAACACCTAGCGTGTCGCTACTTGGATCAAGAAAAGCCGTGATACGCTTTAGTCTGTAGGGCGCCGCTAAAATAAAAGGAATTAAAACTGCCAGACCTGCGCCGATACTAATTCCAATGTGCGACAATGGCGCACCTGCTACAATATACATAATACCAATTGTTGCAATCAAAACCATGGCTGTTCCTGTGTCTGGCTGAGCTAGCATCAAAGCGCCAATCACGCCAATCATAAATACCAAAGGCAAAAATCCACGCAACAAAGATTTAAGTTTTTCTCTACTTGAACTAAACCATGCCGCAAAATACAAAATCGACAAGATCTTGATAAGCTCTGATGCCTGAAATCCGAATGAACCTATATAAAGCCAGCTTTTTGCGCCATTAACTTCTTTTCCAAAAAGGAGCGTAGCAATAAGAAGCAATACAATTAAGCCCAAAATTATGCCTGCTTTTTTTTGCCATACCTTATAATCAATCATTGAAAAAACTACCATCGCAACTATACCAATTCCCAGACGCAAAGCTTGATCCGTAACAAAGGCGTAATTATTACCCGTTGCCTCGTGACTGATAACTACAGATGCCGAAGCAATTAAAATTAACCCAAAGCTCGACAGCATCAAAACTGCCAGCATTAACCAGCCATCGATTTTTCCTTTTGCATGTTGTCGGTATTTGTTTAATGACATAATTTGGGGTGATTTTCTTGATATGAAATGATTTTAAAAGCTTCGCTGAGCTTAAAGCTTTTTTTAGAATAGAGAATGACGAATAGCGAATCCAGAAATTAAGTGAGCCTCTCTATTCTCCATTCGCTATTCTTCCTTCTATCTTAATATATTTTATAATCTTTCTAAATTTTTAACTAGCCAACTAAAGATTTAACTAGCTCCCTAAACTGACTTCCCCGCACTTCGTAATTTGCAAACATATCAAAAGAAGCACTTGCGGGACTCAGCAATACAACATCCCCCGCCTTAGCAAAATCTTTTGCAACCTTTACTGCATCCTCCAAATTATCCACCATAACAACATCTTCACCTGCAAAGCCATGAGCTTGAGCACTAGCAGAGATTTTTCCTGCTGTTGTACCCATCAAAATTAGTTTTTTAATATTACTGCGTGCCAAAGCATGCCCTAACTTGCCATAATCAACACCCTTGTCAGAACCACCAGCAATTAAAATCTTTTTTTCTAAAAATGAATTTATTGCGGCAATTGTGGTATCTGGATTTGTAGAGGCACTATCATTGTACCAAGAAATACCATTTACCTCGATAATTTTTTCGATGCGATGAGGCAAACCTTTATATTGGCGTAATTCGGGGATAATAGAATTGATTTTAGCGCCAAGTACCAAGCATGCAGTAAGTCCAGCAGAAATATTACTTAAATTGTGCGCCCCAAGCATTTGCGTGTCACTGGTATAGGCAACTATTTGAGGTGATACGTCTAAATCTTCGCGCCAAGCAAAAGCACCATCTCTTACAAAAACTCCTTTGTCGACGCTTTTAGTAGCTGAATAATAATACACTTGCGAAATTGCCATCTGCGCAAATGCAAAAGCAGTCTCGCTATCTAAATTTAAAATCACAACATCGTCTTTGTGTTGATTGCGCACAATTCCCGTTTTGGCATCGTGATAAGCTTCCACAGTATGATGGTAATCAATATGATCTTCTGTAATACCTAGCACCACGGCAACATTTGGACTTTTGCGAATACCCTCCAGCTGAAAGCTCGACAACTCCAAAACAACTAAATCATGAGGCTTTAGATCATCCAAAAATTCAAAAGGATCACGCCCAATGTTTCCCGCCAAATAAACCGTACCGCCAATCTCTTTATAGTGGCGCTCCATAATGTTGGCAATCAGGGTCGAAGTGGTGCCTTTGCCCTTGGTGCCTGTAACACCAACAGTTTTGGCAGGACATAGGGTTAAAAATAATTCTGTTTGCGAACTTACCTGAATGCCTTTTGCCTGTGCAGAAACTATTGCGGGATGATCCCATGGAATTCCGGGAGATTTATAAATTACATTCGCCGAAATTCTCTCGAGCGCACCCTCACCTAGCTCCCACTCTACATTCAAAGTGGTGCCATGATTGCGCGCATTTGGATTTTCATCATAAACAACTACTTCGCTTGCGCCATTTTTAACTAGCCAACGAGTCAAAGCTCGATTATTTACACCAAAACCAATTATGCCAATTCGCAAATTTTCTAAAAATTGAGGTAACACTCACCCTCCTTATTTATGTATATAGTATCTAGGATTTTGTAATTTGTATAGGGCATCAAGCCTTGTAATTTAGCTAAATTTTTAGTAATATACATACTGTCTTTAGAAGACGCAACTTAATAAACAGAAGGAGGACAAGAAATTGTCTACATTTTCTACCCTAGGAAGACTATTGTTTCCTGAATTTCATTCAAACAAGCAAGCAAAAGAACAAACAAAACAAGCGGAGCAAATTAGCAAGATTATCGATTTCATAAAAGACCATTACAAGAATAATAATTTTCCAACTCCTACTAATTTTAACCTAACCTTTCAAAATCCAAGAAAGCTAGATTACCAGCTTCTTGCAGGCGTGAAAGATCCGGATAAATGCGGACAATTGATCGCCAACCTCGCAACATTTACACTAACTGATAAGCAGCTAGAAAAAATCTTCACACAAGGAAGATTTAAGATTATTGACCCAGCTGAAGATCAAGATTTCCTAAGCTGGAAGGGGAAAAACAACAGAAAGTGTACCATAGCCTCGATAGCACAATATTATACTGCTACAAATCCAGCCAGTGCTCTACCGGGAATAGAGACATGGAAGTGGCTTAAGGAAGATTCCGACAAAACTACAAGAATTTTTAAGGAAAGTGGTAATTGCTTCCACTTGCTAGGCACTGCTTTTTATGGCGAGCAGACGCATGGGTGGTGCACATCAACTTTTAGACCCAACTATTCATTTTTGTGTTCTCCGTACCAACACAAACAGTACGCACTTAGCCGCGTACTCCTTTTTACCGACTGAACGCTACCCTAGTAAATTCAAAATAGATATTTTAAACACAAATTAAAAAGACCCTCGAAAGGGTCTCTTTTTTATTGAGAAAACTATTTTACTTTAGTTTTCTCTTTTTCTTTTTTTGTATTTTCTATAGAGCTCAGCATCCAACAAAGCCCATAAACTCCGCAGACTGAGGCATAATATTTGCCTAGTCTTTTTTTGCCACAGGAAAAGGCCAAAAAAGAAGCCACTCTGCGCACCGCTTTGATTTTTTTACTATTCTTTTGAATAGCCTCAGTTATCTTTGAGGCACTCATTGCGATGAGTCCTCTGCCTTAACGGAAATTGTCGATTTAAAATGACATAGCGGATCGTGGCCACCACTAGAGAGTAAACGCTGTTGCTTCTTCTCTTGGTGGGCAAGAATTGCAGATCCAACATAATAAATCGCTAATGCGGTCGCCACCATTATGGCAGTCCGCTTTAATGCCTTCATGTCTGTTACATATTTTGTGGAATCTCCAAGGTGTTCTAAGTTCACAAGATTATCCATAGCCATCTTTTGCGCTACCATACCGCGCCAAAAAGCTAATCCAGAAACTAAACCAGTTAGCGCAACCGTATTTCTGTTGTCAACGCTAAAACTCTTAAGCGCTATAGCACTTTGTTTTACCAAACCTGCTATTTGCCCTTTATCTAGAGTTGTCAAATAATTTTTGACATTGCTTGTTAGCTCTTGCGAGCCCTGTTGTTGTACCAGCTTATTTGGCTGATCGTCTGCCGTTGCCTTACTCATCCGCTTTTCCTCCGCTTTCGGTTTCTTTTGCACCCATAAAGCTACCTACCAAATTTGATAGCCCTCGGGTAATCGACTTGTCAAGACCAGACTCTTTAAAAGTTTGGCCCAACTCTTCCATGTCAATAAAAGCAGGAATGCTACCAAGTAGCGCTCCCAGATTAAAATCTTGCCCCAAAAAACCTTGCGAGCTTTTAGGCTCAAAAGTAGGAGTAGGTCCTATTAAAAAATTAAACGCCGATTGAGCTTGCGTCATCAAGTTGGCGCTTGTAAGTAAGTGCCAACTCAAAACACCTAAGTGCAAATTAACAGCAAATTCTCCTCCAGCATTATTATTTATCATTTTCCAAGCATGCAAAATGTTGCCCCCTGGACAACTCAAAATATCTTCTTCCTTTGGATTGCAGGTACTGACAACGTCGATCAGCTCTGCTAACGGCAACAAGTTTAAATTAAACTTTTGCGCTAGCTCCCTGTTGAGACCTTTCGCATTACTTGGCGACTGAATTATTCCTGCCAACGACGCAATTGCAAAAGTATTTTCAGCTGTTATTGCAGAGCAAACAATCTTGTCTGCCTTGCCAAACATTTCTGTGTAGGCATAGGTTGCCTTTGGACTTCCGCCTGTATCCAGCTTATCGATGTGGATAAAGCCGTCCTTCTCCATTTCCTTAATTTGTAAATGATCTTGCGAGAAAACAATCTGCACGATAGTTTACCTCTCTCTGTAAATTTGTTCGCTTGAACATTTACCAAGATACCAATTATAGAACAATTTGTCAAGGAACCTATCGTCGCATACACACCCTATACTTGCACCAAGGCCAACACCATACCAATCAAGGCAAAAACTCCGCCAATAATCCAAAGTCGCATAGTAACTTTTGTTTCTGGCCAGCCGATTGCCTCTAGATGATGATGAAGTGGGGCGATTTTAAATACTTTTCTACCAAATAATTTTTTAGATAAAATTTGAATTAGCGACGATGCGATTTCTGCAACAAATACTCCGCCAATTATAATAAATAAAATCTCTGTATGCGTCAGTGCTGCCACCACTCCTAGAGCTGCGCCGAGCGCCAATGAACCAGTATCACCCATAAAAAATCTAGCTGGATGAATATTAAACCAAGTGTATGCCAGCGTTGCGCCAACTACTGTTCCGCAAAAAGCTGCCAAAGCAACCAAGCCCTGCGTAATTGCAATGCCAGCAAAAGCCGTAAAAACAATCGCAACTAAGCCACCTGCTAAACCGTCTAAGCCATCTGTAATATTAACCGCATTTGCGCTAGAAATAATCAGCAACATCAAAAGCGGAATATACCAAAGCCCGATATCAATAGAGCCAAACCCAGGAATAAACACCGCACTATAGCCAAGCTTAAAGTAAAACCACCAAACAGCCACACCAGAAATCAAAATTAAAGCAAGCATTTTCATTGTGGCATTGATGCCTTTTACTCCGGGTTTGGTAGTGCGAATGTTTACATAATCGTCTGCCAAACCAAGCATGCCAGCAGAAACCATGGCAAAAAGAGGTAGCCAAGTTTGTCCTCTGTCTAGGTTAAAAATTAAGGTCACAATAAGCACAACACCCCAGATTAGTACACCCGCCATTGTGGGAATTTTGCGCTTTAACTTTTCGCCATGAAGCTTGTTAAAAATTTTAGCTTTTTCGCCTGTTACTGCTTGGGTGCGCGACTGCTTCCAGGCTTTAAATTTAAACAAAAAATGAGTTAAAATAGGCGTCAGCAAAATTGCCAAAACAAAAGAAAAAACGCTAAGCCAAAAAATAAAAGACAAATCTGTGGTGTTTAAAATGATTTCGGTGGACATAAGTTAGTTTATTAAGGGCTAAAATTTAAAAAATATCAAACAATTAAACTCTAAATCCTAAGCACCAAATCCTAAACAAAACTTAAATCACAATTCTTTAAATTATAAAATGAATAAATTAAAATTTGAGATTTAAATCATTAAAATTTGTTTAGAGTTTAGATATTAGAATTTAGGATTTAAAAAATTTAAGATTCTCGACCAGAAACGCTATGCTTTCTGTCAGGAATGACAAGGAATTAAGGCATTTTATATGGCTTTTTTAACCAATAATCACTTTGACGAACTAGCTTTTTTTGATCTGACTTATCCGCAAGAAGCGCGCTAGTTACCTTCTCGATGCGCATGCTTTGCGACCCCTTAAGCAAAACTAAGTCGCCTTTTTTAATTATACTCAAAATAAATTTTTCTGCATCTTTAGGCGAGGCAAAATTCTTACCAATACCAGTTTCTTGGTAGCGCTTACCAACCGTTATTAGTACATCGGCAATTTTTTGCGCTGCCAAAGCTGCCCCCTTATGAACTTTTTCTTCTTCAGCGCCCAGCTCTAGCATATCACCTAAAACTGCAATTTTCCTTTTTGCCTTTAGTTTAACCGCTTGCTTTTTAAGCTCATTTAGCGCCAATAGCGTTGAAGGAGGATTTGCATTGTAGGTATCATCAATCAAAAAGGTGTCTTTTTTGCCCCTCAATAATTGCAACCTGCCAAGTGGTTGAACCCAGCTATCGATGGCTTTTTGCGCCACTTCTTTTTGAATGCCAAACCCTTCATTAGCGACTTTTTTAGCAATTTCCCTTGATAAATCTAGCCCGATACCTTCTGCAAAAATCACTTTTGCTTTTGTAGCTTTTGCCATTTTCTTAACCAAGCTATCACCTTTATTTAAAATCACGATATCACTTTTTTTAAGGTGTCTCACTAATTGAGATTTTTCATAAGCCACATCTTCCAAAGACCCCAAATTAACTGTGTGCGCCGACCCAACAATCGTTACAGCAGCAATATGCGGGGGAGCAATTTTTACTAAACGCCTAATATCGCCCGGAGCATCGGCGCCGTATTCCAAAACTAAAATTTTACCTTTTAACTTTGCGGATGGAAAAACTAAATTTCCTAGTGCCACAAATAAAATACCCAGCCAAGCAGATTTTGATTCTGGCTTTTTAACGCCCAAAATTACCATGGGCAAGCCAAGCTCTGTATTTAAATTTCCCTCAGAAACCAAAACCTTCTCTTTATCTAAGCCTTGCTTAAGTACCCAGCCAATTGCCTCTTTTGTGCTAGTTTTTCCAGCACTGCCTGTTACGCCAATAATGGTTGGGCGAGCAGAAAAAACAACTCGCCTAGCAGCTGCCCCTAAAAAATTCGCAATTAGATTTTTTAAAAAAGTCATAATGCTCTTTGTCTGTCATTCTAGTCCGCAAGCTGGCGGATGGAAACAAAGTACTCCATTATCCAGAATCTTATATCGTCCCTGAGATCCTGGATGTCGGAGCGACCTTCGGTTTTCCGGCTCTAGGATGACACCGGCTAATTTTTATCTGGCGGTATCTTATAATAGCTAATTAAGTACTTAATAATATCTTGCACCATTGGACCAGTTGTTGATTCGGCAAAATTACCTTTTGTTGGCTTATCGATTTTTGCCATAATCAAGAACTGTGGATTTTCTACAGGAAAAAATGCCATCACTGTGTGAATGTACGCATCCTTTAAATACCCGCCATTAGGGCCAGCAATTTGCGCTGTTCCAGTTTTTGCGCCTATTCGGTGACTCGCTAATCTAACATTACCATAAAAACCTTTTTCTACAGTATATTCGCCAATCTCGCGCATCGTTTTGCTAGTTTCTTCGCTAATTACGTCTGGTATAACTTCGTAATTTACCTCTTGAAAACGACCATTCTCATCGGTAATTTTTTTGGCAACATGAGGCGTCACTAAGTTGCCTCCGTTAATTAAAGCTGCCCAAGCACGTACCATTTGAATTGGTGACGAAGAAACTCCTTGTCCAAAACTCATTGTTGCACGATTGATTGCGCGCCAACCAGCATGATTTGCCAAATATCCCCGCACTTCACCAGTTAAATCAATGCCAGTTAAATCAGCCAAACCAAAGCGCGCAAAGCCATCATACATTTCCTTGTTAGTCATATGATTTGCCACCCAAATCATACCTACGTTATCAGAATTGCGAATAACATCTGCCATGGTGCTTCTGCCAAAAGCACGACTTAGCGCATTCGAGATTGTGTGAGGCGCAACATAAACCGAACTACCAAAACTTTGCGTTGTTTCCTTCTCAACTTTTCCATAATCAATCGCCATTCCCATTACAATCGGCTTCATAATCGACCCAGGCTCAAAAACTGTATTTACAACTGGATTTTGAAAAATCGCTAACCCTCCCTCTTGGTTGACGTATTCATTAAATTTATTGGGGTCAAAAGTAGGATTTGCCGCCATAGCGATGATTTCGCCATTATTAGGATTCATTATTATAACCTGTCCGCTAACTGCTCCAAATGCCTCTACAGTATTCGCAAGCCTTTTTTCAATCGAAAACTGCACATTGTGATCAATCGACAACTCAATTGATGCACCATTTTGAGGCTCCACTCGCTCTTTTGTTAAAACAACTCTGCCTAGGGTATCCTTTTCGCCCAAAATCTTGCCCTCTGTGCCAAGTAGAATTTTATTGTAATATCCCTCAATTCCATAACTGCCTGCGCCTTCGTGATTAACAAATCCCAAAAGCTGAGCAGCTGTAAAGCTCTCTGGATAAACACGCTTATATTCTCGCTCAATCAAAAGCCCAGTAAAACCCTGCGCAACAATTTCATCACGCTTTTGTTTGTTTACGCCTTTTATAATCGGCGGAATGTAAAGCTTGTCATTGTTGATTTTTTCAAAAATCTCAGCTTCATTTAAATCAAAAACTGTTGCAATGATTTTTGAAGCTTCTTGCTTGTCTTTGATATTTTTAGGCACAACCGAAATATTAAAAAGTTCTTCCGAAGACGCAATTGGCACAGCCTGCTGCAATTCGCCATCTTGCGCCAAAATTATGCCTCTTTTTGGAATTAAAACTTCCGAGACTTCATACTGGTTAGCTGCTCTGGCCTTGTAAGTTCCGTGCTCTAAAACACTTTTTTGAAAAAGCCGATACCCAACAAGCCCCGACGCAAACACCACCAACAAAGTCAGCCAGCTTATACGATTTGCAATATCTGGTAAATGAGAATTTTTAGACATAATTTATTTTATATTTTTATCATAGCATAGGAATTTAGAATGTAGAAATAGTAAGCAATACACCTTTTTGCTACTCAATAAAACAGTAAAAGCAAGTAGTAGCTTGGAATTGCTACATAAATATAGCCAACTACTATCTGCAAGTTACTGATTTTCAAGAATAAACACAAAAAAATACCAAAGTTCTGGCGGCGACCTACTTTCCCAATCCCTTGCGGAATAAGTATCATCGGCGAGATAAGGCTTAACTTCTGTGTTCGAAATGGAAACAGGTGTGACCCTTACTCAACAGCCACCAAAACTTTGGTATCTTTTTTAAATCTAGGCGTTTAAAATCTGCAATCAAAATACAAATTTAATAAAATAAACAACAATTCACTCTCCGAAAATATCATGCTCAAATATGATATGTCACGCAAAGTTTAATATCTTTGCGGATTAATATCACACGTGATATACAGCGCAAAGTTAATACCTTTGCGGTTTTTCGAATACTTCGACCATTAGTACACCTCGGCTCAATACATCGCTGTACTTACACCTAGTGCCTATCAACGTGGTAGTCTCCCACGGGTCTCAAAGAAACCTTATCTCAAAGCTGGCTTCCCGCTTAGATGCTTTCAGCGGTTATCCAAACCGAACATAGCTACCGAGCAGTGCCTAAGAACTAGACAACTCGTACACCAGCGGTTCGTACATCTCGGTCCTCTCGTACTAAAGACATACCTTTTTCAAGTTTCTTACGATCGTAGCGGATGAAGTCCAAACTGTCTCGCGACGTTCTGAACCCAGCTCACGTACCCTTTTAATTGGCGAACAGCCAAACCCTTGGGACCTGCTTCAGCCCCAGGATGTGACGAGCCGACATCGAGGTGCCAAACAGCGCCGTCTATGTGAACTATTGGGCGCTATAAGCCTGTTATCCCCAGGGTAACTTTTATCCGTGTGCGTCACCGATCCCACGTTCATTCAACCGAAGTTGAGGATGACGGATCACTAACTCCCACTTTCGTGTCTGCTTGGATTGTAGTCCTCACAGTCAAGCTGGCTTATGCGTTTGCACTATCACTACGATTTCCATCCGTAGTTAGCCAACCTTTGAACGCCTCCGCTACTCT
>CAZWUV010000009.1:0-16663 GCA_964636735.1 uncultured Candidatus Saccharibacteria bacterium | reverse complement strand
CTCCATGGTGTCATAAATTGCGAGCCCTGCGGTAACGCTTCCCCCTGGCGAGTTGATATATAGCTGAATATCTTTGTTTTGATCAATACTCTCTAAATAAAGCAGTTGTGCCACAATTAAATTAGCCATATGATCCTCAACCGGACCAGATAGAAAAATAATTCGCTCTTTTAACAGCCGAGAATAAATGTCATACGCGCGCTCCCCCATATTAGATTTTTCAATAACAGTTGGGATTAGCATTTGTGATTTGATATCGCCAAGTTCCATAAAAATCCTTTCTTTTATATAAAAAGTTTAGCAAAATTTTAAAAAGACCGCAAAGGAGCGGTCTTTTTTGGAAACTGCTCCAAATACTACTTTTTCTTTGGTGTTTGCTTGGTGGACTTTGCTGAAGATTTTGTTGCCGACTCCACCAAAAAGTCGATAGTTTTACGAACTGCCATTCTTTGCTTGGTTTCGTCATCTAGCTCTGCGGACAGATCTTTTCCAAAGTCTTCGAGCTTGGTAATTTCACCTAGCACTAAACCAGCTTTTACGGATTCTTCTGCTTGAGGGCGGGCTTCTTTGCGCAAATCTTCTTCACTCTTCTTTTGCGATTGCAAGAATTGATCATAAACAGCACCGAGTTGTTGTTTAATGTGGTCTACACGGCGAGAAATTTCTTCTTCAATTAAGCTTTCTGGCAATTCTGTTTTTGCGCCTTTTAGTACTGCTTTTACAACTTCGTCTTCTAAATCTAAGCGATATTTTTCTTCTTTTTCGCTAGTTAGTTGCATTTCTATTGCTTGCTCTAAATCCTTGGCATCTTTGCGACCAAATTGGCTGGCAAACTCTGCATTTACTTCTGGCAATTCAATTTCACCAACAGAATGAACGGTAATTTCAAAATCTACTTTTTCTTTATCGATTTTTGAGCTGACTTGGTAGGTGTCGCCTTTCTTTTTGCCGATTAGCGAGTCCTCAACTGTTTTGTCGATTACCTTGTCGCCAATAATAAGAGGATAATTTTTAGAAGAATATTGGTCTTTTTTAACACCGCCAACACTGCCCGTAAAATCAATTTCAACACTATCGCCAACTTTGGCCTTGCGATCAACAGGCTTGACTTGTGATTGCTGACGACGTAGTTTTAATAAAACATCGGCAACATCTTTGGCAGTTACTTCTGTTTCTTTTTTGGGAGCTTTAACTTTTACTTTTTTGTAATCACCGGCGTCAACTTTTGGCAGAACATCAACTTCTACAGTGTAAATTAAAGCAGTTGCCTCGCCATAACTTTGGATACTAATTTGCGGTGGCGCGATTGGAGTAATTTCTAAATCTTTGACTGCCTCGCTATAAGATTCTGGCAAAGCATAATCCATAGCAGTTTGCATATATCGCTCTTGTCCAATGCGATCAATGATTAACGCCCTTGGGGCTTGCCCTGGTCGAAAACCTTTAATTTCTACGCTTGGCGCAAGCACTTTATAAGCTTTGTCAAAATACTCCAACATTGATTCTAGTGGAATATGGACATCAAAACTGTCCCGAGAATTTTTTAGTTTCTTGTGATTTTTGACTTCAATTTTTTGCATATACTTACCTTTTAGAGTATTAGAAATTTTAACTTAAACTGTGTCGATTATAGATGGATTTCACAAAAAATTCAAGGTGAGAGAAAAGACTCCTTGTAGGAGTCTTCTAAAATTTAATTCTTTTATGAATAAAACTTGAGTGCCTTTAGTGCTGGTAATTCTTTGCCACCTAAAAATTCTAAAGTCGCACCCCCACCAGTTGATACAAAAGAATAATTATGCAAATCTAATCCCTGCTCTTCTAGCAAGCCAACAGTATCCCCACCACTTATAACTGTAAATGCATCTTTATTTTTAGCCATTGAACTGGCGATATCTAGTGAACCGAATTTATAGTCTTGAGCTGTTAAGCTAGTTACACCGACTGTTCCGTTCCAAAAAACAGTTTTCGCCTTACCAATTTGCTCAACAAATTTTTTGCGAGTTTTTGTGCCAATATCCATAATGCGAGTGCCCTGCCAAACAAAATCTTCTGGAACCATAAATTTGTCTGGGTTTTCTGCATACAGCTCGCCAGCCAATTCTACAAAATTACCTTCAAAGGCTGAATTTTTAATTTCGTAGTCTTGGGATTTGGCAAAATTATTTGCCATTACTCCGCCTAGCAAAAACTTATCTACACTACCAAGCAATCGCTCAATAATTGGCATTTTTGTTTCTACTTTTGCGCCACCTAAAACCATTAAATATGGCGAGTCTGTTTCTTCGATCAATCTTTGCAAGGAAGCAACTTCTTTTTCTAGCTGAAAACCAGCAACAGTTTTCATTTTTTTAATTAGTCCTGATGTTGAAGCGTGCTCCCTGTGAGCCACCGCAAAAGCGTCGTAAACCAAAATATCACCTAAGTTTGCCAGCTCTTCGCTTAAAGACTCGTCGCCTTTAATCTCGCGCGCATCAAAACGAATATTCTCAATAATCTTAATTTGAGAATTAAGAGCAAAAGCAGGCAAAGCAAAATTATCTAGCTGAACTTCGGTAATTTGACCTTTAATCTTAAGAAGCTTTGCAAGTCTTTGCGCTACAACTTCCACTGATAAGCGCGGATTGCCTTCGCGGATAAGCTCAACTCTTTCACGAGGGCGCACTACTGGTCTACCCAAGTGCCCAACAATAATAATCTCTTTGGCTTTTTCTTTAATTAGATATTGCAGGATCGGCAACAATGTTTTGAGGCGAAAATCACTAATAATCTGCCCTTCTACATTTAGCGGAACATCTAAATCACCACGAACTAGTACGACTTTCCCCTCAACCGAAGCTTGCTTTAAATTTCTCATCATTAGCTTAATATAACATTTTACCCATAAGACGCAAGCATCAGTTAGCTATTTTTGCAAATTTTGCTTGCCGATTTTTTCAACCATTTCAATTAAACGATGTGCGTAACCATATTCATTATCATACCAAGCAAAAACTTTTACTAGGTTTCCCAAAGATTGGGTTAGTGGCAAATCGACAATAGCTGAATAAGGCTCGCCCACAATGTCGCTCGACACAATTGGGTCGATGCTTGTACGGATAATTCCTTTTAGTGAATTTGCCTCGGCTTCTTTATAGGCTTCGTTGATTTCCTCGACACTAACATCTCGAGACAAAACTGCGGTTACATCGGCAATTGAACCAGTTGCAACAGGTACGCGAAGGGCCACGCCATCAAAAGAACCTTTTAAGTCAGGAATTGCTTCAGTTGTAGCAAGGGCAGCACCAGTTGAAGTGGGCACAATGTTCATGGCTGCGGCTCGTGCGCGACGCAAATCTCGGTGTGGTCCGTCTTGCAAATTCTGGTCAGCGGTGTAGCCGTGAACAGTTGTCATTAAGGCTTTTTCGACGCCAAATTTTTCGTGCAAAACTTTAATGAGTGGCGAGATTGCATTGGTAGTACACGAGGCGTTGTTGATAATGCTGTCCGCTGATGATAACTGATCTTCATTAACACCAATTAGAAAGGTTGGTGCGGGATTTTCTCCTTTGCTTGGCGCAGAAATTACAACTGCTTTTGCACCTGCTTTTAAGTGCTTGCTAGCGTCTTCCCTAGTTCTAAAAACACCCGTTGATTCGATTACTATATCGATATCCAAATCTGCCCATGGCAATTGCTCTGGATCTTTTTGAGATAAAACTTTTATGCTGCGTCCATCGACAATAATTGAGTCGCCACTTACTTCAACCGATTTACTGTATTTGCCATAAATTGTATCGAATTTAAGCAAATTTGCTAAAGTTGGTGCATCTCCTAAATCATTTACTGCGACTAATTCGATATTTGGGTTTTCTAGGGCAATTTTTGCACTATGGCGACCAATTCTGCCGAAACCATTGATTGCTAACCTCATAATCCTCCTTGTTTTGTATATAGTATATAGTACCCAGTATTTTGCAGATTGCAATATTTTACGCTTGACATTTTATTATTTGCAAGTTATTATAAGTTCTGCTTCTTAAAAACCCAACAGGTTGGGAAAAATCAAAAACAGGAGAAAGTGCACAGTGAAGACAGAAACAGTACCCAGCGCCCAAGAATTAGCCCACAAACTACTAGCTTGTAGCCTACGCAAACAGAAAGCAATTACATGGCTTGATAAAATCTTTGCGTTCATAGACCGTGTGAGCAAGAACCATTTGAGGCTTCTAGGTGTTGATACACCGGAATCCTTGGAGCAAAGAAAAGTGCTTTTTGAAAAAAGCAAAAAAATAGGAGAGAAAGGAGAGATTATTTTTTCTTTAATTGGCAACAACTCGCCCGAATCCATGGAGTTACGCAAAAAGTTTGGTAAAAAAGACCCAACATTAAAACCAATGATTGCCATTAGCTTGGCGGGGGTAAACACCCCAGAAGCAATGGAAATGCGCAAACAACTTCTTACAGAAATGAGCGACACGCCCATAAGCAAGAAAAGAATTACTGACTTTCTCCAAGCAAGTCTAGTCGGAGTAGAAATAACCGACGAAGTGTCGGAATTTAAAAAACTGCTCAATCAACAGTAAAAACATAAAATGAAATCCCCAGTTTAAATGGGGATTTTTTATTTTGCAAAAATAGCAACAATTCTTGCAAATTCATCTGCATTTAATGATGCACCGCCAACTAAAGCGCCATTTATTTGCGTATTTGAAGCATACTCTGAAGCATTTTGAGCATTCACGCTTCCGCCATAAAGCATTAAAACTTGCTTACCATTACCACCCAATTCATCAACTGTTCGACGCAAGCTTGCAACAACATCAGCTACGTAGTCAGTGCTGGCATTATCTCCTGTGCCAATCGCCCAAACTGGCTCGTAAGCAATTACGGTACGTTCAATCTGCTCTGTGCTTAAGTCTTGCAAGGCTTTTTTTAGCTGATGGATAGCAACCTCGGACTTGTCTTTTTCTTGCTCGCCAACACAAAGAATTGGAATTAAGTCGTGTTCTAGAGCGGATTTTACTTTTTTAGCTACAATTTCGTCTGTTTCATTTTGATTTTTACGGCGCTCAGAGTGCCCTAAAATTACATAGTTAATACCTAGCTCTTCGAGCATACGCATAGATACCTCGCCTGTCATTGCGCCCTCATCACCCATCCATGCATTTTGCGCACCAACGGCAAGATTTGTTAAATCCGCTTCACTTACTACCTGTTGCAGACCAATTGTTGGCGGGCAAATGACTACCTTTAACTGATTGCCTTCGATTTCTTCAATTGCGTCATCAATTTCATCAGCAAGACTTACCATATCCTCGACTCCACTGGGAGCATCGGATACAAAAATTGGGTTCATTTTCCAATTACCAATAACTAAACGCTTTTTCATTTTATTGATTTAAATAATTTTGCAAATCGATAATTTTAATTAACTCTGCTTTTTCTTCACTACGCTTTTTCACCTCAACGCTATCCTGAGCAAGAGTTTTTGCACTCACTACAATTCTATATGGAATACCGATTAAATCTGCCTCGGCAAACTTTTGCCCTGCGCCAATATCTCTGTCATCATACAAAACCTCAAAACCTGCTTTTACTAAATCAATATAAATTTCTTCGGATTTTTCTGAACTTTTAATGTCAATTAAATGGACTTTAAATGGAGCGACTTCTTCTGGCCACATAATACCTGCATCTTCGCAAAAGATTTCAGCGATTGTTCCCATCAAGCGACCCACACCAATTCCATAAGAACCCATAACAACCGGCTTTTTAGCTCCGTCTTTGTCAGCAAAATACAAACCTTCCGCCTCGGCATACTTAGTACCAAGCTTAAAAATATTTCCAACCTCGATTGCTTTTTTCTCTTCTAAATCTTCTTTTTTAAGTCCAATCTCTGCTAATACCTCGTCATTAAAAACTTCTTGATTGACTGCTAACTTCTTAGAATTATCAACATAAATTGTATCCTCGCCAGCCTCGCTAATAGCTTGAAACTCATCACTAAATTTAGCAAAACTCCCACCAGAGGCAAAAGTACGCACAACATAATCGCCCAAACCAACACGCTTAAAAATTTTCATATAAGAGTCAGCGACCTTTTCATAAAAATCACTTAGCTCTTGTTGATTAGTAGTAAAAGAATACAAATCTTTCATCAAAAATTCGCGACCGCGCATTAAACCACTTTTGGCGCGCAATTCATTGCGAAATTTAGTCTGAATTTGGTACACGTATTTTGGTAAATCTTTATAAGAGTTAACATTTTCACTTAAAATTTTGGCAAGAGGCTCTTCGTGAGTAAATCCAAGTCCGACTTCTTGTCCGCTTACAAGAGCAGATTTAAACCAGTTGTCGACTACTTCGTCACTCCAACGATTGCTTGCTTCCCAAATAGATTTTTCTTGAAGGACTGTTAGTAGCACCTCCTGAGCACCAAGCTTTGTCATTTCTTCGCGAATAATGTTTTCGATTTTTTTAAGCACCATAAGACCAAGTGGCAAATAAGAATAAACTCCTGCCATTTCTTTATAAATAAATCCCGCTCGACTGAGGAGTTGGGCATTTTTGGAAACTTCATCTCGGGGAGCTTCACGTCGGGTTTTAGTAAATAAAAGTGATTGTTTCATTATTGTAGAATTTAGAATATAGAATTTAGAATTGGTGTCCCTTTGGGACGATTATAGCATATCCCGCTAAGCGAGGCTCCATTCCTGTATACTACATTTTATATTTTCATAATAAGATGTCGATTAGGAGTAGCTGATACTTTCTTGCTAAGAATAAAAATCAAGCTACTACAATTTTTTAATATCCATAAAAGTCACAAAAACCATCAATATCAAAAGTAGTAAAAATCCAACCGCATGAATAATTCCCTCCCTTTGATGTGAGATAATTTTTTTGCCCGTAAAAGCTTCCCACAAAATAAACATTGCTCGTCCACCATCTAAAGCTGGCAAAGGCAACATATTAAACAGCGCAATTGCCATAGAAATAAGGGCAGAAAAACGCAAAATCGAGACTACTCCTAGAGTAGAAATCTGTTGCAACTGCGTATAAATTCCAACTGGTCCAGATACAGCGTCAGCGCTAACTTCCTTTCCAATTCCAAATAAGCTTAAAATAAGTCCGCCCAAGAAAGAAAACGTCATGGCGGCAATCGCAATAATTTCTTGAATTGCATGCCAAGGCGCCAAATACCACTTAACATCTGGCGCAGACTCAGATAAATCAATTACCGAAACCCCAAAAGGCGCATCTCCCTCGCCTAGCTGGACAGTTTGCTCAAAAGCAGATCCATTGCGCTGAACCTTAAAAACTACCTCTTCTCCCTTGTGTTCGCCTGTAAACTCAGTCAACTGTTTGGCTGTTTTTAGCTCCTCTCCATTTGCCGATATGATAAAATCGTTTACCTTGATGTCAGCTTTTTTAGCGGAAGAATTCTCCACAACATTCGCAACTACCAAAGCATTTGGCGTATTTTGAAGTGGCGCCAACCAAAACCAAACTGTTAGCAAAACAAAAGCCAGCAAAATATTCATCGCAATACCTGCCATACTCACCCGAAAACGCGCCCAAGGTTTGGCCATCGAAAAGCTACCTTTTTGCTTGACTTCGTCGTTTTCCCCTAAAATACTTACATATCCGCCTAGCGGGAAAAGATTTAAGGCGTAGCGAGTACCACCTCTTACAAAACTAAAAAGTCGCGGTGGAAATCCCAATGCAAATTCCTTAACAGTCATACCTTCGCGCTTAGCAACCCAAAAATGCCCAAACTCGTGAACAAAAACAATTAAACCAAAAATTAAAATAAAAAGCACGGTTGCTGTAAATGTCATAATCGTATTGTAGCGGAAAGATTGCAAAACTCAAATTCTATAGATTTAACGCAAAACTTACTAAGTATATAATTAAGGGTTGGCAAATAAAAAACTATTTACTATACTTGGGCATAGTTAATCCAACAATGGACTAATGTATCTTAAAAAAAGAAAAGGATGACAAGAATGGCGATTAAAGCTGGTCTTCAGTCGGGTTATTGCAGTGAATACTGCAACTGTAATAGATGCAAGGCGCTCGATAGAGCACGTAATTATGACAACAGAGTATATCGATGCAAAGGTTGTCGCCGGTGCTGTGAATGCAGCGACTGCAAAGCACTTGATAAAAAACTCAACGAAGAGGCAAAGAGAGGCCTTCGCAACTTCCAGAGATACGATCCCGATGACTGGAGAGGAGACAAAGACGCGTTTCATCGAACAGGAAGTAGAATGTCTTTATCATACGCAATGAAAGGATGCTGCTCCCGTTGCGTAGAATACTTCTCCGCTCCCGAGGATTATTCTTAATATTTTTACCAACTCAAAAGAGCCTATAAGGGCTCTTTTTCTTTGCAAGTTTTGCATTTTACTCTTAAATAAAATAAACGCAAAAAAAGGAGCAGTATTGCCCCCTTTAAAATTTATTTTAATCATATTTTTGACAAAACATTGCCAGACCCAAACCAACTGCTTGGGCAATTTGCTCTCTGCCTGTTGCAGAAATCAGTTTGGCAAAGTCACCTTCTTTGAAATTTCCATTGCGAATATTCGCAGTTTCAATCAAAATTGCCTCTCGAGCGTCATTATATTTTTTTTGAATAACTACAAAATTCTCTTTGTTGATGGGAAAATAGCTAATAATTTGACCTTTCCTTTTGCGAACTAAATCGGCTTTAACCGCTCCCTCCTTTAAACTAAAAATAAGTTGCGATTTACCTTCCCTAGCAGTATAAAAGCTAATTCCGCCAACATCTGGCGAAGCGGAATCAACATGAATTGACAAGAAAATAACTTTCCTCTCTCCATAAGCTCTTACTTTTTGCTGACCTAGCTCGGTTCTGGTCGTTAAAATTGCCTCATCGCCAAAGGGTGCATCAGGGCGCGCTGGCAATAAAGGCTTTAATCCCAAAACTGGCGGAGGCGGATTTGCCCAATGCCAATAAGAATAATTATCAATTGCGTCAATTGCAACTAAGTTGGTAGGCCCTAGGGTAAAATATACTCCACTATCCCCCCGCTGACGCAAATACCAACCAAGTCGGCGCGCAATATCTAGCGTGAACATGCTCTCGGCATATACAAGCTTTTTTTGTCCTTTCTGTACAACTCGCACTGCACCAGGATCGTTGTCGCCATGCCCAACATCAATCACAAAATGCCAACCCGCAAAAATTTTGTCTTTTGGCACAGCAAGTCGTCTTTCAAAAACTAAAATCTGTTGCCGTGCAATTGCTTCATCGATTTCTTCCTGAGAAGGTTCCTGATAAGAAGCTGCAGCTAAAACAAAACCTTGCACAACTGCAACGAATAAAATCACTATCAATCCTAAAAACAACTTTTTCACTACTATCACCTCCTTTTTAAAGTACCTTCCGCAGAATTACTTTTAATAATAAACATTTGACAATAAGCTTGTCAAAAAGAGCCCTGTTAAGAGCTCTTTTACTTGGTATATTCAAAGCAATATATTTTGATATTACAACCTACACCTTTAGAATTTCGGCTTCTTTGGCTTTAATAACTTCCTCAACTTGATCATTGTATTTGCCAATCATATCATCAAGCTTTTTATTGATAGAAAACTTATCGTCTTCTGTTGCCTCACCTGCATCAAAATCTTTTTTAAGCTCATCTTGAGCCTTACGACGAATGTTACGCAATTCGATTCGAGCCTCTTCAGCAATTTGCTTGATTTTTTTGACTAATTCTTGGCGACGCTCCTGAGTAAGTGGTGGAAAATTTACCCTAATCATCACACCATCGTTGCTAGGGCTTACACCTAAATCGGCTTCACGGATAGCTGTTTCGATAGCACTTAGCTCATCTGTATTCCAGGGACGAATAGCAACTTGAGTTGCCTCTGGTACAGAAATTGACGCAACAGACTTAATTGGTGTTGGTGCGCCATAGCTCATCACAGTCAAGTCTTCAACTAAGCTAGCGCTTGCCCTGCCAGTATGAATATTTTTTAATTCAGCGCTTAAAACCTCTATCACGGTTTGCATATTTTTTTCTGTTTGCGATAAATTCAACATATTTACTCCTTAGATAGTATTATTTTTGGCAAAAATAATAATTCATTCGCCAGATAATTTGAGCGGACGCAATTTCATTTAGCATAGCGAATAAAAATAAAAAGAGCCATAACAACTCTTTTTATTTAGAATAAAGCAAAAGATTAGCAATAAGTTGCACCCTGTTCAATGCTAAAACGAGCAAAACGTCCAACTTGGATATTTTCACCAAACTTTTGAACGCCTTCTTCAAGAAGACTTTTAATTGTTTTGCTACCATCTTTAATATAAGACTGGTTTAGCAAGACTGTTTCTTCATAAAACTTGGCGATTTTACCATCAATAATTTTAGTAGCAATTTCTTCTGACTTACCTTTTAGCTCATCTTGCTGGGCATAAATACTGCGTTCTTTTTCTACAACTTCTGCAGGAACGTCTTCTTCTTTGATGTATGTTGGGTTCATTGCAGCAATTTGCATAGCAATCTCGTTTGCCATTGCCTTAAATTCTTCGTTTTTAGCTACAAAATCTGTTTCACAGTTTAACTCAACCATAACACCAACCTTGCCAAGCGCACCATGAATGTAGCTTACAATAACACCCTCACGTGCTTCTCGATCAGCCTTTTTTAGTGCTTTAGCAGAACCTGCTTTGCGCAAAATTTCTGTTGCTTTGTCAAAATCTCCATTTGCTTCTTCTAGTGCTTTTTTAACATCCATAATACCAGCACCAGTTTGCTCTCGAAGTTTTGCAATATCACTTGCGGAAATACTCATTTTTACTCCTTTAAATTAGTAATTAGTAGTTAGTAGATTGTAGTTGGGGTTTATTTTTTAAGACTCTTAATCAAACCCCTAAGTAGCTTTAAAGTTACTATACTATCTTCTGCTAACTGATTAAAATCTTTTTTGTTAATATAACTAATATCTCTGGCAATCAATAGTTGATTTTGCACTTCTACCAATGAAGCTTCAGCAATATTATAAAATCGAATTTTTTCTTGAATAGAATACCGAGAAAATCCTTCTGCAATGTTTGAGCTAACAGAAATTGAAGCTCTCTGTATTTGATTCTTTAATACATTTTCGTTTTTAGGGAAAGACTTACAAAGATTAAAAATTTTAATAGCAAGCTGATGGCTAGATTGCCAAGCTTTTAATTTTGTAAAGCTGTCAATCATCCTATCTACTATCTACCAGCTACTAGTTGCTATTTAGCCGATTTAATCGCCTCGCCTAGAACGCCCAAAACCAACTCAATTGCCTTTTTGGAATCGTCATTTACTGGAATTGGATAGTCAATCAAGGTTGGATCTGCATTAGTATCAACAAATCCCACGATTGGCACACCTGCAACCTTTGCTTCTTTAACAGCAACATCTTCGTAAGTAGTATCAACAATAATCAGTGCATCGGGAATTTTGTTTAACGCCTTAACGCCAGTTAAAATACGACGCATTTTGTCGAGCTTTTTAGTTAGGCGACCTCGTTCTTTTTTGCTGTAACCTTCAAAGATGTCATTTACTACTAGCTCTTCTAGCTTTTCTAGGGCTTTAATGTTTTTTGAAATAGTTTCAAAATTGGTGATTGTGCCACCTAGCCAGCGATTATCAACATAAGAAATTCCTGCATCTTCGCCAACTTTGCGTACAGCTTCTTGAGCTTGAGATTTTGTACCAACAAGCACAATTGTCTTTTCTTCTTTAACTAGCTTTTGCAAAAAATCAATTGCTTTTTGCAGATATTCTTGAGTTTTTTCCAAATCAATAACGTAAACATTGTCTTTTACGCCATAAGTAAATTGTTTTGCTTTAGGGAAAATTCGGCTTTTTGAGTGTCCAAGGTGGGCACCGGCTTTAACCAAATCTTTTAATGATGGGATAGCTGACATTATTGGTTACCTGTTAATTCTTTTTTAAGTTCTTTTAAATTGTCTTGATTGCTTGATTTTGAAGATTTTTTGGACTTTGCCTTATTGGGCTTTGCTCCATCTTTTAGCGATTGAGATCGTTCCATTCTAGCTTTAAATCTTTCTAAGCGACCAGCGGTATCAATTAGGTTAGATTTACCGGTGTAATATGGGTGGCAATTAGAGCAAATTTCAACTTGGATTGTCTCTTTTGTAGAACCAAACTCAAAAGTCTGCCCGCAGTTGCAAACAGCATTTGTCTTTTCGTAGTATTTTGGGTGAATGTCTTTTTTCATTTCAATTATCAATAAAAACTCTCGATTTTTGTAATCGAGATTACTTAATATCTGTAAATAAAGAATACACTCAAACCTACTCCTTGTCAACAGGGGTCAACTTAATGTATACTCATCACTATGAATAATGAAGAAATTTTAAAGAAAATTAAGGAAACTAAGCCTCTACTAGACAGTGGTGATGAAGAAATGATCGCCCTGGCAAATGAAGAGATTGAAAATCTAAAAAGCCAGCTTGTTTTAGAAGATGAAAAAGCTCAGAGAGACGCTGTTTTGGAAGTACGCGCCGGTGCAGGTGGCGACGAAGCCGAGCTTTTTGCCTACGAGCTATTTAGAATGTACGCCCGCTATGGCGAGCAAAAAGGCTGGAAAATCACAATTTTAGATGAAAATCGTACCTCTTTAGGTGGCGTTCGGCATTTAACTGCAGAAATTAAAGGTCACGGAGTTTATGGAGATTTACAATTTGAAAGCGGTGTCCACAGAGTACAAAGAGTCCCGCAAACAGAAAAATCTGGTCGAATTCATACTTCAACTGCTTCTGTTGCGATTTTGCCTATTGCCACCAAAGTCGAAGTTGAACTAAATCCTAACGAAATTGAGATTACAACAACTCGCGCAGGTGGTGCTGGTGGACAAAATGTTAATAAAGTAGAAACTGCGGTTAGAATTTTGCATAAGCCAACAGGCTTGGTAGTTGCTGTGCAAGATGAACGCTCTCAGGGCAAAAACAAAGACAAAGCATTAGAGATTTTGCGATCTCGAATATTGGAGTTTCGCGAAGCGCAGGAAGCCAAAAAACGCGGAGACGAACGCCGAGCACAAATTGGCACTGGCGACAGAAGCGAAAAAATCCGCACTTATAATTTTCCTCAGGATAGAATTACCGATCACCGCATTAAGCAAAGCTGGGGGCAAATTGAGCTAGTTTTGGCGGGTAATATAGAAAAAATGATTAGTGCATTAAAAGAAGAGGCTCAAAAGCTAAAGCTCGAAGACTTGCTAGAAAATACCAAATAACATCGACCTCAATCCTTAGACTACAAGCTTCAAGACAAAAATAAAAACGGCCAATAGTGACCGTTATATAAAACTTATGAGTTTTTATGCCCTTATATTTAGCAGCGCTAACTCTTCATGTATCCAAAATGCCAAACTTTCCATTCTAGGTCTAGCAAATAACGCCATGCGAGATAATTTCTTTAAATCCTCTGTAGCACCCGCCACTCTAAATGCACAAAAGGCACAGTAAAGCAGGTTTGCTTCCATGCACTTTCTGCCAATTACAGTCAATCGAGCATAAGTGCTATTTATCAATCCTGCGTTATCAGTACGCTTTGAGTAGTATATTGCGTCCTCGTAACGACGAATTGCTTCGTACCACTTGCCTGATTTTTCGTACACACCGCCCAAATTAAATACACGCCGTGCCTGACGACTTAAATCAGTTGATTCTCCATTCCAAAAAACACTGTAGTCACTCATACCATCAACACTATTGACGCTGTAACCTGCTCGCTCTAGCGCAATATAGCCATTTTGCACCTTAGTTCTATCTAGAAAAGCATTATCAGCCAACTTTTCGTATTCGTGTTTTTTAAGAGGCTGACCACTATGTACAGCGATAAACTCCGCCATACGAAGATCGCCCGAGATTAAAATCTCTTGCCTGATTTGCGCAAGCTTCCTGCCGTTTTGAGCTTTTTTATAGCATAAAATGGCTTTGTCAATTTTGCCAAGTTCTTTAAATTGGTCGCCTAACCGTGTATTGGCTTCACGCTCAATTTGCCCTGACCCTGAGGATTTCCCTGTCGCACTTTCTGGCATACTGGGAATTTTAGGTCGCTCATCTCCTGAATCAAATGGGGATTTCTGACTCATCTTGCCACTCCTAACTTGAATTTTAAAGACCAAATTCCATTTAAGGTTACCAAAAAATCAAAATAAAACAACCGTTCAAGTCGATAGCGTAAGTTCTGAGCTTATGTGCAAATAGCTTTTATTTGATTGATTTACAAGTCCTTTAAGGCCCTAATGCGAGCCTAAGCAAGAAAAATCAACAAATCAAACAAAAAAGCCCTCTGTCTTAAGAGGGCTTATGGGCTTTTATTTCATCACTCCAAGCGTTACGTCAATTTTCATTGTTTCGCCTTTGCGGAGAACGCTGAGTGTAATTTTATCGTCTGGACTATAATTACTTAAAATATCAAGCAACGCATTGTTTTCATCAATACGCTTGCCATCAATATCTAAGATAATGTCATTTTCGATAATTCCAGCCTTATCTGCGGGTGACGAAGGAATAACCGCAACTGCTCCACGATCTGTTCCGCGCAACACCCAAACACCATAATCAACGCTAAGCTGATTAGCTTTAGCGATTTCTTTAGTGATTGGCAAGTAGCGAATGCCAAGCATAGGACGTCGAATTTCTCCTGTTGACTTCACGGAATCGATTGCCTTTTTAGCAAAATCAATTGGAATTGCAAAGCCAATATTTTGAGCATCACCAGAAGCAACTGCCGTATTTATCCCTACAACCTGACCCCGCAAGTTAACCATCGGTCCACCTGAATTCCCTGGGTTGATGGCAGCGTCAGTTTGAATTAAATCAGACAAAGTCTCTGCATAACCTCCGCCAGATGCAGTGATTTTGCGCCCTTTTGCACTGACCACGCCAACCGTCACGGAATTTGAAAACTCTCCGAGAGCATTGCCAATAGCAACAACCCATTGGCCAATTTTTAATTCTTTTGAATCCCCAAGCTCAACAGTTGGCAAACTATCAGCTTCGATTTTAATAATTGCCAAATCATTCAAAGGATCTCTGTCAATCACCGTTGCCACAAAATCTCGTCCATCAGCTAAAAAAACCTTGTACTCTGCACTGTCGCTAGCAACAACGTGCTTATTGGTAACAATAAGACCATCCGACGTAATAATAAATCCAGTTCCTGCGCTAGTCGCAGTAGTACTGCCTC
The DNA here is from genome assembly GCA_964636735.1 of uncultured Candidatus Saccharibacteria bacterium. Taxonomy (GTDB): domain Bacteria; phylum Patescibacteriota; class UBA1384; order JACPKC01; family JACPKC01; genus CAZWUV01. The sequence goes on along the minus strand of CAZWUV010000009.1, from coordinate 1,439 downwards.
CAAACCATTGTTGCACCTGAGAATTTGCCGAAATAGATACAACAGCAGGACTTACTTTTTGAGCCACATCGGTAATTGCAGAAGACTCTTCGAGGATTAGATTTTCAACTCGATTAACTTTAACATCAAAATTCTCTCTCTTTAAAAACAGATTTGCCAAAGTACTATCAGGCAGCGCAGTTAACATTGCCAGCGAACCTAAAGAACCCATAACAAAAGAAAGGATCAGAATTGCAACTACAAAACCGCCTTTTCTTTTTTGGTGAAAATGATCAGAGCCTTTTGAGTCTTTTGGAGTGGGAGCATCATCCCGAATATATGTAATTTTCATAATAAATTATTTAATTGACTACATTTTTATTTATAGTATAGCATACTCCATTTTATTTGAAAAAATCACCTACCGTGGCACAAGTCTTTTTACAAAATCAAAGGCGTATACAAAAATCATCATAAAATTTTTACTACAAAAAAAGACCTAGTAAAAACTAGGTCTCAGATGTCTAAAGTTCGACGCGCGATGACCCGCCGAATAACTTTTGCAAGCTAGACTGCTTTTCTTGAAGCAATGTCAGCTTGCGAGTATCGGCATCGAGCTGAGCACTCAGAAGCTCTCGCGCCTTTTCTGCCTCCTCCAATTGCTTAAGACGCTCCTCTATATTACTCGCCTGAAACAGGTTAATCGCCTCTAAGGCTCTATCTGTCAAGCTGGCAAGAGTTTTCTCATGCTCTTTAAGCGCCGCCTCTTGCGCCGCCATACTGTCGAGTCGATCGCTCATAACGTCGACCATCGCATTGAGCTTTGCCAGAAAGCTCTCCATTTGACCTTGAAACTCAGGGTCTTTTTTGGCTTTTGCCATTTCCTTTTCCTCCTAGTTGATGTAGTCGAGCACGCTTTTAACGTGCCCTTTTCCATTTGACGAATGTCCGCCTTTTTCGTCTTTCAAATAATCTCGATACGCTGGAGGCAATAGCCTCCTCGAGTTAATAAACCTGAGAGCATTTACCGTCATCGTGTTAAATGCCTCTTCGTCACGGCGCGGAATATAATCATTCCACGCCTCTTCTAAATGGCACATTTTAACTGGCGCATTATCTTCTGCCTCTTCGGCAAAAGCTTTTGCACGGAGCAAAATTTCTTTTAACTCTGCACCTGTACTCCCCTTGGATTGCTCGGCAAGCCAAGAAAAATCCAAGTTCTGCGCACCACATATTCCAGAAGCCTTACTTAAGACCTTTAAAATATGCTCCCGCTCAGAAACAGAAGCCGGTGGCAACAAAGCCACTCGCTTATCCATTCGACCATCACGCAGCATTGCTGGTGGTAGTTTTTCTGGATAATTCGTAGCAAGAATAAAAAACACCTTGCCACGAAGCGACTCATCGCCAATTGCGTTTTGGATCATGCCACGAATGCGGTTACTAACACCGCTATCGCC
>CAZWUV010000008.1:0-17718 GCA_964636735.1 uncultured Candidatus Saccharibacteria bacterium | reverse complement strand
TGGGTGGAGGGGTAGGCCAAAATCAGGTTAGCATTCTGCTAAAATAAATTTATGAAAAATCTTTTTATTTTTGCAATAGTTATTGGAATTGATCAATTTTTAAAATTTGCGCTTTTTGATTATGCCCACTTAAATTCTGGTATTGCTTTTGGCTTACTTAGTCAAACTCCTGCACCACTAACCTTTTTGTACGGCTTGGTATTATTTGGCTTAGTGCTTTTTTTGATAGTCAAAAAGCCGGCAAATGTTGGTTGGATTTTTATTTTGGCGGGAGTTGCTAGCAATTTTATCGACAGGTTAAGGCTTGGTGCAATTATTGATCCAATTATTATTGGGCAACTGCCTGCTTTTAATTTGGCAGATATGGCGATTATTGGCGGTATTATTTTAATAACCTACATTGCAATAAAAAATCCCCAGACTGTTAATTGACAGAGGGGATTAAATTATTATTTTGCGTGCGTCCCGTGCGTCCAATTATCAAAAAAATAAAAGGGCGAGCGAAAGTCAGCTTGCGCTAGTTTCTTTTTAGCTTTCGGTATCGCGCAAGAAGAGGCGCAAGTAGCTGGTGTGGTTTTTTGTTGATTTAAAAACATATATTTTTGAATCAAGCCTAGCCCCCTGCAACCGTAGTTGTCTCGATAGACTATGATTTTCTTCGCCTCTATCATAGAGCGAATTAGTTTGGTGGCATACATATAGGCTGTACTAGACTTGTGCCCCTTAGTAGCCACCAAGGCTTGAGTCACAATGTCGATACAATTACCCTCAATCCATCCTCCTAAGAGTTGAAAGTTTGGATTTTTTGCTCTCGCTATAAGAGAAGCAACCGCTATCTCTTGATTTCTCTTCGTTTTGGTCATCGGCTATCCTTCTCTTTTTTAAGTTTTTAAGGTAAGCACACCATAACACATAATGCCTCCTTGTCAATAGTGAGCCCTCACTAAAATTGCAAGCATCGCGCAAAAGTGTATAATAATCTCTATGAGTAAAAGTAGCAGTCATCCACGGTGGCTTGAGTTTATTCCGGGACTTTTGACTTGGGGGACTTTTTTGTTTTTAACTGTTTGTGCCTTTGTCTCGCCAATGCTTTTGGCAAATTTTTTGATTGTTTATGCGATTTTTTGGCTGTTTAAGTCGTTCCTGATGAGTGGTCGACTTTTAACTGGCTACAAGAAGTATCGTCAAGACATTAAAAAAGATTGGCTTGCCGAGCTCAAAACTGATTTTCCAGATAAATGGCAAGATATTTTTCATCTGGCAATTATTGCCACTTATAAAGAAGACCAAAAAATCCTCGAAGAAACAATCGAAGCCCTGGTAGCCTCTGACTATCCAAAGGATAAGGTTATTGTTGTCCTAGCAACCGAAGGTCGTGATAGTAAGCGGGTTCGTCCAATTGCCAAAGAGCTTAAAAAGCGTTATCAAAAAGTGTTTTATGATTTTATCGTCACCGAGCACCCTGCAGATATTGCTGGCGAAGTAATTGGCAAGGGCGGCAACATTACTTGGGCTGGCAAGCAAGTACAAGCTTATTTAGATAAAAAAAATATATCTTACGACCGTGTAATATGTACCACGCTAGATGCAGATAATCGCGCTCACAAAAAGTATTTTCCTGCACTTTCTTATTTATATTTATCTCACCCTGAGCCTCTTTATGCGACATTTCAGCCAATCCCAATGTTTTTAAACAACATTTGGTATGTACCGATGGCGATGAGAAGTATTGCGCTTGGCAGCTCTTTTTGGCAAATAATTGAGTCAACTCGTCCACATCGGTTGCGAAATTTTTCGTCGCATGCGCAGAGTTTTGAAGCAATTGTTGCAACCCAGTTTTGGTCAACGCAGACAATTGTTGAGGATGGTCACCAGTATTGGCGAAGCTATTTTAAATTTAATGGCAAGCATGATGTTGTGCCAATCAATGTTCCAATTTATCAAGATGCGGTTTTATCTCCCCATGGTTATATTGCAACTTTTAAGGAGCAATACTTGCAAAAGCGTCGCTGGGCTTGGGGCGCTAGCGATATTCCGTACGTATTGCACCATATCTGGGGTAATTCCAGATTGCCTTTTTGGGATAAATGGCTACAAGCTGGGCGACTCATCGAAGGGCATTATTCTTGGGCAACCACCTCAGTAATCTTGGCGATTTTTCCGTGGCTTCCTAGACTTTTAAATCCTAGTTTTCAAGACGAGATTATTGCTCACACCTTTAGCCCAGTTTATGGTAGAATTTTGATCTCCTCTCTGCTTGGAATTGTGATTACTCTTAGTATTTCGATGTTATTGTTGCCACCACGTCCCAAAAGTCAAAAATTCAGAAGCGTAGGTTCGATTTTTCTGGAATGGATAACAGCGCCATTTATTTTGCCTCTTTCAAATATCTTTTTTTCGTCTGTACCAGCAATTGACTCGCAAACTAGATTACTTTTTGGTAAATACTTGGAATTTAGGGTTACAGAAAAGCACGCCGAGCGTCAAGATTTAAGTGGGCACAAGGCAGCAATGTAGCCCACAAGTCCGTGAATTCCTATATGTGAATTGAATTTTAAACTTTATCTGCTACACTCTCCTAGAACATTAAAAATTTGAAAGGGAAAAGATGTTATGTCTCAAAACAGAGAATTTATTGCAATATGTCAAGAAGCGCTAGTTGAACTAAAAGAGTTTCGCGATGAAGTAGAAAGCCTTTTTGGGGTTACGACTAACATTAAAACAGCCCAAGAAATTATGGGAGAGGAAAACTTCCTTGGTCCAAAAGAAGTTTTCAATACTTTTGGAGTGAAATTGAAAGAATCAGAAATCCCACGAATTCCTTTTTCAATAAGAGAGCTTGAAACAGCAGCGTCATTGAGTCAGATGTTAATCTTGCGGATTAGCAATGCCAAAGACGGCTCGCCACTCACAATGAAAAAAATGAATGAAGAGCTGGAAGGAAGATTTAAAACAGCAGGTAGAGGTAAAATTCTTTACAATAGTGGCTGGTACAAAAATGAAAAATTTTTCACCACCGGACCCCCAACTAAATCCAAAGCCCAGTGGGCATTGGTATCCAAAGAAGTTATTCCAAACTCCACCAGCAAAAACTACCTAGAGCAAACAGAGCTATTGGTAGATTACTTGCAAAAGGAAATAATGCCTACTTTATCTAAAGCTAAGCAAGCTCAGTATAAAGAGGCTGTTACTGAATTCAACTCTAAAAAAGAAATGATCCAAAGCATGGAAGAGTGGATAAAAGCAAATAAACAACTTGCAGAGCTTCAAATAAACCAGCTAACCAGACAATCCCCAAGCCAAGTACTCTACGACCTACTTTTAGCTTTTGACAACAAAGGCGAAAGATTTCTAGAGGCAGGACATACCTGGACAAAAGCGCTCCGCTCTTCTGGCAGGCTCGTGCGCGTTGGCGTCTTTGATGCCGGTGGTGCGCTTGTCTTTGACGACCACGCTGTCGATCGCTATGTCTACTTGGGCGCGGTCTTCTCTCGCACCTTTTAACCCCCCCCTTCTTGGGGGATTTTTGTTTTACGCTATTTTTGCGCCCATCTTCCGCATTGATACTTTATTGTGCTAAGCAAAAAGATCGTGCAGTGAGTGGTACTAACCGCGCAAACTGTTGACAAAGATTTATAAGCCTGCTATATTAAATTTAATAGATTATTTTGCGAGGATACCTAATATAGTGGTGTCACAAATCTTTACCAGCATTTAACTCTGGCAAGGCCTTCTTTTGTAGGTCGTTTTTTGTGTCCAAATATATTTGATCCTAAGTTTGTTTTAAGTTAAGGAGTAATATGTCTCGAGAATCGTATAAAAAACCTTTTATTAACGTCTCGCTACCCGATTTAACAGAGATCCAAACAGCTAGTTATGACTGGTTCTTTCAAGAAGGTTTGCGTGAGCTTTTAGATGAAATCTCTCCAATCGAAGATTTCACAGGAGAAAATTATTCCCTAGAGTTTGGTGAGTACAATTTATTGCAACCAAAAGTTGATGAATTTACTGCAAAAACCAAAAATCTCACCTTTAAAGCCCCACTTTATGTAAAGGTGACTTTGCGAAACAAGCTTACAAAAAAGAATAAAACAACCGATGTTTATTTGGGTGATTTTCCGGTTATGACAGATCGGGGCACTTTTATTATCAATGGCGTTGAAAGAGTTGTAGTCTCGCAAATCGTTAGATCATACGGTGTAATTTTTACAGGCATGGAAGTTGCTGGTAGAAAGTTATTTAACTCCAAAATTATTCCATCCAGAGGCGCATGGCTAGAATTTGAAACAAGTAATCGTGATATTATTACTGTTAAAATCGATAGAAAGCGCAAAATTCCTATTACCACATTTTTACGAGCAATTAGCGATTTAAGTAAAGACGATATTGTAAAAATTTTTGCTGATGTTGATGACGATATGGAGCATAAATTTATCGAAGAAACCCTTAAAAAAGACACTGCCAAAACACGTGACGAAGCAGTTGTTGATGTTTATAAAAGAATTCGTCCAGGAGACCTTGTCACCCCAGAGTCGGCTGCAGCTTTTTTGGAAAATCTACTTTTTAATCCAAAGCGTTATGATTTGGGACGAGTCGGCCGATACAAGCTTAATCGTCGCTTAAACCTTGATAAGTCTCAGGTTGTACAAAATCGTGTTTTAAATATTGACGATGTTATCGAAGTTATCAAGGAGTTAATTCGCTTAAATAATGATCCGCTTGCCGCAAGTGATGATATCGATCATCTAAAAAATCGTCGTGTTCGCGGTGTTGGCGAGTTAATGCAGGGCAGATTGCGTGTTGGTTTTCTTCGCACTGAGCGTATTATTCGCGACAGAATGAGCATTGCCGACCCTGCAACTGTTACTCCTGCTTCTCTTATCAATAACCGCCCAATCGTGGCAATTTTGCAAGAGTTTTTTGCATCATCCCAGCTGTCGCAGTTTATGAACCAAACAAATCCTTTGTCTGAGTTAGAGCACAAGCGCACTATTAGCGCAACTGGTCCTGGAGGTCTTTCCAGAGAACGAGCCAGCGCAGAAGTTCGCGACGTTCATGCATCTCACTTCGGTAGAATTTGCCCTATTCAATCTCCAGAAGGTCCAAACATTGGTCTTGTAAACTATATGGCAAGCTATGGACGCATCAATGAATTTGGCTTTATGGAAACTCCGTATTTAGTAATTGACCACAAAGGCGGTAAATCTAAAGTTACCAAAGAGATTGTTTATATTGATGCTGACGAAGAAGACAGAGCGGTTATTGCTCCTGCTTCTACAGAATTAAATTCAGATGGAACTTTTAAAGACAAACAAATCATTGCTCGCCGTCGTGGAAATCCATCAATGGAAGCTATCAAAGATGTCAATTATATGGCTGTTTCGCCAAAGCAGATTGTTTCTGTTTCTACATCACTAATTCCTTTTGTGGAGCACGATGACGCTAAGCGCGCTCTGATGGGATCAAACATGCAAAAGCAGGCCGTTCCTTTGGTTAGACCTGACTCCCCAATTGTTGGAACTGGGATTGAAGCAGAAGCTGCTCAAAATTCTGGACAAGTTGTTTTAGCTAGGCGCGCAGGCACTGTGTCTTATGTTGGTGGCGACATTGTGATTGTTGATGCTCAGGTTAGTGGCAAAAAAATCCAAGATCGTTATCCACTTCAGAAGTTTATTCGTTCAAACCAAGGCACAGCTATCAATCAAAAGCCGATTGTTGCAGTTGGTGACAAGGTTAAGCGCGATGATGTTTTGGCCGATGGCCCTTCCACTCAAGACGGTGAGATGGCGCTTGGTCAAAATGTTTTAGTTGCGTTTATGTCTTTCAAGGGTATGAACTACGAAGACTCGATTATTATTTCTGAGCGCCTTGTTAAAGATGATACCTTTACTTCTATTCATATTGAAAAACATGCCGTTGAGGTGCGTGACACCAAGCTTGGACCAGAGCTAATTACTCGTGATATTCCAAACGTTGGTGAAGAAGCCTTAGCTAATCTTGATGACGAAGGTATTGTGCGTGTTGGCGCCGAGGTTAAAGCTGGCGATATTTTAGTTGGAAAGATTACTCCAAAAGGTGAAACAGAGCTAACTGCAGAAGAAAAACTTCTCCGCGCAATTTTTGGTGAAAAAGCCAAAGATGTCAAAGACACTTCTCGCTATATGCCTCATGGAGAAAAAGGTAAAGTTGTTGATGTAAAGATTTTCTCTAAAGATTCTGGTGATGAGTTGGCAACCGGCGTTTATAAGATTGTCGAAGTGGCAGTTGCTCAGATGCGAAAAATTTCTATCGGAGACAAGCTTGCAGGACGACACGGAAACAAAGGTGTTATCTCGGCTATTTTGCCTGAGAGCGAAATGCCTTATCTGCCAGATGGCACACCAGTTGATATTATTTTAAACCCACTTGGTGTTGTTTCTCGTATGAACTTGGGGCAAATTCTAGAAACTCACTTAGGTTGGGCTGCTGGCGCACAAGGCAAAAAAGTTGCTTCTCCTGTCTTTAACGGTGTTAGTGAGTCAGAAATTAAAAAAGAGCTTGCCAAGGCTGGTTTACCAGAAGATGGTAAAGTTCAACTTTATGATGGTCGTACCGGCGATCCATTCGAGCAAAAAACTGCAGTTGGTTACAATTACATCTTAAAGCTTATTCACTTGGTTGATGACAAGATGCACGCTCGCTCTATCGGACCTTACTCTATGGTTACGCAACAACCTCTTGGTGGTAAGGCGCAATTTGGTGGTCAAAGATTTGGAGAAATGGAAGTTTGGGCGCTAGAAGCTTATGGAGCAGCGCACACTTTGCAAGAAATGTTGACCATTAAATCAGACGATGTGATCGGCCGCTCCAAAGCTTATGAGTCGATTATTCGAGGTGAAGATATTCAAAAACCATCTATTCCCGCTTCATTTAATGTGCTTATCAGAGAAATGCAAAGCTTGGGATTAGATGTAGAGTTGATTACCCCAGACGGAACAATTGATCCAGGCGAGAAACAGTCTCCTGTAAAACCGCCTCGCATTAAGCCAGAGCCTATTGCAGTTCCAGATAGCGAAGATTCAATAGAGCCAGAAGTTGATGAGGAAGATAAAGAAATTACTGAAATTTATGCGGGCCAAGAAGAAAATCCACCCCAAGCTGCTCCAGATGAAATCATGGGTGAAGAATAATTAAGGAATGGAGACGAGATATGACAAACATAATCCCTACAAAAGGCAAAAGAACAAAAAATAAACAAGCTGATATGAACGATTTCAAGGCAATTCGTTTATCAATTGCAAGTCCTGAAAAAATCTTGCAATGGTCTTATGGTGAAGTTTTAAAGCCAGAGACAATTAACTATCGTACACAAAAGCCAGAGCGAGATGGGCTTTTTGATGAAAGAATTTTTGGTCCAACTAAGGACTGGGAATGCTACTGCGGTAAATACAAAAAAATCCGCTATAGAGGTGTAATTTGTGATAAATGCGGTGTTGAGGTTACTCGTTCTAGCGTGCGACGTGAGCGTATGGGGCACATTGAGCTTGCTGCTCCTGCCACCCATATTTGGTTTGTGCGCGGTATGCCAAGTACTTTGTCTGCAATCCTTGATATTTCAGTATCAAATCTAGAAAAAATTATTTACTTTGCTGGCTTTATTGTGCTTGATGTTGATGATGAGCTGCGCACTGACTTGCTTGAGCAATTAGATCAAGAGTACAAAGAATTCCAAGCTAAAAAAGATGTTAGCGAAGAAGAAGTTGCTCAGATTGAAAAGCTTTACAAGCAAACTAAATCAGAGCTAAATAGTTTGATGCCAGGTGCTATGCTTTCTGAGAGCAAATATCAGCAAATTTCTTTGCAGTACGGCAACGTAGTGCGTGTTGGTATTGGCGCAGAGGCAATCCTAGAGATCTTAAAAAAGCTCGACTTGGAAGCAACTATTAAAACTTTAGTTGAAGAAATTGAAAATGCTAGCGCATCTAACAAGAAGAAATACATCAAAAGATTGCGCATCTTAAAAGATTTGCATACTGCAGGTGTTAAGCCCGAATGGATGGTTTTAAACAGAATTCCTGTCATTCCACCAGATTTGCGTCCTATGGTTCAATTAGATGGTGGACGTTTTGCAGCTAGTGACTTGAACGATTTATATCGCCGTGTTATCAACCGCAATAATCGCTTAAAGAAATTGTTACATCGTGGTGCTCCAGAAGTAATTTGTCGTAACGAAAAGCGCATGCTTCAAGAATCAGTTGATGCTTTAATCGATAATTCAGCTCGTCAAGGTAGAGCTGTTTCAACTGGTGCTACTCAACGTCGTTTGCGCTCTTTGTCTGACATGCTTCGTGGTAAGCAGGGTCGTTTCCGCCAAAACTTGCTTGGAAAACGTGTCGATTACTCTGGTCGCAGTGTAATTGTGGCTGGTGCCAACTTAAAACTCAACGAATGCGGCTTGCCAAAAGTTATGGCTCTAGAGCTATTTAAGCCTTTTGTTGTTGGTAGGCTTTTGGCTGATGGCCATGTGCATAACGCTAAAAATGCTTCTCGTATGATTGAGGCTGGTGAAGCTGTTGTTTGGGATATCTTAGAAGAAGTTGTGGCAGAAAAATATGTAATGTTAAACCGCGCTCCAACTTTGCATAGGCTTGGTATTCAAGCATTTAAGCCTGTTCTTATTGAAGGTAAGGCTATCCGCTTGCACCCTCTTGTATGTAGCGCATTTAACGCTGACTTTGACGGAGACCAAATGGCTGTGCATGTTCCGCTATCTGAGGCTGCCCAAAAAGAAGCTCGTGAAATTATTCAATCTGCCAAGAACTTACTTAGCCCATCTTCTGGAGAATCCGTTGTTACTCCTCGCTTAGATATGGTGTTCGGTGCCTACTTTATTACCAGTATTCAAGAAGGTGTCCGCGGTGAAGGCAAGATTTTCTCTGGTAAAAATGAAGCAATTTTAGCTTATCAGGTTGGAAAACTCCATCCTCGCGCTCTAATTAAAGTTAGAATGACCAACCCACAAACCGAGCAGGTAGAGTTAGTAGAAACAACAGTTGGTAGAATTTTATTCAATATCGCAATTCCAAGAGAACTTCGTTTTATTAACGATGCTATGGATGCAAAAGCATTTAAGGCTTTGGTTCGCAAGTGTTTTAATCTATTGGGTCAAGAAGCTACCAGTGAAATGGTAGACAATATCAAGGATCTTGGATACGAACATGCAACCTTATCTGGAATGTCAATTGCTACTGACGATATTTATATTCCTGCTTCAAAAGATAAGATTGTTACCGAAGCTACAGAAAAAGTCAAAAAGCTGCAATCTTTGTACGCTCAAGGATTGATTACTGATTCTGAGCGTCGTTTTCAAGCTATTGCTATCTGGAGCAAGACAATTAGCGACTTGTCTCAAGATATGATCGAGGGATTTGATAAGAATTCCCCTGTTTATATTGCAACTAGCTCTGGAGCTCGCGGAAGTTTAACCCAGTTAAACCAAATGGCTTCCATGAAGGGTCTTGTGGTTAGTACTTCTGGTGAAATTATCGAAACTCCAATTATTTCTAACTTCAAAGAAGGATTTTCTGAGCTAGAATACTTTACCTCTACTCACGGTACCCGTAAAACTGTATCCGATACAGCGCTTAAAACTGCTGACGCCGGATATTTAACTCGCAGACTAGTTGATGTTTCTCAAGATATGATTATTACTGACGAGGATTGTAAGAGCGAAAAAGGTATTACCGTTACCAGAGAAGATTCTGAAAATCTTGGAATTAACTTTGGTGCGCGCTTAATTGGTAGAACTGCGCTAAAAGATATTAAAGATGGCAAAACTGTAATTGTTAAGGCTGGCGCCGAGGTAAATGAAGATGCTGTAGCAGTTATTGATGCTTCTCAAATTGATTTTGTTGAGGTCAGATCGCCAATCAACTGTGAGTCTTCTTGGGGAATTTGTAAGAAATGTTATGGTCGTGATTTGGCAACTGGCAAATTAGTTGAAACCGGTGCGGTCGTAGGAACAGTTGCTGCTCAAGCAATTGGTGAGCCTGGTACACAGCTTACTCTGCGAACTTTCCACCAAGGTGGTGTTGCAGGTGGTGACGATATTACCTCTGGTTTGCCACGTGTGGATGAGTTGTTCGAGGCGCGTAATCCAAAAAGCCCAGCGATTGTTACTGATATTGATGGCGAGGTTAAAGTAAGAGATCGTAAAGATGGTCGCTTGATTGTGGTTTCTGCTCTTAATGAAAGAGTTGAAAAATATGAGCTAGAGGCAGACTATGAGCCAAATGTTAAAAATGGTGAAATTGTTGAGGCCAAACAAGTTTTGGCTGTTGCAAAAGATAAAAAAGCTATTAGAGCGCCTTTTGCTGGCAGAATTAGTTTGCGTGGCAATAAGATTGCCCTAACAGCTGTTGAGCCTGCAAAGCGCGAATATCTTATCAACCCAAGTCAAGTTTTGAAGGTTAAGACTGGCGATCAAGTTACTCGCGGACAAGCTTTAACAGAAGGACACTTAGAGTTAGCTCAAAATCTTGCATATCGCGGATTAGAAGATACTCAGCGTTATATTGTTTCTGAAATCCAAGCAATTTATAGTTCGCAAGGACAAGATATCAATGACAAGCACATCGAAACAATTTTGCGCCAGATGTTTTCCAAGGTTAGAATTGTTGAACAAGGAGACAGTGATTGGCTAGAAGATCAAGTCGTTGATTTTACAAAAGTCATCAAACAAAACAAGAGCTTGGCTAAAAAGGGTAAAAAGGAAGCCAAGTATTTGCCAACAGTTTTTGGTATTTCAAAGATTGCGCTTAAGACAGAAAGCTTCTTGTCTGCAGCTTCTTTCCAAGAAACAACCCATGTTCTTATTAACGCTGCTATTCGTGGCGCTAAAGACGAACTGGTTGGACTTAAAGAAAATGTTATTATCGGTCGTTTGATTCCTGCTGGAACAGCGTTTAGAAAAATTAAAAAATAGAGGCACTAGGTGCGAGAGGAGCAATAGGAGCGATAGCTTGTTGCTATTACCCCTATTTCCTCTAATGCCCTAACGCTCCTCTTCAAAAATTCTTTACAATTACCATATAATCTGATATATTCATATAAATTTATTCAAATCAAAGGTGAACAAAAAATGCCTACAATGAACCAACTAATCAGGAAACCTCGAAAAAGCCTAGCTAAAAAACCAAAAGCTCCGGCTCTTCATCGTGGATTTAACTTTATTAAGAATAAGCCAACTTCCTCTAGAAAAGGAGCTCCTTTCAAGCGGGGCGTTTGTTTGATTGTTAAAACTATGACTCCTAAAAAGCCTAACTCAGCTCTTCGTAAAATTGCTCGTGTTCGCTTAACTTCTGGACAAGAAGTTGCTGCCTATATTCCAGGTGAAGGACATAATTTGCAGGAACACTCTGTTGTCTTGCTTCGCGGAGGTCGTGTCAAAGATTTGCCGGGTGTTCGTTATCACGTTGTGCGTGGTATTTTGGATACTCAGGGTGTCGACGGTCGCAAGCAATCTCGCTCTAAATACGGAGCCAAAAAATCTTAAATTTTTAAAATAACAATTCTAGAGCTAAAAGCCCCGCCTAGCGGGATCCCGCCAACAACATTAAATCGATGGCGAGACTAACAGCTTAAGGCCATAAGTTAAAATAATATGCGTGGAAAATCTAAATACAAAAAAAGAATTATTAAGCCAGATAGCAAATTTAACTCTGTGCTTGTTTCGCAATTTATCAACAAAGTAATGCTGCGTGGGCAAAAGCAAACTGCTACTAACGCTGTTTACAAAGCTATTGAAGACCTAGAAAAAAAGACCAAAACTCCAGGATTAGAAGCTTTTACTACTGCCTTAAATAATGTTGCGCCAAAGGTCGAAGTTAAATCCAAGAGAATTGGTGGGGCCACCTATCAAGTTCCTGTAGAAGTTAAGCAAAATCGTAAAATTACTCTTGCTATTCGCTGGGTAATTGAGGCTGCTCGCGGAGTTAAGGGTGCGCCAATCAATAAAAAGCTAGCTAATGAATTAGCTGATGCTTTTAAAAACGAAGGCAATGCTATGAAAAAACGTGAAACCGTCCACAAGATGGCAGAAGCAAATAAGGCGTTTGCCCACTACGCACGTTTTTAGAACGCAGAACACAGAAAAGAGAATACAGAAATGGAGTGGCTTCGCCACGATTAAAAATAAGGTAGCAAAACTTTCAGCATCGCAGAGCGATACCAATTCTGCGTTCCGAGTTCTATATTCTGCATTCTTTCTGTCTAGAATTTACCAAACAAGTTTTATCTGCCATTTATTTTTCAAGTAAATAATAACCTAATCTAAAAAACTATGGCTCGAGAATACCCATTAGAAAAAATTCGTAATATCGGAATTGCTGCGCATATTGATGCAGGCAAAACTACTGTATCAGAACGCATTTTATTCTTTACCGGAAAAAAACATAAAACCGGTGAAACTCACGAAGGTGGAGCGGATATGGATTGGATGGAGCAAGAGCGTGAGCGTGGCATTACGATTACTTCGGCTGCTACAACCTGCTTCTGGACTCATACACAAGATCCAAATAAAAAGTTTCGCATTAACCTTATCGACACCCCCGGTCACGTTGATTTTACCGTGGAAGTAGAGCGATCTCTTCGTGTCCTAGACGGTGCTGTTGTAGTTTTTGATGGAGTTGCTGGCGTAGAGCCGCAATCCGAAACTGTCTGGCGTCAGGCAGAAAAATACAATGTTCCACGTTTTTGTTTTATCAATAAACTAGATAGAACTGGTGCAGACTTTTATCGATCTTATCAAACTATCTTGGACAGATTGGGTGCTAATGCAATTCCTATTCAGTTGCCAATTGGTGAAGAAGCAAATTTTACTGGCTTAGTTGATTTAATTCGCGAAAAGGCCTACATCTATACCAATGAACAAGGCACTGAAATTGAAGAAGTGCCTATTCCTGCAGAATATCAAGAAAAAGCCAAAGAATGGCGCGAAAAATTAGTTGAAAAAGTTGCTGAGCTTGACGATGCTTTGCTTGAAAAGTATCTTGGTGGCGAAACTTTAACTTCAGACGAGCTAACATCAACTCTTCGTGCTGGAGTTATTGAAAACCGCATTATTCCTGTCTTAACTGGTAGTGCTCTTAAAAACAAGGGTGTTCAGCTATTGCTTGATGCTGTTGCTGATTATTTGCCAAGCCCACTTGATATTCCCCCAGTTACAGGTACAAATCCTAAAAACGAAGAAGAGCAATTGACCAGAAAGGCTGACGACAGCGAGCCTTTTTCTGCTCTTATTTTTAAAATTGCAACTGATCCTTTTGTTGGAAAGTTAGCTTTTATCCGTGTTTACTCGGGTCAGTTAAATGCTGGTTCATATATCTTAAACACTAATACTGGCAAAAAAGAGCGTATCGGCCGGTTACTGCGCATGCATGCCAATCAAAGAGAAGAAGTTAAAGAGCTTTTTGCTGGAGAAATTGCTGCGGTTGTTGGCTTAGATGGCACAACTGGTGATACTTTGTCAGACTTGAGCAGTCCAATCAAACTTGAATCCATCACCTTCCCAGAACCAGTTATCTCTCTTGCTATTGAGCCAAAAACTAAAGCTGATCAAGAAAAGATGGGTGTTGCACTTTCTCGCTTGGCTGAAGAAGATCCAACTTTTCGTATTAGCACCAACCAAGAAACTGGCCAAACAACTATTGCTGGCATGGGAGAGCTTCATCTTGAAATTATTGTTGACAGAATGAAGCGTGAGTTTAAGGTTGAAGCTAATGTTGGCGCCCCTCAGGTTGCTTATCGTGAAACTATTCGCACCAAAGCAACTGGCGAAGGCAAATTTATTCGCCAATCAGGTGGACGTGGTCAGTATGGTCATGCCGTTATCGATATTGAACCGCTAACAGACGAAGACCGTGGCGAAGATGCCGAAATGCGCTTTATGTTTGTTAATAATATTGTTGGTGGTATTATTCCAAAGGAATATATCACTCCAGTTCAAAAAGGAATCGAAGAGGCAATGAGTCGTGGAATTATGGCGGGCTATCCAGCAGTTGACATTAAAGCTACTTTGTACGACGGATCTTTCCATGATGTTGACTCTTCAGAAATGGCTTTCCAAGTAGCCGGATCTATGGCTTTTCAGGCAGCCTCCAAAAAAGCAAATCCAGTTATTCTAGAGCCAATCATGAAGGTAGAAGTTACCACTCCAGATGAGTTTTTGGGTGATGTAATGGGCGACCTTAACAGCAAGCGTGGCAGAATCGAAGGCAATGAAGAGCGTGGAAATGCTAAAGTTATTAACGCCAAAGTGCCACTTTCTGAGATGTTTGGTTATGCTACTTCTCTTCGTAGCATGACTCAAGGTCGCGCTTCTTATTCTATGGAATTCTCAAATTATGACGAAGTTCCAAAGAATATCGAGGAGGATATTATTCAAGGTCGCAAAAAGTAATTTTATTAGGTTGTTGACTTTTTGGAATAATTTCGCTAAACTTTATCAAGTATTTGTAAAAATAAAAAATATAAATAATCCCTAATCATTTTAAGGAGAAGGAAATGGCAGAAAAATTCGAACGCAATAAGCCACACGTTAATGTTGGCACTATCGGTCACGTTGACCATGGTAAAACAACTTTAACTGCAGCTATTTTAAAAACTCTTCGCGACAAAGGTATGACTGCCGATGATCGTGATGTAACTCAAATTGACGCTGCTCCAGAAGAAAAAGAGCGCGGTATTACCATCAGCACTACTCACGTTGAGTACGAAACTGACGCTCGTCACTATGCTCACGTTGACTGCCCAGGTCACGCTGACTATATCAAAAACATGATTACAGGTGCTGCTCAAATGGACGGCGCAATCTTGGTTGTTAGCGCAACTGACGGCCCTATGCCTCAAACCCGCGAGCACATTCTATTGTCTCACCAAGTTGGTGTGCCAAAACTTGTTGTCTTTATGAACAAAGTCGACCAAGTTAGCGATCCAGAGCTTTTGGATTTAGTAGAAATGGAAATCCGCGAAATGCTAAGCAAGTACGAATTTGACGGCGACAACACTCCAGTTATCCGCGGTAGCGCTCTAAAAGCCCTAGAAGGCGATGCTCAGTACCAAGACAAAATCATGGAATTGATGAAAGCTCTTGATGAATACATTCCAGAACCAGTTCGCGACACCGAAAAAGACTTTTTGATGCCTATTGAAGATGTTTTCTCTATCAAAGGTCGTGGAACAGTTGTTACTGGTCGTATCGAGCGCGGTATCATCAAAGTTAACGACGAACCAGAAATCGTTGGCATTAAGCCAACTACCAAAACAACTGTTACTGGCGTAGAAATGTTTAGAAAGCTTCTTGACCAAGGTCAAGCAGGCGACAATGTCGGTCTATTGCTTCGTGGTGTTGAAAGAGATGACGTTGAGCGCGGTCAAGTTATCGCTAAGGCTGGTTCAATCACTCCTCACACTGATTTTGAAGCAGAAGTTTATATCTTGAGCAAAGAAGAAGGCGGACGTCACACTCCATTCTTTAAAGGATATAAGCCACAATTCTATATCCGCACAACTGATGTAACTGGTGAAGTTGAGCTTCCAGAAGGAACCGAAATGGTTATGCCTGGAGATACAATCACCTTTAAAGTAAAACTCTTGGTACCTGTCGCTGTTGAGCAAGGAATGCGCTTTGCTATTCGCGAAGGCGGACGCACTGTTGGTGCAGGCGTTGTTACCAATATCATTAAGTAATAGTAGTTTAGTTCTTTAATATGTCGGCAACCAAACAAGACGTCAAGCAAAAAATCAGAATTAGGTTAAAAGCCTATGATTATCGGATTATCGATAGCTGTAGCAAAAAAATTCTAGAGACAGCAGAGCGCACCGGCGCATCTGTAAATGGACCAATTCCATTGCCTACAGAGTTTAAAAAAGTTACAGTTCTTCGTTCAACCTTTGTTTTCAAAAATGCTCGTGAGCAATTCGAAAGCAGAATTCACAAGCGTTTAATTGATGTAGTTAACCCTACACCAAAAACAATTGATGCTTTGATGAGTCTTGATTTACCCGCTGGTTGCGATATTGAAATTAAGATCTAAGGCCCTATATATTTAGCAAAAACCCCGCTCATACAGCGGGGTTTTTGTTTTGGTCTCTTTATAGATGCGAACTTATTATTTTGAGTCAGCACTTTACAGGAACGTCCTGCGGGACTTCCTGTGGCGCTAGCAAACTAACTCTCAGCAATAAATTCGCATCTATTTCTTCTTATAGTCTCTGCTTTTTTATATTGTCATTCCTGACGGGAAGTGAGCTTGCGAACGCTCCCGATCGGGGATCTTAAAGAATTTAGAATGGCGAATAGCGAATAGAGAATGGAGTTTGACCCCTATTTTTTTTGAGCTCTACTTCCTATTCTGATTTTAGGTTGAGATTGCTTCGCTTCACTCGCAATTACAGCTACTGCCCTAAGGCTCTACCGCCCTAAAGCTTCTATTGCTCTGATTTATGCAACATCGCCAACGCAACACTGGCGCCAATTAACGAAATATCCCTAAACACTACAAACATATTATCCAAGTTAAATACTACAATAGTAGTAAGGGCCAAGGCAGATAAAATTGCTAAATAATAAGTAAATCGTCCACTAATAATTGCAAAGCCAAAAGCTAGCTCGCCAATTGAAGACATCAAGAGGAACCATTTTTCTTGAGCAAGCTCTTGAATAAAACTTGGATAAAATTGCAACCAAGCTTCTGGCTCAACATAATGACTGATTGATGCGTAAATAAATGCAAAACCCAAACTCAGGCGCAACATTAACGACACTTTTTTCATTTTGGAATTCATAAAACCTCCCTTAATTATTTTCTTTACTATATAGTATTGTGGGAAAAATGAAAAATTTGGTATAATAATTTTAGAGAATAGAGAATAGAGAATAGAGAATTTGAGTGGGTTACGTCCACATATTATATAAAATCTGTCCCGAAGGCCTGCCTGCCCTGCCTACCGGCAGGCAGGCGGTAGGCAGGGACACCAATACTGCATTCTACATTCTATATACTAAATACTTGAATCTTTTGGAGGGTAATGTCTAAATTTTTGAAAAACAACCTAAACAGCACCAACTCTAGATCCAGCACCAACCGAGAGAGAGAGAGAGAGAGAGAGAGAGAGAGAGAGAGTAATTCCACCTCGTCATTCCTGACATCTCTGCCACTTTTTCTAATCTCTATTATTTGTTTTAGTACAATTGCTTTTGCTGGTAATTTAACTCCTCCTGCTGGTAGTCCTGCTCCTAC
The DNA here is from genome assembly GCA_964636735.1 of uncultured Candidatus Saccharibacteria bacterium. Taxonomy (GTDB): domain Bacteria; phylum Patescibacteriota; class UBA1384; order JACPKC01; family JACPKC01; genus CAZWUV01. The sequence continues at coordinate 439 of CAZWUV010000008.1, read as the reverse complement.
TATGTTTAGTCTAGAGCAGATATATAATTCTATTGCTGGTAGTAGCTATGATTCTTCTGGCTTTAGCGCTGATGCAGATGGTAATGTGCATGAACAGTTAAAATATATTGCTAGCATAATATCTGCAGGGTATACGTATGGAGATGAAGATCCAGATTATGTGCTGACAACTGCAGATGGAGCGGGAAATTACGATGCAAGCAATTTGACAAATAGCACTGTAGCAGATGGTGTAACTTTTGGTGTGTCGGGTGAAGGAGAATTGCTAGGTGATACAAATCCAGAGTTAGTTGCGGGAACGGCGGAGTATGCGGGAACACTGCTTGCCAACCTAACTCACGGCAGGAATACCGCCAATACTTTTGATGTGGAAGACTATAATAACGGTGGTGCGCCCGCCACAGGCCGATACGCCACCAGCTGGACAAAATGTAATAGT
>CAZWUV010000007.1:1966-18894 GCA_964636735.1 uncultured Candidatus Saccharibacteria bacterium | reverse complement strand
CACTCGTAGTATTTATTTTTGGTGCGATTATAGGTTCTTTTGTAAATGCCCAGGCCTTAAACTTTTTTAGCAAAAAAAAGAAAGCTAGGAGCACTTGTGTAAATTGCAACAAGATGCTTGGCTTTTGGGATTTAGTGCCGATTTTTAGCTACTTGTTTCTGGGCGGAAAATGCCGATACTGCCAGAAAAATTTTAGCATTCGTTATTTACTAGTCGAAGTTTTTAGTGGATTATTTTTTGCACTTGCTTATTTAAAGTTTGATTTTAGTGCGGAGTTTTTGATTGCAGTTTTAGTATTTTCAGTTGCCTTGCTAGCCAGCCTTGTCGATTTAAAAACTCAAATTTTGCCAGATAAAATAATCATTCCTTCTTCAATTAGCTTAGCGCTGTTCTATTTGATGGACGGACACTTCAATTCTACGCCAAATGATTGGTGGGTTGGATTTTTGATTGGAGTTGGCATACTTGGCGTAATTTTTGCTCTAACTTTGGGGCGCGGAATTGGCTTTGGCGATGTCAAATTTGCTGGATTTTTGGGAATGGTGCTTGGTGGCACGGGAAGTATATTGATGTTGACTGGTACTTTTTTGCTTGGTGGCATGGTTAGCGCATATTTACTGATAACCAAAAAAGCAACTCGTAAAACAGCAATTCCTTTCGGTCCGTTTATTTTTGCAGGCTGGATTATTGCAATATTTTTCGCAGACAAAGTTTTATTATGGTATACTAATTTTTAGTAGATGGTATCTTGTAGATAGTAGGTTGGGTTTCATTTTTACCCTTAAATAACAGCTACTAACTACTAGCTACTAATTCAAAAAGGAGGAAGATGATTAACCATTTAATTTCAAAACTTAAAAATGAAAAAGGCTTTACGCTGGTGGAGCTTTTAATTGTGATTTCAATTATCGGAATTTTAACAGCAGTGATTACAGTCTCAAGCAATGCTTCACGTGCCCAGGCTAGAGATGTTGAAAGAAAGGCAAATATTGGCTTAGTTACCGCTGCGTTAGAAAGTTATCGAGCCGAAAATCGAGCCTATCCAAATGCGCAAAATTGGGACGAACTAGAAAATATCTTGTATCCTGAATATATTGACCGCTGGGAAGGAAATGATTCGGAATATTTTTACTCAGTATCTCCGACTGGTTGCGAAAATATCGTGCCAGGAGCTTATTACGTAGTGGAGGTTAAGCTAGAATCAGATCGACAATTGACTTTAAGTGACGACCCTAGCTCAATGAACTCTTGTGAGTTTGGGTTTTACGTTAGTGGACAATACGAAAAAGACGGCAATATTTATTACCGTCAATCGGGCAGATAAAAAGGAGTAGGAGTGGAAAAGGGTTATACTTTAGTTGAGCTTTTAACGTCAATCACCATTACGGTTATTTTGCTTAGTCTTGGATTTTCTTCTTTTAGAAGTTTTGGCGCTACTAGCGAGCTAAATTCTGCTGGAGATGAAATTCGCAGTGTTATTTTAGAGGCTCGGAATTTGGCGTTATCGCCAGAGTCGAATTTGGCACCAGATATTTTTTATTACGGCGTTCGGTTTAATGTCAGCGATAACAGTTTTGATTTGGTTAGAGTCGGCCGTCAGAGTGACGAAAATACAGCTTGCGATCCCAACTCAATTCAACCTTCTAAGGTAATCGAGTCGTTTAATTTACCTAGATTGGTCAATTTAGAGAGCGCTCATGATTTGGTTTGTATTAGCATTGCTCCTGATGCGGACGTATCTTTGATGGGCGGTGAACCCATAACTATTCGCCACCTACGAACAGAGCGCAAAAAGCAAGTTATTGTTAACGAGGTTACAGGTCAAGTCAGTATCGAGAGTGGTGATAGCGATCAGCAACAAGGTCAAGACCAAGAACTAGGGATTTAAGAATTTACAAATAAATGACAGTTTAAAATGAACAAGCAAAATTTACAAAAAGGCTTTACCTTATTAGAAACTCTGCTTGCAGCGTCAATTTTGGCGATGGTTGTCACAGGCACAATTGCATTGTCGAATACATCTCTAAGGCGTAGTGCAGATTCTCTGGAGAGGGTAGTTGCAATGAATTTGAGCAGAGAAGCAATTGAGCTTTTGCGTGCCAGTCGAGACTCTACCTACATCGATGAAAAACTCAATAGTTGGAGCGATCCATTGGGTGGGGATAATCCTCAATTTGAAAGCGTATATCAGCTGACAGCCCTCGAAGATGGCTCTGGTGGCTATAGTTTATCAGGTGGACAGGGGGGAGATGGCGAAATAATCACTTTAGATGGCGATGAGTACACCAGAAAAATCTATATCGAAAATCCTAGCTTCGACTATGCAGATCTTGCAGGATTACCTAGTGGTGTTGACGAAGATAGACTGATTCGTTTTATCCGAGTTGAAGTTTCTTGGGGGGCAGGGGATAGACAAAAAATAGAAACCAGAGCGTTGTTTACTGATTGGAGGTTTGGGGTATGAAGTTAAGACGCAAAAAAAACGGTTATAGCTTAATTGAGGTTTTATTGGCAACTGCAATTTTTGGAATGGTGCTGATGGTGGGCACGTCTAGCTTTACTGCAGTAAATAGGGTGGCGCGGGAAGCCAGAATTTATCAAGAATTATCTCAGACGGGAATTTTTGTTAGCGAGACTTTAGCAAGCTCAATTCGAAATGCTACAGGCGAAAAGAATGAGAATAATAAATTTACGAAAATACCTTTTAGACTAGAAGAAGAGAGTGGCGAGGATTGCTTTCAATCCTTAACAACTTATCGAGCAGAAAATGGAGAGGTAAAAGAAAGAAAATTCTATTCTGCCGAAGAACAAGGTGAGAATATTGATTTTATGCTAAGTATTAACAACGCTGAAGATTCAATGCTTCCAAGTAATATTGTTTTGGACAAACCAGCGTGTTTTTCTGGAATAGATTATACCTCCAACACAAACGCTCAGCCGTATGTTATTTTTGAATTTACTTTAAAGAATTTAGACTCTGGACGCACAAAAACTTTTCGTAGCGCCACCGCCGGACAAGAGTACTTTTGATGCCCTGTGGTATAATAAATATATGTTAATTCACCTAAGCAATTTTAAGGGAATGCCGGTTGCCTCCCAGCAAGATGGGGCAAAAATTGCAGAAATTTTTAATACAATTATTCACCCTAAGACAGGAGAACTTGTTGGGTTTTGGCTAAAAACACTTGGGTTTTTTGGCAATCAGCTGGCATTGTCTGCCCGCGATGTAATTGCCTATGATTTAAAGGGATTGGTAGTTTTGGACAAAGATTCATTGGTTGACCCTGGGGAAATCCAGGCTTTTTCAAAATTCGACAAAAAGAAAAGTTGGATAGGGAAAAAGGTTGTTGCAGAGGACGGTGAAGTTTTGGGGGCTGTAGAAGATTTAGTCCTAGAAACTGATTTAGATGTTTTATCTAAAATCTATGTCGGTGGATTTTTGCGCGCTAGTCGTGTAATTAGTAGAGATCAAATCAAGAAGGTCGAAGACAAAAAGATTATTATAAGGGGCACATCGCAAAGCAGAATTAAGGAATTAGCAATGGAAGAAGTGTAGTCTCTAACTGTCATCCTAGACGGGAAGGCGTTAAGCCACTCCCGATCAAGGATCTTAAGCCTAATAGAATCTAAATTATGAATTTTAAAGAAAAAGTTATCGAAGTAGTTAGAAAAATCCCCAAAGGCAAAACTTTGACTTATGGGCAAGTTGCGTCTTTGGCGGGGAGCCCAAGGGCATCGCGCGCAGTTGGCACAATTATGAAGAATAATGAATTTAGCATTATTAAAGTGGGGGAGAGCGAGAATATGATCCCTTGTCATAGAGTGATAAGGTCAGACGGTAAAATAGGGGAGTACAATGGCGGAGGAGCAAAAGTTAAATTAAAATTATTGCAATCAGAAGGTGTTTTATTAACAATAAAATCCCCAAACAAAAGTAAATTTAGAATGGAGAATAGGGAATAGAGGAGTGGTGTGGCTAATACTCTAATATAAAATCATCCGAAGCCTGCCTGCCGGTAGGCAGGGACACAGCTTCTGAATTCTACATTCTATATTCGCCATTCTTGTTCGCAAGCAGTAAGCATTCAATCAAAAATTAGATAACATTAAGAGGGTGCAATGACGAAACCAAAAAAACCAACAGATAGAGAATTATTAGAAGAAATTTATTCTTTGACGCGCAAAATCAATCGCAAGGATACTTGGTATTGGGCAGTGGGTAAAGGAATTTTATTTGCCTTAGCTTCTACTATTGGTTTTGTTTTGTTAATAATAATTTTTCTGCGCTTTGCTCAATATCTAGGCTTTATTCCTTTCTTTGGAGAGTATTTAAGGGATACAATAGTGCCAATTCTTGAAGAAATTTTAAACCAAAGATTACCTCATTAGTGCTATTCCTGACCCCAGTTACTAATTGTCATCCCTGCCTAACAAGATACAGTCCAAAAATCAAGGCGTAACAGCGAAGCTCAGGAAGGCGTCAGCTGTTCCTAATCGGGGATCCAATAAAACTCTAATTCCTGCAAATCTTCTCTTCGTTTCGCTCTTTGACATTCAGATTTTGTAGAAATTAGAGTTTTTATCTTTTTGGGATAAAAATTAGATTTGGATATTTTTGTAATTCATGATAAATTTTTAGAAGTATTATAAGTCAATTTTATGCAAGATAAATACACGGCAACTTGGGTTTCTCATTCGTCGATTAGTGATTTTTTGCAATGTCCACGAGCGTATTACTTGAAAAATGTTTACAAGGACCCTAATACCAAGAAAAAAATTCAATTGACTTCTCCATCGCTTTCTTTGGGGATTGCGGTTCACGATGTTTTGGAGTCGCTATCGCAAGTTAGACTAGAAGAGCGTTTTCAAACATCTCTTGTTGAAAAATTCCAATCTGCTTGGCAAAAAGTATCGGGCGAGAAAGGTGGATTTTTAAATTTGACAACAGAAGCAAGCTATAAACGAAGAGGCGAAGAAATGCTCCGCAGAGTTGAGAAAAATCCTGGACCAATTACCCGCTTAGCAGTTAAAATTCAAAAAGACTTGCCTTATTTTTGGCTAAGTGATGAAGAAAATATAATTTTGTGTGGTAAAATCGACTGGCTAGAATATATTCCCGAAAAAGACAGTGTGCATATTATCGACTTTAAGACAGGTAAAAATGAAGAGAGCGGAGAGTCTCTTCAATTGCCTATTTATCATCTTTTGACTACAAGATGTCAGGGTAGAAAAGTAGAAAAAGCCAGTTACTGGTATTTAGATTTTAACGATGATTTAACGCCGCAAAATTTACCAGATTTAGCAGAGGCAGAAAAAGAGATCTTAAGGGTTGCCCGCGAAATTGCAACTGCCAGAAAGTTGGGGCGTTTTAAATGTTCACAAGGTGACGGTGGATGTCGCAATTGTACCCCGTTTGAGAAAATTTTAGCAGGAAAGGCTAAATTGGTAGGTGAAGATGAATTCGGTAAAATGCTTTATGTCCTGCCACCGGAATCTGAACAAGAAGATAGCATGGAGAGCATAATCTTATAGCTCGGCACTGTTTTTATTTAGCATTAAAAAATCCCTCGCATTTGCGAGGGATTTTTTACATCATCGGCATGTCGTGGTCGTGTCCGCCCATTGCAGGGGCTGGTTTTGGCTCTGGTTTGTCGGTAACCGCAGCCTCTGTTGTTAGCACCATGCTTGCAACAGAAACAGCATTTTCTAGGGCACTACGAGTAACTTTTACTGGGTCAATAATACCTTCTTTGATCATATTGACGTACTTGCCATTGCCAGCATTATAGCCAACGCCTTTTTCGGCCTTTTTAACTTTTTCAATGACAACCGCTCCATCAACACCAGCATTTTCTGCAATTTGGCGCATTGGCTCTTCTAGAGCGCGACGCAAAATTCTAATTGCAACTTCTTCTTCATCATCAACTTTGGCGCCGTCCAAAGACTTTATAGCTTCGACTAAAGCAAGTCCGCCACCAGCAACAATACCTTCGGCAACAGCAGCTTTGGTGGCAGAGAGGGCATCCTCAATGCGGTATTTCTTTTCTGTTAGCTCAACTTCTGTTGCAGCACCAACCTTGATCACACCTACACCGCCAGATAATTTTGCTAGGCGCTCTTCAATTTTTTCTCTGTCATAATCAGAGCTAGCTTTTTCTGCCTCTATTCGCAATTGCGCAACTCTCGATTTGATTGAGTTTGCATCTCCTTTGCCATCAACAATTGTAGTTTTTTCTTTATCAGCAACAACTTTACGAGCTTGTCCTAAGTCAGCAAGCTCAACATCTTCTAGCTTGCGACCAGTTTCTTCGGAAATAACTTTTCCGCCAGTTAGCACTGCCAAATCTTCTAGCATTGCTTTTCTGCGATCGCCAAATCCAGGAGCTTTAATTGCCAAGGTATTAAAATTACCGCGCAATTTATTGATAATTAAAGTTGTTAAAGCTTCACCATCAACATCTTCCGCAATGATTACAAGCTCTTTTTTGCCGGCTTGGGCAATTTTTTCTAATATTGGCACAATCTCTTGCAATGAAGAAATTTTGCGATCAGTTAGTAAAATAAATGGCTCGTCATAGCCAGCTTCCATTCTGGCGCTATCTGTCATCATATAAGCACTAATGTAACCATTGTCAAATTGCATTCCTTCAACAACTTCTTTCTCTAGGGTCATTGTTTTGCCTTCTTCAACCGTGATAACGCCGTCTTTGCCAACCATATCCATAACATCAGCAATTAAGTTGCCAATTACTTCATCGCCAGCAGAAATGGAGGCAACCTGAGCAATTTTCTCTTTGCCAGAGACATCTTTTTTGCTTTTTTTAAGATGCTCAACAACTTCTTTTGCGCCTTTTTCCAGGCCACGCTTGATTGCCATTGGATTAGCGCCAGCAACTACATTTTTTAAGCCTTCATTGACAATTACTTGCGCCAACACTGTTGCGGTGGTGGTGCCGTCGCCTGCGTCATCATTTGTTTTGGTTGCTACTTCTTTGACAAGTTGCGCACCCATGTTTTCAAACTTGTCTTCTAGTTCGATTTCTTTAGCAATTGTTACGCCATCATTGGTAATGGTTGGCGCCCCAAAGCCTTTATCTAGGACAACATTGCGACCTTTTGGACCAATGGTTACTTTTACGGTGTCTGCTAATTTGTTGATGCCTGTTTGGATTTTTCCGCGCGCATCTTCAGAGAATTTGATTAGTTTGGACATAGCTTTTCCTTTCTTTTGGTATTACTTGCCCTCTTTATAGAGGGGAGAAAGCTGGGTGATATGTAGGATTTTTTTAGAACGCAGAATGTAGAATTCAGAATGTAGAATTGGTGTGGCTAAAGCCACGGATTATAAAATCGTCCCGAAAGGACACCATTTCTGCGTTTTGCGTTCTGTTTTATTTTTGTACTACAGCCAAGATATCACTTGCGCCAACAAGCTTATACTCTTCACCTTCGTATTTAAATTCATCGCCACCATATTTTGATACTAAAATTTTAGCACCTACTTTAATGCTGGCATCCATGGGAACAAGCTCGCCCTTATCATATTTACCAGGACCTACGGCAACTACTTCGTATTCTTGTGAAGCTTCCTTTGCGGTATCTGGAATAATAATTCCCGAGGCAGTCTGAGCCTCAACTTGCAATTCCTTAATTAGAACTTTGTCCCCCAATGGTTTTATTGGAATAGGCATATGAAACCTCTCTATAAATTAGGCTTATATAAAGTCACTAAAAAGCGACTGTGTCAAAGAAAAGGCTACTATAGATTTTAGCAAAAATCAAGCTTGTCCATGGCACCATAAGTTCTATACTAATGCACAGTACGAGGAGGTTGACTTTTTGTATGTTTTTTGCTTTACTGATAAAGCTACTTAAAAAGTAAGCACATTTACAACAAGAAACGGAGAAAGAAAATGGACAAAGGGCTTAGAGTGTTCGATATTGGAGCTACTACAAGAAAACAACAATACAGCCCAAAGGTAAAACCCTGGAAGGAATTGAGTCGTGAAAGAATTTTTTGTGAGTATGGTAGAGGTATAGATAAGGTTGCCTTTCATTTGCCCAACGGCAAAATCATTGACTACTATTTAAAGCAAGAGGGTGAGTGTGTCTGCACATTAGCAATTACCAAGGATCAACAAGTAATTTTGGCCAGGCAGTATCGCCCCGGTCCAGGTGAAATTTTAGACGATTTGCCTGGTGGTGGTATTGAAAAGGGTGAAAGTCCAAAAAAGGCAGCATTGCGCGAACTACTAGAAGAAACAGGTTATAGCGGGCAAGCTAAGTTGCTTGGTCGAAATTATTATTGTGCTTATTCTAATTCTTATAGATGGTGTTTTGTCGTAACGGATTGCGAAAAAGTTCAAGAGCCGCGCGCTGATGGCAACGAATTTGTAGAGGTCTGCTTGGTTAGTATTGATGAATTTCGTGAAATTTTACGAAGTGGCAAAATAACAGATGCAACAACAGGTTATTTGGGATTGGATATGCTTGGTTTGCTTTGATTGTTTGCCCGGGATACAAAAAGGAGGAAAAATGTCAAAAAGTAAAAGAGTGCCTTTATCAGAAAGAAAGCTGATTCGGGGTCGCGCGTTTTTTGGTGCTGGGGCGTTGCCTCGACTTTTATTGACTATAAGGGTTTTACGACCTATTATAGAAAAAGTGGTCAGCTTGCCTGAGTGTCAAAGGGTTGTGGCAATAAAATAAGCTAGACATCTAATTTTGTCTTAGCGACTTAATCACTAACCTCCGTAAATGGAGGTTATTTTTGTATTGCCTGCCAAATCTGAGTAAATTTTTTCTGGATTTCTGGGCGTTTGTCGGGAATGTTAAAGCGTAGGCGAGTGGGGGAGACTAGGATTGCGCCCTTGTTCTCAATGCGCTTTTTATATTTATTGAGGCGCGCTAGCATTGCTAACTGCGAGAATTTTGCAATAGGAGAGAGCGTAGATAAAACTTTTTCTAGATTTTTTTTGAGTTTTTCTTGGCGCTTCGTAAGAGTAAAAATTCTATTGTTATTTATTTGGTAGTTGGGAAAATTTTTAAAAAGGGGATTGTTAGCAATAAAGTTTTTAAAAGTTGAATTTTGATTATAGATAGGAGTAGCTGTTGCAAGCCAGTTCTCAAAATAAATATCATCGCCCTTAAGTTTAAAGTCACCGATATTTAGATTTTGCTCATCTAGCCAAATATCGCAGGCAATTTTACCTGATTTTTTGTCATCGCGAACCTGAGCCTGTCGAGGGTATGGCGATCTAATAGATTGCTTCGCTCTGCTCGCAATGACAGTTGGTGTAGGTAAAAGCCACAACTTTATTAAATCTCGAACAATCGCAATTTGGCCAGCCTTACAAATAATCAATAAATCGATATCAGAATTTTTATGAGCTGTGCCAAAAGCCAAGGAATTTGTTAGTACGACTGCTCGCACAAAGGGAAAGCGTGCTAAGTTTTTTAGTTTTTTTTGATTTTGTGCAAAAATTTGTTTGGCGAATTTTGTTCCATCTTTTTTAGTGATATTTTTTAGAGATACAAAATCGTCATTATAAGTAATCAGATTTTTGACTTGCAATGATTTTAAGATTTTTTGCATTTGCGAAAAGTCAATTTTTGCTTTATAAATCAGTTTAAAAAGTTGCTTTTTGGTAATCGCATTATTCATCGCGCCATAAAGAGCAATTGGCGTAAAGACTGCTTTTTCTTGCTTGCTTAAAATCATTTTTGCGTGTTTAATAAAAGTATACTATTTATATTATTATCATATGCGTATAGTTTCTGGTATTCAACCAAGTGGAATAATTCATCTAGGTAATTATTTGGGAGCAATTAAGCAACAGATTGAATTGCAATCTCAATTTGATGAAGTTTTTTATTTTATTGCGGATTTGCATGCTATTACTGGTAATTATAATCCACAAGATTTGCGCAAAAACACTTTGTCGATTGTAGCAACTTATTTGGCATGCGGACTTGATCCGCAAAAAAGCAATTTGTTTTTGCAATCATTTTTGCCTGAGCATTCTGAAATGGCATGGTTGATACTGACCCAATCGACAACAGGCGAGCTCTCTCGTATGACGCAATTTAAAGATAAATCGCGCGGAGCAGAAAGTGTACCTGCAGGAATTTTTGCTTATCCTGCCCTGATGGCGGGGGACATTTTGCTTTATCGAGCGGGAATTGTGCCAGTTGGCGAAGATCAAGTCCAGCACATTGAATTGACGCGCGATCTGGCTAAAAAATTTAATAAAAAATTTGGCGATGTTTTGGTGGTGCCGGAAGCAAGAATAGTCAAAGACACCAAGCGGATTATGGCTCTAAATGACCCAACCAAGAAAATGAGCAAATCTGCCGAGTCTGCTTTAAGCTACATTGCGCTAACGGACAGCGCAGATGATATTCGAAATAAAATCAAGCGCGCAGTTACGGATTCTGGGTCAGAAATTACGTATGATAATGAGAGGCCTGCTTTAAAGAATTTGCTTGATATTTTCTCTGGCGTTACTGGTCGCAAGCCAGAAGATATTGCAAAAGATTTTACTGGTAAGAGTTATGCAGACTTTAAGGGCGCACTAGCGGATGCGGTTGTAGAATTTTTAGCACCAATTCAAGAAAGGTATTTTGAGCTGTTAAAAGATGAGCAGGGTCTGGTTGAAGTTTTAGAAAACGGCGCACAGCGTGCGCGACCAGTTGCACAGGAAGCCTTGCAAGACGTTAAAAGAGCAATGGGATTTCTTGGCCATAAAACAGAAAACAGCAAGTAGAAAAGGTATCGCTATACGATGGCTATAAGCTTTACTTGAAACGCTGTGTCTTTAAATTTATATCTTGCTATAATCCGTGACCGCAGGTCACTCTAATTCTATATACTATATTCTAAATTCTAGTCTAAAAAGGAGGGATTATGAAAAAACTAATTAGTGACTTACAATTTATTTTTCGCGATAGGGTTAAATTTGATGAGCAAACTTTGCAAGATTATTCGCGTGATGCGAGTGCTTTTCAGATAATTCCCAAGGTTGTTGTTTTTCCTAAAAATGTTGCGGAGATAAAATCTCTTGTAGCCTTAGTTGCTAAAAGGAAGGCAAAGTATCCTGAGATCTCTATAACCGTCCGTTCTGCTGGCACAGACATGACCGGTGGCGCAATCGGCGAGTCAATAATTTGTGATATTACGAGTTTAAATAAAATCAAGCGCATCGGCGAGGATTTTGTAGTGGCACAGCCCGGAGTATATTATCGAGATTTAGAGTCAGAACTAGCAAAGAGCAACTTGTTTTTACCGAGTTATCCTGCGTCAAAGTCGCTTTGCACTATCGGCGGTATGGTGGCAAATAATTCTGGTGGAGAGAAAAATTTGCGCTACGGCAAAACAGAAAAGTACGTCAAGGAATTAAAAGTGATTTTGCAAGATGGCGAGGAGTATATTGTTAAGCCACTGACTCCAGAAGAATTTCAAAACAAGGCAAGTCTTAAAACCCCAGAAGGTCAATTATATAAAAAGCTTTATAGTCTTCTGACTAAAAATGAAGATTTAATTGAAAGCGCCAAGCCCAAGGTTGCCAAAAATTCTACTGGTTACGCCCTGTGGAGTATTTGGGATCCCGATACACGGATATTTAATATCCCACAAATTTTTGTAGGCTCACAGGGTACGCTGGGAATTATTACAGAGATAAAGTTAAAAGTTGTTCCTATTGAAAAGTTTTCTAGTATGTATGTTGCATATTTGTATAGCTTAAAAAATCTAGCACAAATTGTGCAAGAAATTTTAAAAACTGAGCCGACAAGTATTGAGTCTTATGACGACAAGACGCTACGCTTAGCAATTAAATTTGCTCCTGAGCTTGCCAAAAAAATTACCATAAAAGAAAGTATCGTAAAATTTGGTGCGTCGTTTTTAAGAGATTTTGGAATTTTTGCTAAAAATCTTGGTTTGCCTAAATTGGTGTTGATGGTTGAATTTAATTCTAGTCAAGAAATTGAGATTGCCAACAAAATGAGAATTTTAGAGGCACGATTAAAGCCTTTTGACTTGGAGGGACATCGTGTTGATGCTCAACAAGCCCAAAGATACTGGACAATTCGCAGACATAGTTTTGACTTGTTGCGCGGAAAAGTTGATGACAAGCAGGCAGTGCCCTTTATTGATGATTTTATTGTTGCGCCTCACAAACTAAATGATTTTTTGCCAAAGCTTCAGCAGATCTTGGATAAATATAAAAACCTAGAATATACAATGGCTGGGCACGCTGGTGATGGAAATTTTCATATTATTCCCTTGATGGATATGTCAAATGATGCTCAGCGCAAAGTTATTCCCGAGCTAGCTCAGCAGGTTTACGATTTAGTTTTGGAGTTTGGCGGATCAATTAGCGCAGAACATGGCGACGGTTTAATTCGAGGTCACTTTCTAAGAAAAATGTATGGCAAGCAGATTTTTGATTTGTTCCGCGAGGTTAAAATGATTTTCGACAAAAAAGAAATTTTTAATCCACGCATTAAAACAGGGGCAAAATGGAGTTACGCTAGCAAGCATTTAAAAAAAGATAAAGATTAGTTTTTTAAATTTTCCTCTTTAATTTTTATTGCGCAAATGGTATATTCAATTTTATGAGTAAATATATTGTGTATACAGATGGTGGTGCAAGGGGAAATCCAGGTCCTGCTGGGATTGGTGCTGTAATTAAAAACGACAAAGAAGAAGTCGTCCATGAAATCAAAAAATATATTGGCGAAGCAACAAATAATCAGGCAGAATATTGGGCAGTAATTTTTGCACTAGAGTGGGTTTTGGCAAACTCTAAAAATCCCGCCAGAGTTACTCATTATCTAGATAGTCAGCTCGTCGAGCAGCAATTAAAGGGTAATTATAAAGTTAAAAATGAAGCTTTGCGACCTTTATTCTTGCGTTGTTTAGAATTAGTAGAAAAAATTGGTAACGTAAATTTTACTCACGTTCCCAGAAGGGATAACAAGCGTGCAGACGCACTTGTTAATGAAGCATTAGATAAGGAATTAAATAAATAATATGTCGGATAGGTTATTAAAATCAGTTGTCGGGCAACCAGACTTTCCTAAAGAAGAAGAAAAAGTTTTGGATTTTTGGGAGAAGGAAGAAATTTTTAAAAAATCTGTCCAATCAAGAGATGGGAGAGAAAAGTTTATTTTTTTTGAAGGTCCACCAACTGCAAATGGTAAGCCGGGATTTCATCATATTATTGCACGTGCTTTCAAGGATATTATTCCTCGCTACAAAACTATGAATGGTTTTATGGTGGAGCGAAAAGCTGGTTGGGATACCCATGGTTTGCCGGTTGAATTGCAAGTTGAAAAAGAGCTGGGGATTTCTGGAAAAGGTCAAATTGAGAATATTGTAGAAGGGGATAGGATTGCAAGCATCAAAAGGTTTAACGAATTGTGTCGAGAATCTGTTTGGCAATACAAAGAAGAGTGGGAGAGACTTACAAAAAGAATGGGTTTTTGGGTTGATTTAGATAATCCCTATATAACATACGAACGTGATTATATTGAAAGTGTTTGGTGGATACTCAAGCAAGCTTTTGATAAAGAGCTTTTATATTTAGACTACAAAATTGTTCCGTATTGTACTCGTTGCGGAACAGCCCTGTCTAGTCACGAAGTGGCATTAGGGTATAAGGATGTCGTTGATTTATCTGCATATGTTAAGTTTAAGGTAAGGGATCAAAAGGATACTTATTTGGTCGCCTGGACAACTACGCCCTGGACTTTACCAGGAAACTCTGCGCTGGCAATTGGAGGTGGAATTAAATACGGAATTTATACCAACAAAGAATCTGGCGAAAAACTAATCTTAGCTGATGAGCGAGCAGGTGCAGTACTAGATTTAGATAAATTTGAGCATAGTACAATAGACCAAGGCGATTTATTGAGCTTAGAGTACGAACCACTTTTTGAAGTTGATGGTATGCACACCGAAAAAGCTTACCATGTGTACACAGCGGATTTTGTAACCACAAGTGATGGTTCTGGGATAGTGCACATCGCACCTATGTACGGAGAAGACGATTTTAGGCTCGGTGATGAAGTTGGTTTGCCCAAAATTCATACAGTAGATTTGCAAGGTAATTTTACTACGAACGTGAATTTACTAAAAGATGAGCAAGCAAATACTCCAGAAATGCGCAAAAAAATTCTCAACCTACTAAAAGAAAATAATCAACTTTTAAAAATAGACAACTACAAGCATACTTATCCATTTTGCTGGCGTTGCGACTCACCACTTATTTACTATGGAAAAGAATCTTGGTTTATTAGAATGAGTTCATTGCGCGACGAGCTTATTGCCCGCAATAAAACAGTAAAGTGGGTTCCAGACCATCTTAAGGAAGGACGTTTTGGGGAATGGATAAAAGAAGTTAAGGATTGGGCGATCTCACGTGATCGTTATTGGGGTACGCCGTTGCCGATTTGGAATTGCAGGGACTGTGGCAAAAATACATGTATTGGTAGTATGAAGGAATTAAATTCTTTGGCAATCAAAAAACTACCCGATGACTTTGATTTGCATAAGCCTTATATTGACGAAGTTAAAATTAAATGCTCTTGCAGTGGTACAGCAGAAAGATTTTCCGAAGTAATCGATGTTTGGTTGGATTCTGGGGCAATGCCCTTTGCTCAACATCACTATCCTTTCGAAAATAAGGATTTAATCGACGAACGTGAATTATATCCCGCAGACTATATATCCGAGGCAATCGACCAGACTCGAGGTTGGTTTTACACGCTACTTGCAATTGCCACAATCTTAGACAAGCCCGCTCCCTATAAAAATGTCGTCGTAATGGCTCACATCTTAGATAAACAAGGTAAAAAAATGAGTAAATCTCGTGGCAATATTGTTAATCCATGGGAAGTTATTGATCAATTTGGCATAGATCCGCTACGGTTTTATTTTTATAGCGTTAATCAGCCAGGGGATACTAAAAAATTTGACCCCAAAGATCTCGAAACAGTCAAAAGAAAAGTCTTCTTGATAACTTGGAATATTTATAATTTTTTGGCAACTAACGCAACGGCAAAAAATTGGAAGCCATCTCAAAATCCAGATTGCGGAGAAGAAAATGTTTTAGATATTTGGCTTCAAGCGCGTACGCAAGAACTAATCAAAAGTGTTAGCGCAAACTTAGATGATTTTGATATTTTTAGGGCATCGCGAGCAATTTCTGAGTTTATTGATGAGTTTTCTACTTGGTATTTGCGACTTTCGCGAAAGCGTGAAGATGCAGATTTTCTGCCAAGTTTGTTTTGGGCAATGAAAAAATTGACCCTAGTAATTGCACCTTTTGCTCCATTTTTTGCTGAAAATCTTTGGCAACGCTTACGATTCGAGGGCGAGGAAGAATCAGTGCATTTGGCTGTTTGGCCAAAAGTCGAAGGCTCTAAGGAAGAAGCGTTGATTGAAATGAAAAATACGATGCAGATTGTAGAATTGGGCAGGCGCGCTAGGGGAGAGGCAAAAATCAAACTTCGTCAGCCACTTTCAAGTGCAGAAGTTACGGGTGCAAAACTAGGCAAGGAGCTAGAATTTTTGATAGCAGAGGAATTAAACGTTAAGCAGGTAAAAAGCTCGGCACAAGGGGATCTAAAAGTAGTTTTTGATACCAAGATTACACCAGAGCTAAGGCTAGAAGGGCAAGTCCGAGAACTAATCCGCATAATTCAGGGGTTGCGCAAAAAGGCAGGATTAAAGCAAGGCGAAGTCAAAGAAATTGCCTTAGACGGAGCAGGTGCAGAAGATATCTTGGCATCTTGGCAACAAGATCTAGAAAAAGCAACAAGCACTAAAATTACCAACAATATTGACCATTCTTTAGAAGAAGAATTCGAAGGAATTTTTATCCGCATTTAATGGTTGGTAGTTTATAAATAGGGTGCCGAAAAATACGCAGAAGTTACACTTTGAATTATCAGTATCGTCTTTAGCTTCCAAGTTCTTTTCATCAACCTTTAGTTTACCATTGCACCATGAAGAAAATCTTAACTAATTTACGGTATTTGGATTTTTATGCTCTGGCGTCCGCTTTGCTACTTTTAACAATCGGGGCAATAGTTTTATATTCATTTTCGTTTACGCACGGTCAGGCAAATCTTTTTAGTCAGCATATCGCCTTGATTTTTGTTGGGTTGATAATCGCAATTGCTTTATCCCTTGTTGATTATCGCAGAGTCAGTAGTGCATCTGCTTTGCTTTATTTTGTTACGATTGCGCTTCTTTTGGTGACGCTTTTTTATGGTAGTACGCAATTTGGCGCTAAAAGCTGGATAGATATTGGCTTATTTCAATTTCAACCTTCCGAGATAATGAAGGTTGTTTTAACTATTATTTTGGCAAGAATATTTGCTGTAAATTTTGGCAACATTACCAAGGGGCAATTTTTAGTAGTCTTAATCTTGATTGCATTGCCAATTTTTTTAGTACTGCAGCAACCCGACTTGGGAACCGCAGTTGTTCTAGTTTTTGTGGCTCTTGTTATGCTTTTTAATGCTAATTTACCTAAACTTTATTGGCTAGTTTTGTTTTGCCTGGGGGTCGTCTCTTCACTTATTGTCTGGCTAAGGCTAGAAGGCTACCAAATTTCACGCTTAAAGACTTTTTTGGATCCTACTGCCGACCCTTATGGTGAGGGCTATAATGTTATTCAGTCGATGATTGCGGTTGGAAATGGGGGGTGGAGTGGACGAGGAATAGGCGAAGGAACGCAAAGTCAATTAGATTTTTTGCCAGTTGTGCACAGTGATTTTATTTTTGCAGGAATTGCAGAGATTGGTGGTTTTTTGGGCGCGACTTTTGTAGTGGCTGTATTTACGATTTTGATTTTAAGAGCGCTTATTGTTGGTAAAAATTCAGCGGATAATTTAGGGTCTTTTTTGGCAATTGGAATTGC
>CAZWUV010000007.1:0-1866 GCA_964636735.1 uncultured Candidatus Saccharibacteria bacterium | reverse complement strand
GTAGATGTTGACTTTTTTGTCGATATATGATAATTTTTTATCTAGTAATTAAGTAATACAAAAAGCGTTCAAGCGCAAAAATTTTGTATTTATAAACATCAACAAGCTATGACAAAAGATTTAAAAAACAACCAAGAAGAAGCCAAGAAATCAGCAGTAATTGCTGTTATTAAAACAGGCGGCAAGCAGTATTTAGTTGAAGCTGGCGCAAATATCAACGTTGAAAAACTTGAAGCATCCGAAGGCGACATTTTAGAATTTGCAGATATTTTAGACGGCAAAAAGGTTAAAGCAAAAGTTACTGAGCACGGAAAAGGCAAAAAAGTTAGCGGTAGAGTTTTTATCAACAAAGTTCGTCGTTCTAGGTTTCCACGAGGTCATAGACAGCAATACACTAAGCTAGTTATCGAGTCAATCAAATAATGAAAACTTTTTTAACATATATTAAGCAAAGTTTTGCAGAGCTAAAAAATGTTAAGTGGCCTAATCGCCAAACAACTATTCAATACTCTGTAATCGTTTTAGCGTCCCTAGTAATCGTAACTGTATTTTTTGGACTTGTTGATTATGGTTTGCAAGAAGCGCTAAATTATTTTTTTCTAAGGAGTTAGTATGAGCGATGACAATTTAAAACAAAATTTAAATGAAGACCTTGGCGATGCAGGCGCCTCTATTTTAGAGTCAGCCGAAGACGCATCAGAAACCCAAAAAAAATCTCAAAAAAAGAGCTTGCTTGGTCAAAAGCAGTCTGGTGAGCGTGGCTGGTATGTTATCCACACCTACACTGGATTTGAAGATCAAGTCTCTCAAAGCTTGCAGCAGCGCGTAGAGTCTTTGGGTATGGGAGATTTTGTTTACGACATTATGGTGCCAACAGAAAAGCAAGTCGAAATCAAAAACGGTAAGCGTAAGGTTGTTGAAAAGAAAATTTTTCCTGGGTACGTTTTTGTCGAAATGTCTGTTACAGATTATTCTTGGTATGTTGTTCGCAATACTCCTAATGTAACTGGTTTTATTGGCCTTGGTGTTCGCCCAACTGCAATTGACGACAAAGAAATCCAAACAATCAAGAAAAGAATGGGGATTAACGAACCAACTTATCAAATTGATTTTGCAGTTAACGATTTAGTTAGGATTGTCGATGGCCCACTAAAGGATTTTGAGGCAGTTGTAAATGAAATCGACGAAGAAAAAGGCAAAGTCAGGGTGGCTGTAAATATGTTTGGCAGAGAAACACCAACTACTCTAGATTTTCTTCAAGTTAAAAAAGTCTAAAAAATAAGTAATCAATAAAGCTGAAAGCTAGAAAGCTAAGTTATGGCAAAAGAAGTAAAAACTATAATTAAATTACAAGTTCCAGCTGGCAAGGCAAATCCAGGCCAGCAAATTGGAACAGCGCTTGGTCCTCATGGTTTAAATATGATGGATTTTTGTAATCAATTTAACGAGCGCACCCGAGATCTAGGCAATGCGATTATTCCGGTAGAGATCACTGTTTATATGGATAGAACATTTGATTTTATCACCAAGCAACCTCCAGCAGCATTTTTAATCAAAGAAGCCTCAAAAGTTCAAAAAGGTGCTAGCGCTGTGGGCAAAGACTGGGTTGGCACAATTAGCAAAGATAAGCTCCGCGAGATTGCAGAGCGCAAAATGCCAGACTTAAATGCTAATGATGTAGACGCAGCTATGAAGATTATGGCTGGCGCTGCCAGATCAATGGGCATTAAGGTCGAAGAGTAATTTAAAAAACCAAAACTAAATCTAAAAAGAGCTCGCAAGGGCTCTTTTTGGTGCGCACTGTGGATAACTTGCAACAATCAAAGGGCAAAAATTTATGATATACTAAATAAGTATTATATTTTT
>CAZWUV010000006.1:0-20517 GCA_964636735.1 uncultured Candidatus Saccharibacteria bacterium | reverse complement strand
ATTAAATTTGCTTCTAAAATTAACGCTTCTAGGGCGCTGTCGGTTGGCGTAATTTTAACTATGTGCGCCAAAGAGACCATTTTTTGCAAGCGGTCGTCAAGTGGGCGCATAAAATAACTATTTACACGTGCGCGCAAAGATGTTGCCTTGCCAATGTATAAAATATCACCATCTTTTGAGATAAAACGGTAAACTCCTGGCTGATTTGGCAAATCTTTAAGTTCGCTAATTTTGAAAGTTGACTTCATTTTTTAATTATAAATTATTTAATTCTCGATCAACAGCCTAACTAAGCGCAGCATATCAAAATCATACTTGCCCTTAAGTTTTTTAAAAATCGGTACAAGCTTACCATCATCTGACTTGGCAAACTCTGCTAAAATTACTTTGCGGTCTTTGGCAGGTGGCATTAAGTGTAAAATATCTGGAAGCTTATCGGCTGATTTTAGTTTTTCTAGATGATTTACTATCGTAGATTTAGTAAGTCCACGCTCTTTGGCAATTTGCTCTAAAGATTTTTTATCTTTAACAAGCTCTAGTGTAAATTCTTGCGTTGGGGTTTTTGATTTTTTACTTTTACCCTTGCTGGCCTGACGATCTTTAAGCTCTTTGCCTTTTTGAACTGACCCTTTAAAGCGATTAGCAAGAATTTCTTGCTGAGCTTGCTGGATTTCTTTATCTGGCAAATCTGCAATCAACTGTACAGCTTGATTAGATAATTGATGAAGCTCACTATCAAAATCAAGGATTTTAGGATTAACCGATAAAGCAGTTTCATTTAAGCCCATAAGCTTAATACCGCCCAATGTGCGCACACGAGAGAGCGCCACATAGCCCATTCCTGCCTCGAAAGCATCGGACAAATCAATCTCTGCTGAATCTAGCGTCATTCCTTGGCTTTTGTGGATTGTAACTGCCCACGCAAGGCGCAAAGGAATTTGGATAAGCTTGGCGCGCACAACACCGTTTTCTTCAAGCACCCACTCACTCTCGCTGGCAGTAATTGTTTTTCCAATGGTGGTTTTTACAATCGGCAAACCATTATAGTCATTAAACCCAACTACTCTGCCACGTGTGCCATTTACATATTCACCCTCGGGCGAGTTTTTAATAAACATCACCTCTGCGCCCACCTTTAAAACTAGCTCTTCTTGCGCCAAGCAATTTTTCTTAAGAGCGTTGGTTAGCTTGCTAAAGCCAGTTTGGCGCATTTTAAAAACTTTAGGCTCGCTAACGAATTTATCTAATTCTTTAGCATTTAGCGCATCTACATTAACGTTGCGCACAAAAAGCCGTGTTGCTTGTCCACTGATTTCTGGGTCGCGCCTATAACGCAAGCGTAGAGGAGCTTTTGCTGCCTCGCCCTTATCGCCAGAGCGAATTGCATTTAACACATCGAGCAAAGGGTCGTTTTGCTGGCGGTGTTGCTGGGTTAAATAACAAACTTTAAAATCTGCATTTTGCCACGCACTGCACTCATAGGCAAATTGTGGAGAGTCTGGGTCTATCTTTTTATGACTAACAGGTGGAAGCTGAAAAAAATCTCCACACAAAACAACCTGAATTCCACCAAATGGCTGGAATGGGTCGCGAATTTGGCGCGCCAACCCATCAACAATATCTAGCTGATAAGGATGAAGCATTGAAACTTCGTCAATTATTAAGACATCGGTTTTTTTAAAATTACGCTTGATTTTGTCTTTGGTAGCCAGTTCTTTTAACTCTTTGCCAGAAATACTTTCACGGATACCAAACCCAGCAAAAGAATGAATTGTTTGGCCATTCAAATGAGTGGCAGCAATGCCGGTCGAGGCGGTAATTGCCACTCGCACACCAAAATCCTTCAAGTAAGCAATGTACTGATTTAACAAATAAGTTTTACCAGCTCCCGCGGCACCAGTTAAAAAAACATTGTGCCCAAGCTTTAAAATATTGAGTGCTTCGCTTTGCAACATATTAAAAGATTACCAAATGTAGATATTTTCTCAATTTAAATGGTAGCGACTTTATTTGCTATTTTTATTTAAGAGCGCCTGCAATGAATTTACCTGTAACGCTTTTGGGTTCGCTGACGACATCTTCTGGAGTTCCCTTGGCAATAATTTTACCGCCCTTGGCACCGCCCTCGGGACCCAAATCAATAATCCAGTCAGCAGATTTAATAACATCTAAATTGTGTTCAATAATCACCATAGAGTTATTTTGGTCAACTAAGCGATTTAAAACGCCTAGCAATTTATTGACATCATCGATGTGCAAACCTGTTGTTGGTTCGTCTAAAATGTACAGAGTTTTTAGGGTTTTCTTTTCTGTTAATTCTTTTGCTAACTTGATACGTTGTGCTTCTCCGCCAGACAAGGTTGTTGCAGATTGCCCAAGCTCAATATAGCCCAAACCAACATCTTTTAAGACTTTAAGTTTTTCGTAAATTTTAGGGAATTCTTTAAAGAATTTGCAGGCTTCTGTAACATTCATCTTTAAAATTTCGGCAATGTTTTTACCGCCCAATTTAACAGATAACGTTTCGCGATTATAACGTGAACCCTTGCAAATTTCACAAGGCACATACACATCTGATAAAAATTGCATTTCAACCCTTAAAGAACCGTCACCGCTACAGTTTTCGCATCGACCACCTGCCACGTTAAAAGAAAATCTTCCAGGAGCATATGCACGAATTTGAGCTTCACGAGTTAACGCAAATAATTCCCTGATTGGCGTAAATACACCTGTATAAGTTGCTGGATTTGAGCGAGGAGTTCTGCCGATTGGATCCTGACTAATTAAAACAACTCTATCTAAAGCCTCTAAGCCAGTGACTTTTTTGTGCTTTCCGGGTTTTACTAAGGCTCTATTTAATTTACGAGCGGCACTTTTATAAAGCACATCATTTACAAGCGTTGATTTACCACTACCAGAAACACCTGTCACAACCGTCATAATTCCAAGGGGGAATTCTGCATTTAATTGCTTGAGGTTGTTTTCGTAAGCATTTTCTACTTTAACCCAGCCTTTTGGCTTGCGACGCGACTGAGGCATTGCGATTGACTTAGCGCCGCTCATATAAGCGCCAGTTAAGGAATTTTCTGTGTCAATATTTTCAGGCTGACCAGAGTAAACAATCTGTCCACCACCTTTGCCAGCAACAGGCCCAACATCTACAATCCAATCCGCCTGAATAATTGTTTCTTCGTCGTGCTCAACAACTAAAACCGTATTACCAATATCACGTAAATCTTTGAGCACGTCGATCAGTTTTTGATTGTCTCGCGGATGAAGTCCAATCGAAGGCTCATCTAAAACATAAAGGATGCCAGTTAATCGACTGCCAAGTTGACTTGCCAGACGAATACGCTGCGCTTCACCGCCAGACAATGTAGTTGCACTACGACCGAGAGTTAAGTAGTCTAAACCTACATTAACCAAGAATTTTAAGCGAGCTTTAATTTCGCGCACCAATCTTTCGCCAACCAATGCATGACGATCCTCTAGTTTAATGTTTTCAAAAAAATCTAAGGCATTAGAAATAGCCAGTTCCGAAACTTCAAAAAAATTCTTTTTATTGACTAACACCGACAATCTTTCTTTTTTAAGACGAGCACCTTGGCATTCTGGACAGTTTGTTTCGGCAACGTATTTTTCTATTTCTGCTTTAATCCGAGGCGAATCTGAATTCCAATAGCGCTCTTCTAGATAATTGACAATCCCTTTGAAGATAATTCTAAATTGCGAAGATGTTCCACCCTTGGTGTGGTAAGTCATAATCACTTCTTCGGCGCTACCATCGGCATTGCCAAAAAGTAAAATCTGCTTATCGCTATCACGCAAATTCTTAAATGGAGTTGTGGGATTTATTCTATAATGACTACAGACTGCGCCAATCACATTTCCATACCAATTATTTGGCTTGTAGCTCCAAGGCATAATAGCGCCTTCGCTGATGGTTTTTTCTTCGTCTGGCACAACTAGACTGGCATCGACTCGAGGCTTAATGCCAAGTCCATCGCAAACACTACAAGCACCAAAAGGCGAGTTAAAAGAAAAGCTTCTTGGCTCTGGCTCGCTTTGCGCTAAACCGCAATTAGGACAAACTAAACTTAAGTTGTATAGTTTTTCTGTATTGCCGTCTTCGGATACAATTTTTACCAAGCCGTCTGCCCTTGCAATTGAAGTCTCGATTGCTTCGTACAGCCTAAACAAATCATCGCCTTCAAAGCTAAATTCATCTAAAAATAAATCAATATTGTGCTTAACTTGTTTTTCTAAAGGTGGGATTTCTTCGCTTAGCTCAAAATTTTTGCCATCAACTTTAACTGAGAAAAATCCATCCATTCTAAGCTCTTCAAAAAGATTTTTAAACTCTCCTTTTCTACCTTGAACAACTGGTGAGAAAATCTTAAATGACGATGCGCTAAAATCTTTTTTAATCTGATCAACAACTTCGTCAATTGAAGCTTTTTTGACTAAAGTTCCGCATTCGTAGCAATGAATTTCTCCAACACGTGCAAAAAGTAAACGCAAATAATCGTTGATTTCAGTTACTGTTCCCACGGTCGAACGTGGATTATGTGAAGTAGATTTTTGATCAATTGAAATTGCTGGAGACAAGCCTTCAATAGAGTCAACATCTGGCTTTTCCAGCATATCCAAAAACTGCCTTGCATAAGACGATAAGCTTTCTAGATAGCGGCGTTGCCCTTCGGCGTAAATAGTGTCAAAAGCAAGTGAAGATTTTCCGCTACCAGACACGCCAGTTATGACAACTAGTTTGTTTTTGGGAATTTCGAGATTTACATCTTTTAGATTATGTTCTCGAGCGCCCTTGATTATAATTTTATCCATTAGATTATCCTAAATAGCTTGTATATTTTACCCTTAAAAAGGCAAAAAAGCAAGAAAAAACCCTCGTTAAAAAACGAGGGCAATTAAAAATTCAACTATTTAAGTGAAAAATTCCTGGAGTTAAATCTAGGTCTAATAAAATGCTAATCATTTCTTTGCGCATAGGCTTTTTGCCATATGTAGCCACAATACACGCTTCTAGCAAATTGGTGCCAAACGATTGACCGTTGATAACAGGTGTTGTGGTGATAAGAGTTTTCAGGCCTTTTGCTTTTAATTCTTCAACTTGAGATTTGCGAACCGTATTAGTGATAATCACCTTGCCCTGCAAATCATCGGGTAAATTCTGTTTAATATAATGAAAGTCTCCAGCAATAACGTCTGCTTTTTGGGCAAATTGACATTCTCTGCGAGAAGTATTTTGCGCCTCGCCTGTAGGATAAAACCACTCGATTGGGCACTTTGTCACAATTGGCAGTAAAATCTTGGCAATCCGCTCCATAGTTTTTAAGCTATAAATCGGAATTGGCACACCTAGTCCATACATCACGTCACCATAAATTACACTGTCTGCGTGCCTAGCAAATGCTTTTGCCATACCAGGCCTATCAACAGCATTAACCATCAATACTTTTTTACCTGTTAAAAAGTTGGTGGCGTACAAGTTTTCAATAACTCGTAACTCCCAAGTATTTTTAATGCCACTGCCATCAACCACCGGTGCGCTAGATAAGTCAGCTAACTTTTGAGCGTCTCGAATTTTGTATTCGTTGCCTCCTGCA
This sequence comes from uncultured Candidatus Saccharibacteria bacterium, assembly GCA_964636735.1. Taxonomy (GTDB): domain Bacteria; phylum Patescibacteriota; class UBA1384; order JACPKC01; family JACPKC01; genus CAZWUV01. The sequence continues at coordinate 14,893 of CAZWUV010000006.1, read as the reverse complement.
TACAAAAACAAATCAATTCCACCCAAGCCAATCGCTTGGCAATACGGACTTAGCCTGCGGATGCTTTGCCCAGCTAAATTTTTATCACCATTGCAACCAATCCGCCTAAACGCAACATCTTTGCCTAAAATACGTATTGTGCCAGATAAATTAGTTTTGCTTGATCCCAAGCTAACACTAATCGCAGTCAGCACTTTCCAGAACCTTTTCTTGTAATAAAATATCTTCGATTTGATTATATTTTTGCAAGATCTCTTCTAAGCCCGCAACAAAACGGTTGACGTGCTCCTGTTCAATTATAAGCGGAGGTTCTACGCGCAAAACGCTGGGGTTATTCATCGTAAAGGCAGTTAAGATTTGGTGCTGGCTAAAAAGCCTAGAAGCAACCATAACCGCACAGCCTCCTATGCCAATTTCTGCTAAGTCCCCCGCCTCTTGCGAAGGAGGATAAAACTCAATACCAATAAGCAATCCTTTGCCCCGAACATCTTTGATTGCATAAGGATACTTGCGTTGCAGTTCCTTTAATTGATCAAAAAGCAACTGCCCGATTTCTTTGGCATTGTTAACTGGCGATAAGTTTTCAAAGCCACACGCAGTCAATACATCAAGTGTTGCTAAGCTAGCAGTTACGGCAAATGTATTGCCACCAAAAGTTGAGGTATGATTGAGCGCCGTATCTTGATTGCCATACGCCTTTAAATACACTGAATTCTTAAACAATGTCGCACCAATTGGTTGCATTGCTCCGCCGAGTGCCTTTGCCAGACAAATAATGTCGGGCTGACAATTCTCGTGCTGATAAGCAAACATTTTGCCTGTTCTACCCATTCCGGTTTGAACCTCATCCAAAATCAACAAGGCACGGTGTTTTTTACACAATTCTCCAGCGCATGCCAAATACCCATCATCAGGAATATTGACTCCGCCTTCGCCTTGTACAGGCTCTACCAAAAATCCAGCAACGTTGCCTTTGTGCGCCACAAGCGCTTCTTCTAAAGCCTCTAGGTCGTTAAAGGGAATGCGTACAAAGCTTGGAACGAGTGGCTTAAACGGCGCTTGGAACTTTTCTCGGCCAGTCGCAGTCAGACTTCCCATAGTTTTACCATGAAAAGCTTGTTGTGCGACAATTATCACTTCTTTTTTGGTGGAAGCGCGCGCTGTTTTAATCGCCGCTTCAACTGCTTCTGCGCCAGAATTGGATAAAAAGCCTCTTTGCAAAACGCCACCTGTCAAATCAGAAAGACGCTTCAGTAGCAATCCTGCTTTTAGGCTAAGTCCAGCCTGATTAACAAAAACTTCGTCCGATTTAATAGCGTGCAACAGTGCCCTTTTTACCATCGGATGATTGTGTCCAATATTTGCAACACCGTATCCCCCCAAAAAATCCAAATAACGTTTGTTGTGTTCATCAATTAAAAAACAACCTTTGGCAGTCTCGATTGCCAAATCAAATCCCAGTCCCAAAAGCATTTCTGCAAACGCTCTATTGCCGTACCTGTGATGAAGCTGATAGGCCTCATCAAACTTTCCTAAGTACTCCATAGCACTTCCTCCATTTCAATTTTAAAAGAGCTCTCAATTGAGCTCTCTTATTCTAGCTTTTTATGCCTTAAAAGTCAATCAGATTGACTAATTCCAAACCAAGACTTTTTTGAGCGCGCCGATTAAATCTTCTAAGCCTTCGTGAGTTACGCTCGACACAAAAATCGCATCAGGAAAATCTTTTCTAATTTGGACCCGACGGTCTTCGTCAACTAAATCTATTTTAGAAATCACAATAATTTCTGGCTGATCGGTAAAATCTGGACTAAATTCTTTAAGTTCGCCTTTGATGGTTTTGTAATCTGACTTTAAATCCTGAGAGTCTGCAGAAATCAAATGCAACAAAATCTTGGTGCGTTGCAAATGTTTCAAAAATTTATGCCCTAAACCTTTGCCTTGGCTTGCACCTTCAATAAGACCTGGAATATCTGCCAAAACATACCTATTGCCTTCTAAATCAATTGCGCCAAGATGAGGCTCTAGGGTTGTAAAAGGGTAATTAGCAATTTTGGGTTTTGCATTCGACAGGCGAGACACCAAGCTGGATTTGCCAGCATTTGGCAAGCCTACCAAACCAACATCAGCAATATGGCGCACTTCTAGGCGAATAGTTTTACTTTGTCCTAATGTGCCCTTGGTAAATTCGCGCGGAGCTTGATTAGTAGAGCTTTTAAAATGTACGTTGCCTAGTCCACCACGACCCCCACGGGCAATCATAAATTCTTCGCCGTTTTTGAGGCTAGCAGTATCGATAATTAGTTTTTCTTGAATTTCGCTAGAGGCTTCATCCGCTTTAAATTGTTCAAAAATTAGCGTTCCAGGGGGGACACTTACGGTAATGCTTTTGCCTTTGCGACCATTTTTCTTCTGCCCCATACCGCCTTGGCCGTTTTCTGCCTTGTAACCTCGATTGGCAATATGTTTAGCCAAACCATGAATATCTTCTTTAACTTTAATATAAACATGTCCGCCTTTGCCACCATCTCCACCATCTGGGCCGCCTTTGGGAATATATTTTTCACGCCGAAAAGAAGCAGATCCATCTCCGCCTTTACCTGCTTGCACTGAAATTATTGCTTCATCTATAAACATACCTTAAGAAGTATAGCAGAAAAAGTTAGACTTGTCACTTAATTTGCCAAGCAATAAAACTTTAGTACGGATAAATCGCACGACCGTGAAGCCTAGTTTCAAAATGTAAGTGAGGACCACTGGAGTTGCCGGAATTTCCTGAATATCCTATAATTTGCCTTTGACTAACAACTTGTCCAATACCAATAGATACTCTAGATAAGTGTGCATAGCGAGTAGTTAATCCACCGCCATGATCGATAAGCACATAGTTGCCAAATCCGCCGCCACAACCGTTACCGATATAGCCGTTCTTGCTACATCCAGTATGAATTTGAACAACTCTGCCATTGCCAGATGCAACTACTGGTGTGTTGGGCGATGCCATATAATCAATTCCAAAGTGATAGCGCAAAAGCCCGCGAGAAATACCCTTGTGCCTTAATGGAACAATAAGGTTGCGCGACGAAACAGAACCATAGCCAACAAGCGAACGTTGGGTTCCGCTAGAGCGCGAAGCAATAATCCTATCTTTAGCCCTTTTTGCCTGCAAGTCTTCCAGCCACTTAGTGGAGTTGCTTGTAATCTTTGGCGGGATCTTAATTACTGTTCCTAGCTTTAAGTTTTCAATACCATTTAAATCTAGCTTATTATGCTCCATTAAAGTCGCTACGGTGGAACCATGTTCTTGTGCAATGCTAGATAACGTATCACCACCTTTTACTGTATAGTCCAGCTCTAAATCGCTTTCTTTGGTAATCAAGCGCTCTTCGACGCTATCTGCGCTGGCAAAGCCACCAATTGCCTCGGGGTTATAGACCAATTCTAGATTGATATTTTCTTCCATCAAAACAGGTGTGTATCTATCAATTGATCTTAGCACCTTGTTTGCGTCAGTAGGGTTTATATTTAAATAACCACCTTGGGCATTCTGTGCAAAGGCAAATTTAGCGCTGTCTGCTTCAATAAAATTCCAAAAAATTATTACAAAAGCCAAAAGACACACAACTCCAGCACGGCCAGAATTTGAGGAGTTCTCTTGCATTGCTTTGCTTGCAAGATTTACTGCATTATCTTTGACTTCGCTCAGACGAAGCTTAGTGGCAAATTTTTTCATATTGGACCGCCACTTGGTCACAATGGAAGATATAATAAAGCCTCCCCCTTGACGCCCGTGCTTCCGCCTTGCAAGAGCCCCCTTCTTCAAACATTCATATCTAGTGTCGTCAAATAGGAAATTAATTTAATTTTTTTCCACAAAGATTATTTTAACCCTCCTCAAAATCCTGTCAAGTCCTAGGCTGTGGATATCTAAGTTTGAAGTAGCTTGACTAATGGCAGAAAAAAAGCTAATATATTTACCAAGAACTTATTGCGATGCAACCTAATTTTGAAAAAATTATTAAAGAGGCCTTGAAGTCACTGCAGTGTCCAGTTTGTTCTCGTAAATTTATTCGCGAAGAATTAAAAATCAAGCCTATTTTAAATAAGCAATTCTTTGTTCATGTTGCTTGCGCAAACAACCATAGTCCCGCAATTGTGCTACATATAATGGAAGAATCTAAATTGCAACAAAAAGTAATTGGCGCCGATGAAATTCTAGATATGCACGAGGCATTAAAAAATTTTGATGGAAATTTTAAAGAAGTATTTACTAAAATAGAAAAATTACAATGAACCAAAAAACATTCGAACTACAAGCCCAAATCAGAACCTTGCTTGGAAATAAATCAAAGCAAGTGCGCTTTGCAGGTCAAATTCCTGCAGTTGTTTATGGCGCAACAACTCAGCCACAACCTCTTAGCGTTGATGCGAAAATCTTTAACAAAGTCTACAGTGAAGCCGGAAACACTGCCTTGATTGACCTTCAATTTGGCGACCAATCTATGAAAGTCTTAGTCCAAGATGTTGCTGTAACTCCAGTTTTGGGTGAAATTATTCACGTTGACTTTTTTGCTGTAAACCTAAAAGAAAAAATTGTAACTGAAATTCCATTAAAGTTTGTCGGTGAAGCTCCCGCTGTCTTAGAGCTACAAGGCAACCTAATTACCAATAAAACAGAAATCGAAGTCGAAGCACTGCCTACAGACTTAGTTTCTGAAATCGAAGTCGATATTAGCTCTCTAGCAACTTTTGACGATCAAATTAAAGTGAGCGATATCAAGGTGCCAAGCACTCTAGAAATCGTAACTGACCCAGAAGAAGTAATTGCTCTTGTGGAAGAGCCAAAGAGCGAAGAAGAGCTAGAAGCAGAATTATCAGCTGACGCAAGTGCCGAAGAAGCTGCAGCCGTTGAGCAACTTGGCGCAGATCCAGAAAAACCAGAAGAAGGTGATGCAGAATCAAGCGAAGATAAAAAAGAGTAATTTCTAAAAGACCGCGATTAAATCGCGGTCTTTTGTTGCAATTTTGATTTTTTTTGCTAGAATAAACAACGAACATTAACAATTGAAGAAAGTTGGTTACAAGTCGCATCAGCAGAAAATCTTAACTCGACTCAAAAACAATAGCATCAAGACACTGCAAAACTATCACGCAACAGGAGGACACGTACTTGCAAAACTTCGAAATCATACTGGCTTCAAAAAAGGCAGTAGAAGAGATAGAAAAGTTAAAACTAGAACTAGAGTCTTTGATTAACCGCTTGGGAATTTTAAAAAGTCACAGTCAAAGACTTATGGATGTTGCTGGGCACTACGGTGTTTTAGGGATTATGAAAATCTCCAATAGCAACAAATACAAATTCATCCGAGAATTACCAATAAGGCGGATTGATGACAACTGGCAACCCAGCAACATCATTCGAGATGCCTCAGAATTCCCAGAAAATATACCAATTGAGCGCTGGGGAATTTTTGGTCACAATGTAGAAGATTTAGCTAATCTTGCCTTGGACCTTTTAGATGTTAAATATGAGTCGCTTATAGTTGACATTAACCCGCTAACACCTGCGCAATATGAAGAAATCCACTGTTTGTGGGACAGATTGCAAAAAGACTTAGAAAAAATCACGCCAGAAGAATTACGTGAAATTAAAAACTTTTTACTGAAAAACGGCTTCAACCCCGACTTCGCTGACACATAAAACAAAAGACCCCTAAATTTAGGGGTCTTTCTTTTTTAATCAAAAAACTTCGGCTACTTATCTTGGCGTAAAAAATCTATAAAATCTTCTAGGGATTGCGTACCAATATCGCCATCTTCCCTGCTGCGAATTGCAACGCTTTTATCTTCAACCTCTTTATCGCCAACAATCACCATAAAAGGCACCTTTTCGATTTGAGCTGTGCGGATTTTTTTACCGATTGATTCAGATCTAGTATCAAGCTCAACTCTAAAACCATTTTCAAGCAGAGCCTTCTCTACTTCGTAGGTATAATCTTGGTGCTTATCAGAAATAGCCAAAATCTTTACCTGTACAGGAGCAAGCCACAAAGGCAATTTGCCTGCAGTATGCTCAAGCATAATTGCCATAAAACGCTCAATTGAACCCATAATTGCTGCGTGGATCATGACAATATCTTCTTTGTCGCCATTTTCATCAACACAGTAAAGCTTAAAGCGTTGAGGCAAATTCATGTCCAGCTGAATTGTTGCCACTTGCCAATCTCTACCCAAAGAATCTTTAGCAATAAAATCAATTTTAGGTCCATAGAAAGATGCTTCCCCCAAAGCAACAAAATAATCTAAGCCTTTTTGCTTGGCAATATCTTCAAGCACACCCTCTGCCTGCTCCCAAATAGCAGCATCTCCCAAATAATTCTTTTTATTTTTAGGGTCATGGAAAGAAAGTCTAAGCCTTAACTCAAAACCAAATCGACTATAAAAACTAGAAACAATATCAGCAACTGCCAAAATTTCGTCTTGCATTTGTGATTGACGACAAAAAATGTGAGCGTCATCTTGAGTAATTGATAAAACCCTTGAAAGACCTGCCAACTCGCCACTTTGCTCATCACGATAAACTTTTGTAGTGTTAGCATAGCGAACAGGCAATTCTTTGTAAGATCTAGGCTTGCGGTCAAAAATCTGAATATGGTGCGGACAATTCATTGGCTTTAGCACATACTCGTGATTATCTCGTGAGACAATTTTAAATAAATCATCACCAAACTTATCCCAATGACCACTAGTCTCATAAAGCGCACGCTTGGCTAAATGGGGAATATCTACTCTTTGATAACCATATTTGCTACGCAAATCCCAAACAAAATTATCAAGTAGGTTGCGAATTAAAGTACCTTTTGGCGTAAAAAGAGGCAATCCTCCACCAACCAAAGGAGAGAAAACAAATAAATCAAGCTCTTTGCCAAGCTTGCGATGGTCGCGCGCCTTGGCTTCTTCCAGTAAATTTAAATAATTATCAAGATCCTCTTTTGAGCTCCAAGCTGTACCGTAAATTCTCTGAAGCTGAGGATTACTTTCGTCGCCTCGCCAATAAGCCCCCGCAACCTTTAAAAGCTTGAAGTGTTTTATTTCTTTGGTGTTTTCAATATGCCCACCACGGCAAAGATCAACGAACTTACCGGTATGGTAAAAAGTAACTGTTTCAACTTTTGGATTGGCATCGCCATCATTGCCAGAACCATCTTCGGAATCAGTGATTGCTGTTGAACCAGTTTCTTCGATTGCCTCAATCAATTCAAGCTTAAATGGTTGATCCATTTCTTTAGCTTTTTCTTTTGCATCAGCAATAGAAAGCTCTTCTTTTTCGAAACCATTCCCTAAAGATGCTAATTTATGCATTCTTTTTTCGATTTTCGCAAAATCTTTATCTGTTAAAGTATGATCAAGCTCAAAATCGTAATAAAAACCATTTTCAATAACCGGACCAACACCTAGTTTTGCGTCTGGCCAAAGCTCAAGCACTGCAGCTGCCAGCAAGTGCGCGCTTGAATGCCTTAAATTATATAAATTATCTTTTTGCATAAATAATTAGATTAAATAACAAATAAATTCTAACAAACTTTGATAAATTTTCCAAGGAAGTACCTAAAATTTAAATCAAAAAACTAGATTTAAATAAAAGAATTAAAAGCAAGCTTTGAACCAAAAAGGCCGTACCGCCCAGAATATATCCGATCAAAGGCTCCCTGGAATTATAAAAAAATATTAAAGTAAAATTTACAAAAATAATTACAAGTCCTGCAAAAATTGCACTGGAATTAAAAAATGAAAATTGACCTAGTAACACCCACAAAGCACCGTGCAATAAAACACTTGCGCAAAATAAAACCCGTACAGACAAATCAATGGCGTGTTGTTTAAAAATTTTAGATAAAAATTTCATTTTATAAAATAGTGGAGCCACCTTCGGGATTCGAACCCGAGACCTCTACTTTACGAAAGTATTGCTCTACCGACTGAGCTAAGGTGGCATTTTATTTACTTAACGCTCGTCCAAATATTATAGCATAAGTCCTTGTTTATTCTAGGGAGCTTAAATCAACTGCGTCGCCTATTTTTATATTATTTTCACGAACGTAATTAGAGTAAACTTCAAGCACATATTCAATTGGCTCTGGTGCAGGGTAGAGCGTTTCCCCGTTATCTGGCTGAGCATTCTCTACTGAGCCAACAACTACACCCTTAGCAATCCAAATAATATCAATTGGAAAACTCATTCCCTTCATCCAAAATGCTGGCTGAAAGGCTTCGTCAAACGCAAAAAGCATTCCTTCGTTTGAACCCAATGGAGCATGCCCAATCAATCCTTGTGCTTTTTGAGCGCCACTTCTCATTACTTCTACTTGTAGCTTTTTATCTTTTAAAGTAATTTCTTGCATTTCTGGATAATTATTAAAATTAGAAGACGAAGATTTTTTCTGCGCAACAACGATACCTATCAGCGCAAGAACTATTAGTCCAAAATAAATAAAGCGCATCTTAAAAATGTTATTGACTATGTTTTTGAACAAACGATGTGCCACACGCATTAGTGATACTCGCCTTCACTTCAACCGTATCAACACTAGGAATAACATACCAAAAAACTTCTTTTTCCTGATCAACCATCATGCTACTTGGCCCAAAAACATTTCCGCCAACTACCGCTATTTCGACTCTACCATCTTGGCTTGCCACAGTTTTAAATTTAACTAATTCTTTTTGAGAATTACCTTCTTGAATAATTTCTTTGGCAACAAATTCTAATTCAATTTTTGGAAGTGCGCTATTGCAGATTACAACTCCAGCTTCTGGACGTCCAGCAAAATAAACTGCACCATAAACTAAGCCAGAAATAACTGCTACCCAAAATACCAATGTTGAAAATTTAAGCTTTCTCATAAATTAGCTTTGCTTAGATTTAAGATTTCTTGATACCGCTCAAATTTGGGCACCCTAATTTGACTAAGCGGTGTTCCCATTTTAAGATAATTCGCACCAGTACCAACTGCCAAATCTACGATAAAATCATCAGGTGTTTCTACCCCACGATGCGAAACAATATGGCTCCATCCACCTATTTTTGTAAGCTCAATAATATCAAAAAGTTCTGACAAGGTGGCGGATTGATTAACTTTTACCACTAGCCCATTGGCGACATTATCTTTGACCGCATCTTTAATTAGCGCGGGATTACCAATAGTTAAATCATCAGCAGAAATTATCTTGGAGCCCCCCCAACGCTTTGTAAATTCCATCCAGCCTGCCAAATTACTTTCAGCAACTGGATCCTCGGCAATCAGTGTTTTTGGGTGTCGCACAAACTCTTCAATTAAATTGATGGGAATTTGGGTATGAGTGGCTGCAAAATCAAAAGCAAGATTAAAATTTAAAGCGTGCGATGCGCTTAGCAAATACCCGTTTGCCTGCTCATCGTTGATTTGAGCGGGCAACAAGCTACCAATAGCGCCTTGACTAAACGCAACGCCGTCCTTGGTTAGCGCTCCCTCTAAATACTTTAAAGACTCTAGGATTTTACCGCTATCAACAAAAACTCCTGAATACTCTTGTACCAGCAGATTTGGGTTATCTCCATGATTGCCACCGCTCATCAAAACAGCAACTAGCGACGGAATGCTAGCGACAGATTTTGTAATAATCGAAATATGCTCAAACAGTTCACGCTCCAGCGCATTGGCAGAGGCCCGACATATTGCCATTGATACAGGCATCAGAGAGTTTACGCCCAATTGCCCCCTGTCAGGCGTTAAATCCAAATACATCAACTCTTGATCGATTTCGCGTTGCTCAAGTACATCTTTGCCAACTAATTTTTGCGCTACAATGGAATTTATATTTTGAACTGCCACAGTATTATCAAGCATTTTTGCCTCACCAGAACCAACCGTAATACCGGCAGGCATTGAAGCTTCACCAAAAAATCCACGCTCTGTTTCTACTCGCGCGACAACTGATTCTAGGTTGCCAAAATTTTCAATTCTGGCACTAACTTTTGTGATTTTTTCCATAATATATATTTAATCAGGCAAGTAGAAAAAAAGCAAAATTTTAAACAATTTTGCGTGTATGCTATAATCAATTTATAAATGAATTTCAAAATTTAAACTGGAGGCTGGCATCAAGCTTGCTAAATTTATGAAGAATTTGTTCTTATTTTTGCTAACAGGAATTATTCTATGGTGGGCACCTCAAAATACTTTTGCGCAAACCTACAATGCCACCATTGCGATTGATGCATCCGGCAATGTGAGCGTCAGCAATGGCGATAGTTTTAGAATTGATGCAGGTGTATCAGAGGATGAACTGCGCTATCCTATTTTGCGTAGCGAAGGTTCATCTTACCAAAACTTTCAAGTCACCCTGCAGCTTCCCAGTCCAATTGAGACAAATTCAGGCGCATTTAGCATGATTGCCTTAAACGGTGTTAATAACTATCAAGCGCAAATCGTAGATCCCCAGACAATTACTTATAGCGCAAATGGTGTTGGCTCGAGTGCCGAAATTACTTTGATTGCTAAATTTCCCAAAGGATATTTTAATCTTCCGCCTACTGCGGTGGCAGGCGTTGGCATTCAAGCACTTAATCCATTGTGGATTTATTCTAGCTGGCTGATCCCACTATTTGGAATTATAATTTTATTCTATATGTGGTTTAGGCGCTTTCAAGACAGACAAATTCCTGGTGATGCGCAAATTTACGACCTACCCCCAGACAACATTCCGCCGGCGCTAATCTCTGCTCTTTACGAAAATAAAATCGAGCCCGAGGCTATTGCCGCCACGCTAATTGATTTAGCGCGTCGTGGATATATTTCGATTTTTAATAAAGGCAACAACTTTATTTTTGCCAAAGAGCGTGAAATTGATTTATCCACTCAGTCATTTCAGGTAGGAATGCGCGATGTTAGGCTTGATAAAAAAGAACTAGAGATTGCCAAACAAGAAGGCCTTCATCCATTTGAAAAAATCCTACTTTCAAAACTTTTTGTGGCGTCAAGACCAATCAGCTCCAAAGAAGACGTCAAAGTTAGAATTGGCCATGGACTTTTCTCTAAAAAAGTCGCAGCTATTTACGAATACCTATTTCGTAGCGCATCACGACTTGGATATTTTGTGCCCAATGCAATCACAAGGCACCGCAAATATCTTTTGGCTGGCTGGATTTTGGCGCTCACAGGCTTTGTTGGTTTTTTGGCCGGTGTTTGGTTTTTGCCTGATCCTAAATACTTTATTTTGTTTTGGGTAGCGCTGATGATTTTAGCCTACCTAATTATTCAATTGGCACCACAAATTCCACTCCGCACCCCAACAGGACGTGCGCAACTTGCAAAGTTTTTAGGTTTTCGTAAATACTTGGCCGACGAAAACCCTATTGAGCAAAACAAATCGATTGATGATTTTTTTGCGCTTTTACCACACGCTTGGGCAATGGGTGTTCATCACGAGTGGGCAAAGCGTTTTGAAGGTCAAGTCTATCATCGCCCAAACTGGTATTATTCTGGACGCAAAAACGTTAACACGGTTGAGTTTGTGCAGGGAATTGATAATCTAATCGATTTTGTAGCACAATCCTTTGCAGCTGTGCGCGAAAAAACTTTAGCTTAATCTTAAAATTTTATGCAACAGCCAAGTCAAAATGGGCGAGAACAAATTTCTGCAGAAATGCTTCAATCCGAGCTAGGCGGACGCCTTTTCAAAACAACTTCTTTGACTTTTGAGATTGGCAAGTACGTAATTGCACTAATTACAATAATTCTGACAATTCACTCACTATTTGCCACCGTTCAAATTATTAGCGGGCCGTCAATGCTACCAACTTTTACCTCTGGTTCGCATGTTTTTGTCGATAGACGTGATTGGATAGAACTAAAACACGGCGACAACGTTATCTTAAAATACCCCGGAGATCCTCAGCACAGAATTTTTATTAAAAGAATTATTGGTGCTCCAGGAGACACCGTCCAAATCAAAGACAGCGTTATCTACATCAACGGCAGTCCAATTGACGAAAGCTACTTGCCATCAGGCATAATTACAGCACCAAATATTGAGTCCAAATTGCTCGGCAAGGACGAGTATTTTACTATGGGCGACAACAGGCCGGTTTCTAATGATTCGCGCTTCTTTGGCCCTGTAGAGCGTAAATTTATTATTGGTCGAGTGGTTACTACTCTATTTGCTGCACCAGCGCAGTAAAACTTAAATTTCTCTTGCGGGTGCTAAATTAGCCTAAAAATTCTTCAACAAATTCTATCTCTTCACCTTTTTCGTCAACTTTAAATTCCAAATTTGGAATAGTGCGAAAACTAAGATGCGGGCGAAGAAGCTTTTTAAGCTCACGCGCTTTAAAGTTTAGCTCTTTGGCGTGCTTTTGCGGATCGCCTAGCGCGCTAATGTAAACTCGCGCCAAAGACAAGTCGCGCGCAGTATCAACCGCCTTAACCACAATAAAGTCTCCCTCAGCATCATACTCAGTTAAAATAAGCTCAGAAATCAACTTCTGCAGCAAGGCATTTACCTTTTCCATTCTATAATTCGCTTTTTCGATCATAGGCTTATTTTAGCTAAAGATTGTAGCTTTATCAATTGCTTTAGACTAAAGTTTGCGTAATTTTATAAAAATCACCTTCTTCAAAAATATAAGCAGGAAAAGAGTTTAATCCTCACTGCTTTTCCGTCTCATTTAAGAAACTCAATTTATTTTCTGTGCTAAAAAATTCTTAACTCTACCTTGTGCCAAAGCTACGTATGCTCCATTGCGTTCAATGCCCAACCATTTACGACCTAATGCCTCGGCAACAATAGCAGTTGTTCCACTGCCCATGAAAGGGTCAAAGACGATATCACCCTTATTGCTTGCGGCTAAAACGATCTGCTGTATCAATTTGAGCGGTTTTTGTGTGGGATGTGCTTTGATGCCATTTTCATCTTTCAATCGCTCCTTACCCTTGCAAAGACCAAAAACCCAATCCGTATCTTTCATTTGTTTCCCGCCATTCATTTTTTTCATCAAGTCATAGTTGAAAGTATATTTTTTACAATCCTTGTTTTTGACCGACCAAATAAGTGTTTCGTGGTTGTTGGTAAATCTGCGTCCGTTTAAGTTTGGTAGAGCATCAGTTTTTACCCAAATAACATCGTTCAAAAACCATAAACCGAGATTTTGCATAATCGTACCAACCCGAAAAATGTTGTGATACATTCCGATAACCCAAAATGTGCCTGTTGGCTTCAAAATTCTTTGGCATTCGCTAATCCAAGAGCGTGTAAAGCTGTCGTAATCGTCGTAACTTTCAAAGCTATCCCATTCATTATCAACAGGGATAACTTCCGAGCCGTCGGCTCGTTTTAGGCGTTTTCCTTTCGGTAGTTGCAAATAGTAAGGAGGGTCGGCAAAAATCAAATCAACAGAATTGTCGGGGAGTTTTTTCATTTCCTCTATACAATCCCCGTGTATGATTGTGCTGAATAATTTTTGCATAACTAAAAATTGTAGATAATGAGGTGTTCAACATCTCTATCATTTCTTCCTTTAACGTTGTAAAGATAAGTTTTATCAAATCTATCAATTTTTATGCCTTTTTTATTTTTGTATAGACTAGATATGAACGGAGTATCTTTGATTATGAGGATAAAGTTTGCCTTAGTTTTATAGAGACAATTTGCCAATCGTTCTTGATCCTTTTTATTAAAAGAATTTTTTTCGTAATCGCTAAAATCTGTATCATATGGCGGATCAAGAAAGATAAAATCTTTTTTGGAAAATTGATTTTTGTTGAAAATATCCTCAAAATCTTGGTTTTTGATGTCTGTATTCTGAAATAGTTTTTTTACTGCTTCACCAAAAATATAATCTACTTTTCCGCGAAAATCCTTGCTGTTATAAGCAATTCCGCCATAGGGAATATTGAAATGTCCGTCTTTGTTGAAGCGAAACATTGAGCCGTAGCAAAACTCTCTGATGAAATAATAATTTGCAGCTTTCTTCGGCAAACTAATTTTATATCTGCTTCCGTTGAAGTTCATCACATCGCGAAAGTGCATATAGAAACCGCTACGAAAAGCCGTTTCAATATTTTTTTGCAAATCGCCCTCTGGTAATTTTCCACGTTGTTTTTCAATCTCTCTCGTGCGAGAAATTTTTGATATAAGGTTTGATGTGATTTGCTTCAAAAGATTTCGCTCGTCTAAACAAAACTCTTTATGAAAAAGTCCATTGAAACGATCTTCCTCTTTTTCTAAAATTGACTGAGCCCGTTTTGATAATTCATCTTTGGTTATTTTCTCGGCTTTAAATTTCTCGTAGAGACTTATGATTTTGCCCTCAAAAATACTGATATATTTTGGGATTTTTTCCCAATTATCAACATAATCATAAAGTTCTTTTTTGAATTGCTCATGTTGTTTCTGGTCTTTGAGTAAAGAATAAAAATTCGTCAGCTCGGTATTTATATCATTAATAATTGCTTGTTTTGGCTTGAGTCGAAAGAAAATTGCACCACCACCAAAAAACGGCTCAATATAGCGTTCAAAACTAGGAATTAAATCTTTGATATAGGGATATTCTTTTGTTTTGCCACCTGGCCATTTTATAAGTGGTTGCATATTATTTTAGATATGTTGCCTTTATTGAATCCAGCGATTCGGTAATCAAGTGAGCATGTTCTTTGTAGGCATCAAGAACGGTACGATATCCGTCATCGCTTTTACAAACAAAATTCCAAAAATCACGACCGATCATAAGTTCGTCATCCGCAAAGAATTGACGTACTCGTTCTTGTCGCCACGGTTTGTCCTCGCCGTAGCGGTTATAGGCGGTGGCAAACCTGATATTTATCTTTTCATTTTCGGGAAGTGTGTTTGAGAGAAT
>CAZWUV010000005.1:0-20864 GCA_964636735.1 uncultured Candidatus Saccharibacteria bacterium | reverse complement strand
AACCAATTCCCCAAGCTCTGGCTTGCTAATCGGAGTGAACTTTTCGGGGCGTGTATAGTGCGGGTACTCCAAGGCTAAATCTCCTTTATTATCCTTTAAAGAAAAAGATTCTTCAAGCTTTGAAGTATTGTCCCCTAAAACTTCGGGCAAAAGTCGCGCAACCGCATCAACTATAGTAATCGCAGGAAATTCACCGCCCGTCAAGACAAAATCCCCAATTGAAATCTGCTCGTCCACCAACAAACGAACCCGCTCGTCAAAACCCTCGTAGTGTCCAGCAATCAAAATAATGTGCTTTTTTTGAGATAAAGTTTCTGCTTTTTGCTGATTAAAACGTTGACCTTGGGGCGTTAGCAAAATCACATGAGATTGCGCTGTTTTAAGGTCATTTAGCGCGCGATCAATAACTTCAACCTTTAAAAGCATGCCTGGGCCACCGCCATAAGGCGTATCATCGACAGTTTTATGCTTATCTGTTGCCCAATCACGCAAATTCCGCACCTCTAAATCAAACTTGCCACCAGCAATAGCCCGACCAATAATCGAGCCCGAAAGTGCTGATTGCACTATTTCTGGAAATAAGGTTAAAACTGTAAATTTCATAAATGCTATATTCTAAATAAAATTCCGCCTGTGGGGCGGAATTTTATTTAACTTTTTTAAAGAATTGAGGTTGGATTTTCTTCTCCAGAGTCTTGTGCTGGAGCTTCGTATTCGTTAACTCCTGCAACATCTTCAACTGTTTGGACTCTTTGCGAACCTTCTGGCTCCGCAATTTGCAAGCTAATTCTTGAGTTGGTTTGAGCGCCAAATACTGCAAGTAGCTTTCTTAGGGCTTTAGCGGTTGCACCTTCGCGACCAATCACTTTACCCATATCAGTTGGATCAACTGTTAGAGTTAAAAGAACGCCACGTTCGTCGATTTTTTTGTCAACGATAACTTTATCTGGGCTATCAACTAGTGCTTTTACGATATTAGCAACAAACTCTTGATCTTTTTCCATAATTTCTCCTTTTGTCAGCTGACCTATTTGATAAGTAGGACAGTGACGACTTATATTTGATTATTAAATTTATTTAAATTTATTCTGCTGGCTTTTCCTCAGGGGCAGGTGCTTCTTCGGCTGGTGCATCGGGAGCTTCTGCTTCTGGGGCTGTCTCTTCGGCAGGTGCATCGCTAGCTGGTGCTTGCTCTGCTTCACCGTATTTTTCTGGATTTTTAGTAGCACGCTCTGGCTTAATATGAACTTGCACTAATTTATGTTCAACTCCAGCGCCAACTAAAATCTTGGCAACTCGGTTAGTTGGCTGAGCGCCATTGTCTAACCAGTGCTTAATTTGCTCTTTATTGAGATTGAGCTCTTTTGTTTTTGGGTCAAAGTGTCCAACTAAGTCAACGTATTTTCCAGTTGGTCTTGCGGTATGCTCTGCGACTACAACCCGATAGAACGGAGCACCTTTTCTGCCTGTTCGGCGTAAACGAATTTTAAGCATTTCTTGTTTAACTTGATTATTATATTGTTATCCTAATTTAACATAACTAGGCAGTTTTGTCAATAAGTCCCTGTGGCTTAAGCCCCAAGTTTTGCCATCGGCAATATTGCGTCCTGCAAAACCTAATTTTTTAATTACAAAAACTCCTTCATCTAAATAAGCCTCTTTTATAACTAGGCGCTCGCCAAATTCTAAGCTAAAAATTCCTGGCCATGGATAATAAGCACGAAATTTTCTATCTAGTAAAGTGGCGGGATCTTTAAGTAAATTTACCTCACCGTCGCTTTTTTGGATTAAGCCTGTGACTGTTGCCAAAGAATGATTTTGCGGTTTTGGGGTAATTGCACCACTCAAATACAGCTCTAAAACTTCGGGCAAAGTATCTGTTGCCAAATTTGCTAATTCGTCCATCAAATCAACAAATCGCACATCTTTTTTAATCGGCAAGTCAACATAAGCTAGCACATCTCCGGTATCTAGGCCTGCGTCCATCTTCATAAAGGTAATGCCTGTTTCGGTGTCCCCCGCCAAAATTGTCGCCTGAACAGGGCTAGCACCACGATATTTTGGCAAAAGCGAACCATGCACATTTATCCAGCCAAACTCGCACAAATCAAGTGCTTCTTGGGGAATAATTTTGCCATAAGCTACCACAATCGACAAATCAATCGTATTATCCTTAAAGATTTGTACTAGTTCTTGCTTGTTATCTGGCGTTAAAACTCGCAAGTTGTTTTTAAGGGCAAATTCCTTGACTGCGGTTACTCTTAAAGCTTGTCCTCGACCAGCTGGCTTATCTGTTTCGGTGATCACAAACTCTGGCTTAGCGCCTGATTTCAAAAGTCCCTCCAAAACACTAACAGCAAATTTAGGCGACCCGCAAAAGACCCACTTTTTATTTTTTAAATTGTTCATATTTTTTAAGCACAGCGGCTTTGTCTGGCGCATAATCAATAATCATTTTACCATCTAGGTGATCCAGCTCGTGTTGAATGATGCGCGCAAAAAGTCCACTTGCAGTTAGGCGAATTTTGTTGCCTTCTAAATCCTGCGCCTTGACTTTAATCTTCTTGTGGCGGGCAACAGGAATTTCAATGCCAAGCAAAGATAAGCAACCCTCGGTATCGACTTCCGTAGCAGTGCTTTTAGAGATAATTTTGGGATTTACAAGCACTAAAAGCGGAATTTCAAAATCATCGTCTTCTTGTTTTTTGTACTCAATTACAGTTAAGCGGAGAGATTTGCCAATCTGAGGCGCAGCCAAGCCAATGCCTTTTTCTTTGTGCATTGTTTTGACCATTTTGCCGACTAAATCTTTTAATTCATCATCAAAATTAACCACTTTTTGGGCTGGAGTTTGCAAAACCTTGTTGGGATAGTGAACAACTTTTAAGCTCATTTTTAGTATTTAGTATGTAGAATCTAGTATATAGAAAATATACGACTTCGTCATGTTTGGCGACTGTCAGAAGGATTGCCTTGAGCATTAAAACCAAAATCCCGCCAATTTAGCGGGACTTTAGTTTTTAAATTACATCCAGTCTGGGTGCATTTGCTTGCGTCGAGAGATGGCCATATAGCCAGCAGCAGTCAAGCTACCGATGATTGGCAACATGTTGGCACCAGTTTTAACTAATTCTTTTGGCTTTTTGGTTGTTTTGGGTTTTTTAGCAGGAGCTGGAACTTTGACGATTTTGTCAACGTAAACAACTTTGCCTTTTACAATCTTTTTAACTTTAACAACTTTTGTAACTGTGCCAGTAGAAGCGGAAGCACTAGCAGAGCTAGATGCGCTTGAGCTAGAAGATGCGCTTGAAGCCGAGCTACCATTTCCAGCAGAGCTTGAGCTAGAATTTGAGCTTGAACTAGAGCTGGAAGAAGAGCTTGCGCTTACAGAAACGCCGTCAGCGATATCATCGTTACCACAAAGAGTAGGTAGCTTTAATAATACGCCAACGTCAGTAGCTGCGTTTGTATTGGCGTCAGTTGATACTTTGCCGGTATTTGCACTAGTGTTTCCTTGGGTAGCACCTGCGCCTGCAACAGCGCCTAGGTTGCTACAAAAATCGATGTTAGTATTGCTAGATGCAAAAGTTGCTGGGGCTTGAGTTAAAGCCATCACTAAAACAGCACTTGTTGCTAGAATTGATAATTTTTTATTCATAATTTTCTCCATTATTTTTTGAAAACAAAAAGGGCCAAAAGCCCCCTCTGTTATTATTTTTTAAATACCAAACATTTTTACCATAATTTACAAGATTTGTCAAGAGGGTAAGCCTAATTTAAGCTCAATTTTAAACAAATAACCTAAAGTTAGGCCTTAAAAAAAATCTAAGGTTTACGATTTGACATAAAAAAGCCCCCTATTAAGGGGGCAAGTTGTATCAAGGAGGAGCGGATTACCACTCCCCCTCAATTAGAATACCGGTGTCTCCACCCCAACCACCAGATTCGGTGGCTGTGCCAGTGGAGGTTGCGGTTGAGTCGGCAGTTGATGTGCCAACGCCCACTTCGGCGCCTCCACCACCACCTGGACCTCCACCAGCGGCGCCAGCTCCAACTGCAGTAGCGCTTGCACTACTACTGGCTGATGCTGCTGCGTCTGCGTTGCCGTATCCACCTCCACCATTGGCAAAAGTAGAAATCCGCATACTGCGAGTGGGTTGGGTCTGGGATTGGCTTTGGCTTTGCGACAACGATATATTGTTGCCGTTATTGATTCGCGTTTTGTGCAAGCTTGAAACCGGACTAACCGGTTTAGGCTGAAAAATGCGACTTTGAGCCGAAGCCATTGGTCGATACTGCCCATAAAAATAGGCAGTTGGCGGCACCCGCAGGGTAATTTCCTTTTGCGGGATGTCTGGATCCTGTGCCACTGGTGGCGGGGCGACAGGTGTGGGCGGTGCCTTTGCAACTACCTCGCACCCGATGTACTCAAGATTGCCACACCTTTTGGCAATAACAATCTTGAGCGCCACGCCATTAGCGTCCACCATGGACAGGTCCCAAACCCCTTGCGGAGCTTTGACTTGTCCTGGAGCTGCCGTCCAAATACGGTTGGCACTCCAGTTTCCGCCAGTAAAGGAAACGTCTTTAATAAGAGCTCCTACTGGCAAGCTGTTTTCAACGAACTGGCCAGACTTGGCCAACCTGTAGGCATCGTGCGCCCATTTGGCTGGATCCAAGCTTTTCAGCTCATCGTGACGGGCGAACAATGTCCGAAAGCGGTTATGGAACCACTCGTAGGACACTTTGCCTTGGAGCTCATCCAAAGTAAGGACTCGCCCAAGGTCGGGTGCGGTGTTAAAGCCGTACCCAGGGCCGTAGGGTGTAGGCGAAGCAAAAGCCACGCCCGACACCAGAAGTAAAAAAAGAAAAACAGAAAAAAATCTAACCATTTCAGTATCCTCCTAATTCTTTGGCCAAAGCACCAACTGGGCATTACTGCCTGCTGGCACCTGACATGCTCCCGCACGAAGCGGGTAAGCGGTTCCGTCAATTCGAAGCTCTCCAGTAAATTCCTGTCCAGGAGCAAGGTAAACTTGCACCGTGCCAGGAATAATTTGAAGGCTCTTCGATCCCATCACCATACCCTGATGAATAGCTCCAGAACTATCTGCAACTTCAATTGTTGCGGACGTAGGCACATTTGAATTGCGCCCACTCTGGACAACCACTAATAAATCGGTAGTTGCCTCGCCCAAGGCCTTCTGCACATCAGCCTGATAAGCCTGCGCAGTCAAGTGCCCCATGGCGTTGTCTTCTTCGACCAGCCACTCTCTGTACATATTAGAGAGCGACTGAGCACGGTAGGTAAGGTTAACTGATCCGCCACCCTTACCGCCGATATCAACCCCCATCTCTAAAAGGTGGGAGTTTTCGATGTCAGCAGTATTCAATTTGTACTTATACGGTGCGTCAAGCTTGCCGTATTGTACGTTGTCGAAGTTGAAATAACCTCGCTTTGGCTTTTGACCTTCGGTCGGAAACCAAGCGGTTACTTCAACTTCCCATCCTTGCGGGACGATGAAATTAAACCCACCACCGTCGCGCTCGCCATCGAGCTTCATGGGGCGGGCATAAATGTATTTAAGCCCATTCATCTGCTCTCTGTATTGAGCGGGGACGGTGAGGCGAACCTCGAAGCTTCCTTTACTCGTCACAACCTTTTCAGGTCGCGACGTAAAGAAAGAGAAAAGAAATGTTGCGATCCCAAGAGGATTTGCAACTGCAATGCTAATTTGTAGCCCAATAATCAGGGCCACAAATAAAATAATGATTCTAGCTTTTTTTACCACTTTTTTCCTCCTGAGAATCTGTGACTATCAAGAGCCACACAAATACTGAGCAGGTAACCAAACCCACTTCTTTGCTATATTCCCTAAACAAGGGTTTTTCAAATAGCGCGTAAAACCACTGTGCCACTCCACCCTTGAAAGCCACGAAGTCTTGTGGAATACCTATTGGTACTCCCGCTAGGTGCTGTATCGCTCCCACAAAAAGAGCTCCTACAATTATCAAAATCATCAACAACTTAAATTGCCTCAAATTGATTTTCCTCGTTTCCTAGTTTTTTATATACAAGCTTTAAAAGCTCTCTCCCGCCACTTTTTATAAGTGGCAAGGACAACCTTTAAAATGGTTTAGCAGGAATGGTATCGTCGTTAACCTCAACCTGTTCAATACTTATATCCTTTTGCGGGATTTCATCATAAGTTGGTTCAACAACTTTCTCGTCCCAGCTTTTATGAGGAATTGCTTCTTCGTAATTTTGTTCTACTGGCACCGGCTCAAAATCTTTTTCTGGAATATTGTCATATTCTGGAATTTCTATCCTAGGAGCTTCGACTTCAACCTGCTCAATGCTTTGATTAGCATCTATTTGAGGTGCCTCAATTTCAACTTGTTCGGCATTTTCACTGATATCTACTTGAGGGATTTCTTCATAAGCAGGCGTCTCTGGTTCAATTACGGGAACCTCAACCTCTTTGATGGTGTCAATTGGGTTTACCTCATAAATAGTTTCTGGGGTATGTGGCAGATCAACCTCTTTAACAGGGATTATTTCTTCCACAGTTTCGATTTGTGGGGCGGGCATTGTAGGGGCTACCTCAATCTCTTTAACAGGGACAACTTCTTCTATTGACTCAACATTTTGCTCAGGAGTTAAAGTGGGGGTTTTTACTGGTTCCATCTCAACAACTTCAACTGTTGGTGTAGATTGCGGAATATATACTTCACCTTCGTGAGCTTTATCGACATTAGCGTCAATAACCTCGCCAGCAAAATCCACCTTAACTCTAACATAGCGCGCATCAGCTACTTTTACTCCCAAAGCGTTTTTTCCATCTTCGTAGTAAGTCATCCACTTGCCGTCCGTGTCATTAACTACGTCTACGATTTCTAAATCACCTCTGTGCAGTTTAGTTGCAAAGTTAAGCTTTGCGCTCAAGTTCTCTCCATCATCTCCAAAAGCTTTACTCAATAAATCAGAAGACATCGCATTCCATCTCACCAAGCTTGCTTCTTCTTTAGAAAGAGTAGTGGCAAAATTAGAATGGATATTGGTCGAATACGAGCTATACGCTTCACGGCTGACAGGGTAATCAATCATATTGTCGGTATTTAAATTAGTGGATACGCCAGTCTCAATCTGACCTACAGTCAAAGCAGGCAAGTCTGACTTACTTGCAGGCAATTGAGTTTCAGCTGGACTCGTCGGCACTAATACGTCAGGCTTACCGACTTTATTTTCTGTTTCAACAAAATCAGCAATATCCCCAAGAGAATTAACTGCATCTTTGGCGTCAATTAACTTATTAAAGCCAGTTAAAGCAGAAACTATTCCCATACCAGCACCAACCATCAAGGAATTCTTTTTGCGATTTTTTTGTGATTTTTCTGCTCCATCCTTATATTTATTAGCGCTAAAGGTTATTGCATTAAAGTGCAAATTTTTATTATTTGCTACACGTTCGGAAATCATTAGCTCTAGCTCTTCCCAATTAGCTCTTTGTCCTTGCTTTGTAAGTCTTTTATTTAAAGCCATTATCAACTGAAGCTTGCGATGCTGTGGGATTTGCACTGCTTTTTTCGCTAAAAGCTCGATAGCGTCTTCTTGTTTGTGATCTGATAAATCGCTACCAATAGCATGAGCCTGGGCGACCATTTTAGAGAGCTTTTTGCGCGCCTCATAAACAGAAAGCTTCTCAACATCACTACCATCTAATTCAATAGATTTACGACGTAAAAATCCCCAAGCTTTTTTAGTCTTTGAAAGCTCTGTCTTGGAGGTTTCTTTGTGGAGTGCTGCGCCTTCCTGTAATTCTTGTGCAACAATGGCGCTACCTGTGGCACTCATTAGAACACGACCAGCTAAGGCAACTAAGGCGCCAGGCAAAAATCCAACTGCAATAGAAGTAAGGCCAGCTAAAGTCAATCCAGAACCAACAGCTAATCGAGTATAGCGGCCCCACTTTGATTTATAAAACGAACGTAATTTATATAAAAACTCCGTTTTTGTATTAGTGTCTTGCAGATAATCTTGGATATCTTTGCGCAAATCCTCTTTGATTGCCTTAGTAACAGTTTCGACGTCTTGAACATTATTGTCCTGATCAACTTCTGTTGTATTACCAATCTGAGACCTTACGCGCTCCAAGTCATTTACGGTTTTTTCTGCTCTTTCTTGGCGCAATACTTCTACCTTACCAACAGCAAAAGTATCCGCTTTTAATTCGGAAGATTCTGTTGGAATTGGAGCATTGTCTAACTTTTCTAACTTAGATTGCTCAATACTAGAAAGTAGTTTTTTCCAGCCAGTATGTGGTATATATTTTTTGCTCATAAAATTGCTTTATTAACCGTTCGCAATATAGCAAATTTTATCAGTTTTGTCAATAGGTAAGGGTCAAAAAATGATAACATTACAAGATCATTGAAAAAATAACGCTTTTTTGATATATTTATTTTTATGGGTGTATAGCTCAGGGGTTTAGAGCGCTACATTGACATTGTAGAGGTCGGAGGTTCGATTCCTCCTACACCCACCACGACTTCGCCAAGGCTTCGTCGTGTAAGCGAAAGATTTGACATCCGCCAACTGACGGACAATTCAACTCATCAATACAATGGATTTAATTTACAAAAGTCCACCCAAAGTGGATATTTTATTTTCAAAATAACACCCTTTTATGAAAGACCCAAAAAAAATTCGAAATATCGCTATTATTGCCCACGTTGACCATGGTAAAACAACTATGCTAGACGGGCTACTTAAGCAATCCAATACATTCCGTGCCAATCAAACAGAAATGAACCAAGATCTAATCATGGACAGTGGTGATCAAGAGCACGAACGTGGAATTACTATTACTGCTAAGCAAACTAGTGTTTATTACGGTGATTACAAAATAAATATCATTGATACTCCTGGACACGCAGATTTTTCTGGCGAAGTTGAGCGAACTCTAAATATGGCAGATGGCGTCTTGCTAGTTGTTGACGCTCAAGAAGGTCCAATGCCTCAAACTAAATTCGTACTCACAAAGGCGCTAGAACTTGGCTTGCAACCGGTTGTTATTATCAATAAAATCGACAAGCCTGCGCGCCGTATTTTAGAAGTAGAAAACGAAATTGCTGATCTTTTCTTGGAGCTTGCGACTGAAGATTCCCAGCTAAATTACCCAACTTATTACGCTATTGGCCGTGAAGGAAAAGCCTGGAAAACCATTCCTGAAAACACCAGCGAAAGCACTGATTTAACACCAATTTTTGAAGCTATTATCAACGATATTCCCGCTCCCGATGTTGATACAAGTGGC
The DNA here is from genome assembly GCA_964636735.1 of uncultured Candidatus Saccharibacteria bacterium. Lineage (GTDB taxonomy): Bacteria > Patescibacteriota > UBA1384 > JACPKC01 > JACPKC01 > CAZWUV01. Next base: position 11,547 of record CAZWUV010000005.1, on the reverse strand, counting down.
GGCTTTCAATTATTAGCAACTGCCTTGCAATACGATTCGTTTCTTGGCAAACACACAATTGGACGAGTTAATCGTGGAACTGCCAAGCGTGGACCAATCGCCTTAATCAAGCGAAATGGCCAAATTATTAACAGTAAAATCGAAAAAATTTTTGGCTACAGAGGCTTAAATCGCGAAGAAATCGAAGAAGCAATTGCGGGAGATATTGTCTCTTTAACTGGAATTGCTGAGGCGCATATTGGCGACACTGTTGCTGACAAAGAAAACCCAGAAGCAATGCCTACAATTGAGATTGAAGCACCGACTATTAGTATGTACTTGGGGCCAAATACTAGTCCGATGAAGGGTCGAGAGGGTGAATTTAGCACCTCACGACAAATTGGCGACCGCCTAAGACAAGAACTAGAAACCAATGTAGCCCTTAAGGTTAAAGAAGATGGAATTGGCTTTATTATCAGTGGTCGAGGCGAGCTACACCTTTCTGTGCTTATTGAATCGATGCGCCGTGAAGGCTATGAGTTTGAGGTTGGGCGTCCACAAGTAGTCACGATTGAAGAAGATGGTGTCACCAAGGAGCCTGTAGAAGAGTTATTTATTGAGGTTGGCGCAGAATTTGTTGGTACAATCTCGCAAGAAATGGGTGCTCGCCGTGTTGAAATGCGCAGTCAAGAAATGACAAGTACTGGTACGGTCCGCCAAAACTACATCATTACAACCCGCGCAATGATTGGACTTCGAAACCAACTCTTAACTGCTACCAAAGGCACTGTTATTATGAATAGCTTGCCCTACGGATACGAGCCAGTTGGCGCTAAGTTGAAGAATACTCGCAACGGGGCATTGATTGCCTTTGAGCCAGGCACCACAACCGCCTATGCTCTTGAAACTGCCCAAGCTCGAGGCGAACTTTTTGTGCCACCTGGTGTTGAGGTTTATACTGGCATGATAGTGGGCCTTAATAGCCGCCAACAAGACTTAGAGGTGAATGTTTGCAGGGCAAAACAGTTGACCAATATGCGCTCAAAATCTAGCGATGGTATGGTTCAACTTGCTCCACATACTCAGCTTAGCCTAGAGCAAAGCATTGACTTTTTAGCTGATGACGAACTTTTGGAAGTTACACCGAAAAATCTTCGCCTGCGAAAACGTCTTCTTAGTGCTAACGAACGAAAGCGCGCCAGCAAAAACTAGCAGAGGTAGCGCAAAGAGCAAAATAGCACTTACTTCCTTCGCCAGCGAAGCTCTGCCTCAAAAAAGATAGTAGCGACCAAAATACTACTTAGATATTTTAGGCCACTCTTTAACAATAACTACGATTGCAGTTAAAATTGGTATTGCTAAGACTGCACCAGCAATGCCTCCTAATTTACTGCCGACCGAAACCGCAATGATGATTAAGATGGGCGATAGTCCCAAGACTTTTTGCATAATTTTAGGAACCAAGAAAACATTTTCAAGTTGCTGTAAAACTACATAAAAAATTGCAACACCCAGAGCAAGTTGCCAACCACTTGCGCCATAAGCAACAATTATCGCTCCTGCTCCTGCTAAAATAGGTCCGACATAGGGCACCACCTCTAAAACGCCAGCTAAAACAGCCAAAGTAAGCGAATATGGTACTCCCAAAATCAAAAGTCCGATGTACACAATTAAGGCAACGCTGACAGAAAGAGCTAGTTGGCCTAAAATCCAGTTACCGATTTTGTCACCGATTTTTATAGTGACGTCTTTAATGCGTCCAGCATATTTGGAGGGAATAACATAGTCTAAGGCTTGCTGATTTTTTGGTGCATCTACTAAAATATAAAAAGTCAAAACCAACACCAAAACTGCTGAAACTGCTCCACCAAAAAAACTCGCAAAGGCTGAAAATAATCCTGCTGTAAGGGTATTTGCAACTCCAGAAATTTGGTTGCTAAAATTCTGCACCAAGCCCTGCAAGCCTTCGGAGTGTTGGTTTTGAGTAAAAGAAGCAATCAAATCAGGCAGTCTATTTAAAAAAGCAACTACCTCGCCCACTAATGGGGTTAAGACTAGAGAAAACAAAATAGTAGTGAGCGCAAAAATCGTCAAAAATATAATAGTCACTGCCGGTGTTCTAGGAATTCCTTCTTTCATCAGCCACTTCACAAGCGGATCCAGGGCTGCGACAAAAATTCCTACCACTAAAAGTAGCATAATTAAGTCAGAAATTTGCCTTAAAATTAAAATTCCAAAAATTACAGCTAACACCTTTAAAATACTACCTAGGGTGATTTCTACTTGCTGGACACTTTTCATCTTGTTTCCACTTAAAATAATTACTTAAAGTATAGCAAAAGTCGGATAGTTAGCCAACAGCTATAAGCTTTACGCTAAATGCGCGATCTTTTTTTTATTAAAGAGAGAAAATTCACAAAAACAATGCAAAATAAAAAATCCCCCACGCAGAGGGATTGAGATAAATATAATATTCCCAAAACTAGCTTCGAAAAACGATAGCGGTGTCACACTCGTCAAGGTACACAGGGCACTCCAACCTATTTGAGACCCATTCCCACGCAGCAGAACGATTACGATAACGGCACCACCAGCCACCCAGTATAATACGCCTATGATTTCTCTCAATTAAATAGTTTTGGTTACAATAGATAACCACCGCTCCTGGATAAAGACACCCACCACGGTAACTATTTTTTAATTCTGATGGTATTTTATCGGGATTTTTATGCAACCAACCGTGCAGTTCTATTCCTGGAATCTTCGGAATAAAACCAAAATCTTTCACAAATTGACTCGAATGGATATACTCCATCAATGCCACACTATCAGATTTCCTGTCGCCTAGCCAAGCCTCGTAACTATTTTGATGCTCAGTATTTTTAAGACTAAAAATAAATTCTTTTTTATCTTTAAAGAGTTTTTCAAAGTTTGCATTTAGCATTTCTGAGGAATTAGTAATTTGACGACATTGAGACACGTCAGCACCAGCAAGCTCTCGAAAATCTATCTCGCCTCGCCCCTTAAACTCTACACTGATCTGCATTGGAATTTCTCGGCAGCATCCCGCGGAATAAATAGCTTTAATTTTTTCAGAATCAAGCTTGACTTGCGCTAACTTGCTTAACTTTGTCTGTTTGCTATTTTTTGCTAAACAAAACTCTGGAAGTAAAAGCTTACCTAGTCTAGAAAATACAGACAATTTCTTGTCCTCCTTGTTATTAAGATGCGTCTTTAAAGACAAGGTATAAGGTACTATATTTTAAGAGATATTGCAAAAAGGTGCCCCGCCACCACACTTAACTTGAGAGCGCACGGAGATTTGTTTTTAAAAAATCCTCTAGTTTTTCTTCTGGAATTGCATCTTCTAAAATAAAATCGCCGACTTTTGTTCTGGTAAGATTTTTTAAGTAGGCGCCTGTTTTTAATTTTTCGCCAATATCGCGCGCCAACGACCTAATATAAACGCCCGACCCACTCTCAACTCTAATTTTTAAAGTTGGATATTCATATTCTAAAATTTCAATATTACTAATTGTTACGAGACGTGCCTCTAGCTCAAGATCCTTACCTTCTCTGGCATATTCGTAAGCTCTTTTGCCCTTAACTTTGAGCGCACTAAAAATTGGTGGCCGTTGCATAATCTCGCCAATAAAATCTGGCAAAATTTTTTGGATTTCTTTAAGTTTCGGCGGTTTATTTACCTTAAAAAAATCCTTCTCACCCTCCTCATCATCTGTTGTGCTGGTGGCGCCTAAAAAAACTTCTGCAATATATTCTTTGTTTCCCCTGATTGAGCTTGTAAGTTTTTTGGTCGATTCTCTGCCGATTGCCACCACAAGAACACCGCTAGCCAACGGGTCAAGAGTGCCGCCATGGCCAACTTTTTTAGTGTTGGCAAGTTTTCTGATTTTATTTAAAAGCCCATTCGAGCTAATGCCCTTGGGCTTATTGACTGCAAAAAGCATAATCTGATCCTTGCTTAAAAAACTTAATCCTCTGGACCGCCTGAAATGCCCCCTGGTCCAGAAGCAAAGAGTGCAAAATCATAAATTGGCAACGCTTGCCCAGTTAGCCTATCTAATTTTAAGGTTAAACGCCTTTGGACTCCGCCGTAATAACCCGTAACATCCATAGTGGTAAATCGAGTATCAAGAGAGTCTCCTGCTGCTCCAGCCTCGATGGCATAATAAATAAGGTCTGCGCCAAAAGGCTTAATGCGCAAAATATCTCCATTATCAATATTAAATGAAGCTCGGCATTCTCGGGATGCATCACAGGTTAAATTATTGCTAGGGTTATTGCTAAGGGCATAATTAGCTTTACTGCTGACTACAGTGTCTCCGCGTTCATCCCTTAAACTGATAACTTCCAAAACAATATTTTCGGGAGAAAGTATTGGATCTAGTTTCCAGTACAGCATTAAATTGGAGCTAGTAAGGCCTTCTAAGGTATACTCAGCTGTTCTATCTCTTTCCAGTGCAACATCAAGGTTCATGCATGCAACATCTTCTCCGAAAATATGTGACGGGACGGTGCCCACGCACTCTACAGTACCCGGTGGCAAGCGATGATACATCTTAATATCATACGCCATTTGAGATGAGGAAGGTGGATTTCTGTCTTGCGAAATACATTGCTCAGAGCCACTACCCTCAGTATTATTTGCGCCTAAAATTATGCGATCAAATCTGTCCGAACCATCATGAGGATAATCTGTACAATCATTTTGCGCATTTTTTTGCGGAGCCTCGGCGTTGCGATTAAATTTCCAGCGGAGCAGGCCGTCTTCAATGCCTGCCATGGCAACAATCTGTGCATTGATGCCATCCTCAGTAAGCAAGACTGACCTAGAAGACATCAGTGCTAATTGAATAATAGTCAAACTAAGCGTTGCAACAACCGAAACCACAACCATAACAATCAACAGCGCACTTCCTTGTTCTTTTTGGCATCCCCTCATCATAATTTTATTTTAGCACAAATGACTTTTTTATTCAGTTTTCTTGTCTGCATCTTCTTGTGTAGCTTCCTCTAACTGCTTTTCGTTTTCTTGAAAATACGTCATCGAAGCCACTTTTTCACTCTTGCCCTTAAAGCGCATCAGAGTAACTCCTTGAGTATCTCGACCTAGCTTTTTGATTGATTTAAGTGTCAAGCGAATAGTCTGACCAGAAATCGAAACCATTACTACCTCACCATCATTGCCTTCGATAACTTGAGCACTTACCAAGCTACCTGTTTTTGAAGAAACTTTAGCTGCGCGAATTCCATAACCACCACGTTTTTGTTGCTTGAATAACTTCACACTTGTTCGCTTACCAAAACCGTTTTCGCTAACAGTCAAAAGGTTTTCCTCACCGGCTCCATAAATCATCGACACGGCAATTACTTCGTCGCCTTGACGCAACTTGATACCCCGAACACCAGATGCGCTACGTCCCATTGGGCGGACGTCTTTTTCGCTGTAAAGAATTCCTTGTCCGTTTTTGGTAACCATTAAAATTTGATTTTCGCCGCTAGATAAGCGTACCCACTGCAATTGATCTTCGCCTCGCAACTTCATCGCAATAATTCCTGTTTGACGTACATTTTGATAGGCACTAACTTCTGTCTTTTTAACAACTCCTTCGCGCGTACCCATAAAGAAGTACTTCATGCCATCGCTACGCTTTTCATTTAGCGTAATCATTGCGGTTACAACTTCGCTAGAACCAAGCTGAATTAAGTTAACAATCGGCGTGCCTTTGGCTTGGCGAGAAGCTTTTGGAATTTCGTAGACTTTTGATTTAAACAACCGACCTTTAGAGGTAAAGAACAAAATATCGTCATGAGTATCAGCCACACGCAATGACTTTACCATGTCTTGTTCTTTAGTGGTCATACCAGAAATTCCTTTTCCGCCACGCTTTTGCGCTTTGTAGGCATCGATTGGTACGCTCTTTATATAATTAGCGTCCGTTAAAGTAATAACAACTTGTTCATTTGGAATTAAATCCTCTGCCCTAAACTCACCGATGCGATTAGCAACAATTTTTGTTTTTCGTTCATCGCCATGCGTTTCACCAACTTCGGTTAATTCTTCTTTGATAACTTCTTTGATTTTTTCTTCGGAGCCAAGTAATTCTTTTAAGCTAGCAATAAGTTGACGCTTTTCTTCTAGCTCATCTAAAACCTTTTGACGCTCAAGACCAGCCAAAGCTGCTAAGCGCATCTCTAAAATTGCATTTGCCTGAATATCTGATAATTTAAAATCCTTCATCAAAGCCGTATGAGCTAGCTCACGAGTTTTTGAATTTCTAATTGTTGTAATAATGGCATCAATGTGATCTAAGGCTTGCTTTAAGCCCTCTAAAATATGGGCTCTGTGCTCGGCTTTTTTAAGCTCAAATTGTGTGCGGCGCCTAACAACGATAACTCTATGATCAATAAAAGCCTGCAGTGCTTCTTTTAGGGTGTAGACTTTGGGCTGGATACCATCGTGCAATGCAATCATATTCATATGGAACGCTGTTTGCATTTGCGTCAAGCTATAGAGTTTATTTAGAACCTTTTTAGGATAAGCATTGGAGCGTAGCTCTATAACAATACGGACTTTTTCTTTGCGATCAGACTCATCGCGCAAGTCGGTAATTCCTTCGATTTTTTTGTTTTTTACCAAATCAGCAATTTTGGTCACCAAATCTGCCTTATTTACCTGAAAAGGAATCGACGTCACAATAATTCTAAAGCCAGAAGGCTTGGTGCGCTCTTCGATTTTAGCGTCTGCGCGAATTACAATCTTGCCCTTGCCAGCTCCATAAGCAGTCACCATGTCTTCCTTGCCATAAATTGTAGCTCCTGTTGGAAAATCTGGTCCCGGAATATGTTGGCAAAGCTCCTCAACAGAAATCTCTGGGTTGTCAATTAACGCCTTAGTACCAGCGACCAACTCGCTAAGATTGTGAGGTGGAATATTTGTTGCCATACCAACTGCAATGCCTAAAGATCCGTTTAGCAATAAACCTGGAACTCTGGTCGGCAGATAACGTGGCTCTTTTCGTGATGCATCGTAGTTGTCAGTAAATTCAACAGTATCTTTGTCGATATCTTGGAGCATTTTTTCGGTGATTGATTGCATTTTGGCCTCGGTATAACGCATAGCAGCGGGCGAGTCACCGTCCATAGAACCGAAGTTGCCTTGACCATTTATAAGTGGATAACGATGAGAAAAATCTTGCGCCATTCTAGCTAGAGAATCATACACAGCTGCATCACCGTGAGGGTGGAATTTACCCAAAACTTCTCCAACAATGTTGGCTGATTTTGTGTGTTTTGCTTTTGGCCCAAGCTTCATTTCATTCATAGCATGCAAAATTCTGCGGTGTACAGGCTTTAAGCCATCGCGAACATCAGGAAGGGCGCGCGAAACAATAACGCTCATAGCATAATCTAGATAGCTTGTTGCCATCTCTTCAGAAACACTACGTGCCTCGATGTGTCCTAAATTAGGATCCACAACTTCGGGCTCGACAGTTGCTTCCTCTGGATTTTGATTTAAATCTTTTTCGTCTGGCATAATTTCTCCCTGTATTCTTGATTCATAATTCTTGGTTCAAGGCTCCTGATCGAAAATACTCGCCTACGTTCGCTTTCCGTCAGGAATGGCATTTAATGGCTATTAGCAATTAAATGTCTAAATTCTTTACCTGTTTTGCTCGGGCTTGAATAAACCTTTTGCGAGGCAAAACTTCGCTACCCATAAGCATTGAAAAAATCTCATCTGCACGCTCTGCATCTTCGATTGTAACCTGCAAAAGAGTGCGGTTGGCTGGGTTCATGGTAGTCTCCCAGAGCTGTTCTGCATCCATTTCACCCAAACCCTTATAACGTTGAATGGAAATTTTAGGATTTTTAGGTGCACTACTTGAGTCTTCTTTGGTGTCATCAGCCTCTTCGGTATCTTGGGTATCTTCAGAATTTTCAGTTTCTGCCACGGCGTCTTCTAACGCTAAGTCTTGTGGAGCCTCTTGATATCCCCAGTCTGCCATTACTTTTTCTTTTTGCGCATCGTTGTAAGCGTATACCGACTCTTTGCCCTTGGTTAACTTATAAAGTGGGGGCTGAGCAATATACAAATAACCCTTTTCAACCACTTCTCTAAAATGCCGGAAAAATAATGTCAAAAGCAGGGTTCGAATGTGCGCACCATCGACATCAGCATCAGTCATAATTACAATGCGATGATAGCGCAATCTATCGATATCAAACTGATCGCCAATACCAGCACCCATAGCGACAATTAGCTCCTTGATATGATCAGTTGCGAGCATTCTATCTAAGCGAGCGCGCTCAACGTTTAAGATTTTACCGCGAAGTGGCAAAATAGCTTGAAACTTTCGGTCCCGACCTTGCTTGGCACTACCGCCAGCGGAGTCTCCCTCTACAATATAGACTTCTGATTTTGCAGGATCTTTTTCGGAGCAGTCTGCTAATTTGCCTGGCAAAGTTAAGCCTTCTAAAGCGCCTTTGCGAATAACTGTTTCGCGGGCTGCCCTGGCTGCCATTCTGGCGCGCAAAGACAGTGCAACTTTTTCGATAATTTTTTTGCCATCACGTGGATTTTCTTGTAGAAATTCCGCCAAACTTTCGGAGGTGATTTTCTCAACAATGGTACGGATTTCTGGGTTGCCAAGCTTACCCTTAGTTTGACCTTCAAACTGTGGTTCGGACAACTTAACGCTAATAATTGCTGTAATGCCCTCACGAACATCTTCACCAGAAAACGCTGAGTCTGAGTCTTTTACCAACTTAGCAGTTTTTGCATAGTCATTTAAAACACGTGTTAAGGCAGAGCGGAAACCAGTTAAATGCGTTCCGCCTTCTGGGGTGTTAACTGTGTTCGCAAAAGTATGTACACGTTCGTTGTAGTCATCGGTATATTGCAGAGCAATCTCGACAGCGACATTGTCAACTGTCTTCTCGATGTAAATTGGGTCATGCAAAGTATTTTTGTGGCGATTGATGTAGCGAACATGAGAGGCAATTCCACCTTCAAAATAAAATCCAAAAACTTTGGGCTTTTCTTTGCGCTCATCACGAACAACAATCGTAATGCCTTTGTTTAAATAAGCTTTGGGGCGAATTTTATCGATAATTGTATCCCAGTTAAAATCCGTTGATTCAAAAATTGTAGAATCGGGCTTAAAGGTAACTCGTGTACCAGCTGGATGGTCTGCATCTTCGATTGATTCTAGTTTACCTGTTGGCTCCCCACGCCTGTATGATTGTGTATACTTTTTGCCATCACGCCAAACTTCAGCAGTCAATTCTTCGGAAAGAGCATTAACAACGCTGGCACCTACACCGTGCAAACCTCCAGACACCTTGTAGCCACCATCACCAAATTTACCGCCAGCGTGCAAAACAGTCATAACGGTTTCGAGTGCTGAAAGGCCAGTTTTTTGAACTTTATCCACAGGAATACCACGACCGTTATCTAGGACAGATACTCGATTGTCGGGATTTAAAGTTATTGTAATACGATCGGCATACCCTGCCATTGCTTCGTCAATAGAGTTATCAACGATTTCCCAGATCATATGGTGTAGACCAGCTAAACCTGTTCCACCAATATACATACCTGGTCTTTTACGGACTGCTTCGAGACCCTCTAGAACAGTAATCTGGTCCGCACCGTAGTTTTGTTGTTTGTCTTTTTCTTCTGGCATATTCTCCTTTACAAATTAGTAGCACAAGGGCTGACAATTTATACCTCAACCAATTCTTTTAAGATTATAACTCAATTGACGACATAAGCAAGTATTAGATTTCTGCGTCAATAATTTTGCATCCTAATTAAGGCCTAGACGACTCTTGATGTGATTGCGCGCACGAGTTGTTTTTACAAATTTCAACCAATCACGCCGTGGCTTTGATCGATTAGCAACGGTAATTTCAACAATGTCACCATTGCTGAGTTCTGTTTGCAAGGGCGCAATTCTACCATTTATTTTGGCGCCTGTTGCGCTATTGCCGATGTCAGAGTGAATTGCATAGGCAAAATCAATCACTGTTGCCTCGGCTGGCAAATCAATAATATCCCCGTCAGGCGTAAAAACAAAAATTCTATCTTTTAAGAAATCCAAATCCAAACTACTTTTAAACTCATCAGGATCTTTTATTTTTTCGCTAAGATGCGACAAGTCTTCGATTAGCTTAGTAGATGGCTGACTGGATTTTACCTTTTTGCCTTTTTGCTTATAGTGCCAATGAGCAGCAACACCACGCTCGGCATGCTCATGCATTTGCATAGTACGAATTTGCACCTCAACAATCTCACCCTCGGGTCCAAAAATTGTCGTATGCAGAGATTGATAGCCATTTGGCTTGGGCAAGGAGATGTAGTCTTTAATTCTGCCGATTAAAGGGTTCCATTTGCCATGAATTAAACCAAGTGCCTGATAACAATCAGACGCAGTTGGCACAATAATGCGAATTGCCAACAAATCATAAATTTTAGTCAAATCATTGTTTTGGCGACTAAGCTTTAAAAATAGCGAATACATGTGTTTTGCCCTGCCATGAATATCTAGAACATTTACACCTTGCTCCTCTAAATAATTTTTCATCACAGGGATCATTTTTTGAACATAAGCCTCGTGTTGTTTAAGCTTATCGCCAACTAGCGCATGCAGATTTTTAAATTCCTGAGGATAAACATAGGGGAAAGATAAATCCTCTAGTTGACCCTTAAATTCACCAATACCAAGTCGATGCGCAATAGGAGCATAAATCTCTAGGGTCTCTTGCGCTTTGCGACCTCGTTTGTCTGGCCTAGCTCCGCCTAAAGTCTGCATATTGTGCAATCTATCAGCTAACTTTATAAAAATTACCCGCATGTCATTTACGGTGGCTAGAAGCATTTTTCTAAGCGACTCAACATGTTGCTCAAAACTAAAACGCTCTTCTTTTTTGCGAGCTAAAAACCCTGGCAAAAAATTAGAAGAGCGTTTGATGCGAATTTTTTTTAATTTAGTCACTCCATCGACAAGCCTTGCAACGTCTAGTGAGAATTCTTTTTCAATTTGTCCTAAAGAAACATCAGTATCCTCGACAACATCATGCAATAAGCCAGCAATAATCGTGTCTGTGTCTAGTTTTAGATCTGCTAAAGTTTGTGCAACAGCAAGCGGGTGAGTAATGTAAGGATTGCCGTCTTCACGCAACACGCCTTTATGCGCTAAATCCGCCAACTCATAGGCCTTTTTGATTTTTTCTTGCTGACTATCACTTAAATAGTCTAAACGTGAGTGCAAATTTTCAAATTGGCGAGCTGATGTCATATTGCTATTGTATCAATATTTTTTAATACTTATCATGCCCTCTTTTAGCACAAATTCAATTTTGGCCTGCTTAGGATTTACCAAAATATGGTGTGCAATTGGCTCAAGCAATTGCTGTTGAACAATGCGCTTAATGCCTCTGGCTCCACCCCTAAAACTCTCTTCTTTTGAATTTAAAATCTCTGACAGCAGGGCTTTTTTAACGTTTTGAGGGATTTTTATTTTTAAGGCTTTACTTGCCAGT
>CAZWUV010000004.1:0-24130 GCA_964636735.1 uncultured Candidatus Saccharibacteria bacterium | reverse complement strand
AATAATACGATCAAGGGAAATTTGATTGTGGCGGGCGACAAAATTGTTATCGCATCTGGCGCAATTATCGAGGGCGATGTTTTAGTGTTAGCTGGATCAAGTGTTGTTGTCGAGGGAAAAATTACAGGAAGCATAATTTTAAAAGCAACGCAAAAACTAGCTGTTTCGGGTGAAATTACTGGTAATGTTGATTTGGGAAAAATTTATAGCTTTACGGCTTTTGGTGATGCAATAATCGGCGGAAATATATTTGGTAGTGCAACAAGCTACAATATCGCAAACAGTGCCACAGTAAATGGCGAAAATCAAATCACCCTAAGGTCAGAGCACAGCAACAGCGACAATATGTCCGTTGCCACCAAAATCTTAATTAGCTTTGTATCGATTCTGCTTGTTGTTATGCTTATTCAAAAAACTTTTCCACAGTATCTTAATCGCACCCGAGAAATTGCCTTTAACGACCCCCTAAAATCTATTGGCTGGGGAATTTCAATGCTGGTGTTAATGCCGATTGTTATCTTTGCGATGTTTGCTCTAATTGCTCCTTATTTGGCAGGAATTATAGTCTTCCTTGCATGGATTATTTTTATATTGCTGGGAATTGTTTTTTCGCACATTTGGATTGGCGATGCATTAAGCGGCAAAAAATTCAGTCCACTTTTAGCAACTTTGATCGGCAGTATAACCCTGTTTGCGCTTGGAATTTTTCCACTTCTTAAAATAGTTGTAGGATTTTTGATTTTCTTACTTGGCTTTGGCGCCGTAGGAAAATCCTTTATGTCATTTAGACAAACAAAAGCAAAATAATACAATCATATGCAAACAATCAACCCAAAAACAAAAAACAAAAAACAACCCGCGTCAAAAGCCAAGAAGGTTCAAGTTATCTTGTGGACCACTATTTCACTTGCTATCTTTGCCTTAATTGCAAATATTGCGGGTCCCAGATATTTTAGTAAAACAGAGACACCTTCCACAGAAAACAACAACGCTTCACCTGCGAAAATTACACAATCAAAGCCAAAAAACAACGAGAGTAAATTCTATTCTAACCTTGACGGTACCGAAACTACAAAAGATAAAGTCAATGCCAGGCCTTTAGCTGTGGTTATAGAAAATCACCCTCAAGCTCGTCCACAAGCTGGATTTTTGGAGGCAAGCCACATCTGGGAGTATGTTACAGAAGGTGGAATTACCAGATTTTTGGCTGTTTATGGACCAGAATTACCCGCAAAAGTCGGCCCTATTCGCTCGGCACGAACCTTCTCTGTTAGTTGGGCAGCAGGATACAAGGCACTATTTGCGCACGCAGGAGGCTCTCAAGGAGGACTAAATCTAATTGCACAGCTGGGGTCGATTGTTGATTTGCCTCACTCCGGAAGTTATTTTTATCGAGAACCTGCTCCAGGAATTGCTAGCGAGCATACTCTTTTCTCTGATGGAGAGCGCTTGATGAATTTTGCCAAAAATAAGGGCGCTAGCTTAACCGGCGATTTTACTCCATATAAATTCAAAAAAGAAGCCAAAAAAGAAGTCGACCGACCTGCTGCAAATTCTGTAACAATCAATTTTTCTACTCCAGGCTACAAGGTAAACTGGACATACAACCCAAAAGACAACCTGTACTACAGAGAAATGGCTAATGTCAAACATGTGGACAGAGCCACCAAAAAACAATTAAGTAGCGCAAACATTGTGATTTTGACAGTCAGTCGAAATTACAACCCCAACACAAATGGTGGAAAAGGCGAGTGGTTTATGACTACAGAGGGTCAGGGCACCGCCAAAGTCTATTCTGAGGGCAAATTAACTGTGGGTACGTGGTCCAAGGCCTCTAAAGATAAAATGGTCTTACTAAAAGACTCTGACGGAAAAGACATCGAATTATTACCAGGTCAAACATGGTTTGAGGTAATTCCGCCTGAAGCTGGCGTCACCTACACTGGCAACTAAAAATCTCGATATTTATAGCTTACCCCTTGATTTTTCATAATTTTCTGCTATACTTTTAAAGTCTGTAATTAACAGACTAAGGTTTAGAAATTCCTGCAAGTTATAAGTCTAATTTAGCTAATTAGCGAGGGGTGCAGGGGCTTAAATTAAGAATACCCGAATCAACCTAAAATTCTTAAATAGCCAGGCGAAACCCGACTAATAATCGGAGCAGTAGCCATCTAAACACCTCGAGAAATCGAGAACAATATGAAATTATACGACCTTGTTGGAGGGGTCGAAGAGTTTCTGAGAAAATTTGAGCGCAACAGTAAAAAACTTGCCTCAACCATGTTGGCGCTAAGTCAACTTAACCTAGCTATTTTACCGTCAATTTTGCCATCTGTCGGCATTGTTGATCCTATCAATTTATTGAAGACAGAAACTGCGAAAGCTCAGCAAGAAGAGGCTTTGCAAATCGAAGTTCCTCAGCTTGTTGTTGGTGTGGCAAGTATTGTTGAAATTCAACAGGACAAAGCCTTTACAGTTAAAAAAGTGGAGTCCAGAGCAGAAGCAAAAGCTAGAAAAGCCAAAGAAGCTAAACAAGCCAGAAAGGCTCGCGCCCACGCAGGTAGCGGAAACTGTGAAGATTACCGCAGTCTAGTTGCCAAATATTTTCCTGCAAATCAAGTAAACAATGCGTTATATACTATGAAGAAAGAGTCTGGTTGCCGAGCCAACGCAATTTCCGACACTAATGACCACGGCTTGATGCAGATTAATTATCGTTGGCATGCCGCAAAAGTTAATCATAATATTAACCGCCTATACGACCCAGAAACAAATATTAGGATTGCTTCTGATATTTGGAAAGATAGTGGTTGGCGCGCATGGTATGCTGTACAAGGAGAGCTTTGGTAGAAATTTATTATATATTTTAAAGTAAAGCAAAATCCCCACTCATCTGCCAACTGGCGAAGTGGGGATTTTTGTTAGAGAAAGCTGTATGACAGCTTGTGCAAATAAAAACCTCCTTTATAATCCAAAAGAAAAAACGGCCTTTGTGGCCGTTTATTTTTTTATTTAGTGGTATCCGAGCAACAGCTCTCGCAATTGCTCTTGGAGTTCGTCGTAGCGATACTGCAACTTTCGTTGCTTGGGATTGTACCCCTCGATGTCAAGAATGATTGTTATCTTGACGTCGCCAGAGCTTCTGACGCCGAATGCACCCTGATCACTCTCTCGCCTCTTCGACATCTCAGAAACAATCTGAGTACTCTGAGTGCTATACAACTCCAAATCCGTAAACAGCACTCCTTGACTAAGATTGCCCTGCGGAAACTGCAGGTCTTCTTCGTCGTCCAAAAAAGACTCGACCTCAAAAGACCGAAAGCCTTTATAGCTCACAACCTCTTTGATTTCAATAACCTCTCCTGTGAATTGAGTACCCGCTAGCGAGCACAGATACATCGCCTGAAGCATGCAAAACACACTACTCTCGACAGCAAACTTTACCTCTTCCTCAACCTTATCAAAAAGCTTGATAAGATCGTCAGAAGAAAGCCCCAACTCGTGCAAATCGTTGCAATTAACCATTACTGTACTCCTAATTTGAAATGTGCTATAAAAGCTCAAAAAATGTACCACAAAAAACTAATTGCGTCAAGGATAAGATCTTGTTAACATCTACTTATGGAAAAATTCCAAATAGAAATCTCTCCCTATGTTAAAGCAAAATTGTTCTGGCCAATTGCCCGCGGCAAATCTTTGCAGTGGCTTGAGAATAAATATCTCAGCAAAAAAGTTATTTTAAGCGAGCAAACTCATTCCAACAAAGTCGCAATTGTCAATAATCATTCGCCTCAAATTATTGATGAAGTAGACGGCTTAGTAACATCTGACCCCGCCCTTGTCCTAGGTGTTGCTGTTGCAGATTGTCAGATCATTTTTGCCAGCGATACAACCAAAAAAATTATTGGCATTGCTCACTCTGGCCGAGAAGGCACTTACAACAATATTGCCAAGGATTTAATCCAAAAAATGACTAAATCTGGCGCCAAATTACAAAACATCAAAATCTATATCTCGCCGTCAATTAACGAGTGCCACTACGAAGTTGACGGCGACAATACCACAAATCATTACAAAAAATTTCTACAAAAATACGGCAACAAAATTGCCAAAAAAAAGCCAACAGGTAAATTTTTAAACTTACGCCAAGCGCAAATTGTCAATTTATTAAACGCAGGAATTTTAAAAGAGCATATCAACATTGATGAGCGTTGTACTTTTTGCGCCGGGGAAAATTTTCCTTCCCACAGGCGCGAAGGCGAAAATCGCGCTGGAAATTTAGTCGGAGCAATCACCTTAAATGACTAATTTTGTACGCAACAACAAGTGGCTAGAGAATTTACTGGCCGACATTTGGCTAAAATATTTTCCTGATGTAGTCAGGCAAAATGATGTTAAAATTAAATTTGGTCGCCCTGCAAAAACTCGCTTGGGTTCTATCAAATGGGGCAGAAAGCTTGTCAAACACCCAAATGGCGAGCTTAAAAAACGCTCAATCATTACAATTACAGGCTACTTTAAGCACGAGGACATCCCCGAGGATGTGGTACGCGGAGTGATTGCTCACGAGCTAGTGCACTACGCACATGGATTTTCTTCTCCTCTGCCCCAACTCCATCAACACCCACACAAAGGGGGAATTGTTGACAAAGAAATGGTCAAGCGTGGCCTTACAAAAGAACTCGAGCTTGAAAAAAATTGGCTACGCAAAAACTGGATTACTTTTTTAAAAAAATGGCACAGTGAAAATCCCACTCCAAAACGTCGCCGTATTATCATAAAAAGAAAAGTCAAAAAATCAATCTGGGATATTTTATTTTCTTAAATTACTAACTAAAATCTAAATTATGGAAAACTGTTTATTTTGCAAAATAGCAAGCGGAAAATTATCCAGCAACAAACGCTTTGAGGACGACAGAATTTTTGCTTTTGACGATATTCATCCGCAAGCAAAAGTACATATTTTAATTATTCCTAAAAAACATATCGACTCTGTTGCTGAACTTAAAAATGCAGACGCCAAGCTAGTCGGGGAGATGATTTTAACGGCCCAAAAACTTGCCAAGGAATTCAAAATCGACAAATCAGGCTACCGCTTAGTCTTTAACACCAAAAAAGACGGTGGACAAATTATTGATCACATCCACTTACACCTTATTGGTGGACAAAAGCTCGAAACTATGGTATAGTTTACTCACTATCAATCAATCTCTTTAGAATGACTCTGTCACAGCTAAAGACCAATCCCAAGAATTGAGGTGATTTAGATTGGCAAAATTTCAAGACTTTAAAGAAGAAAAATCCGAAAAAAGAATTCCAAACTTTGATGTCATGCTTCGCAGATTCTTCCGCGAGGTTCAACAAAGCAAAATTCTATCCGAAGCAAAAAAACGACGTTTTCATCTTAAAGATGTTTCCCGAAAAATTAAACGCAACAGTGCAATTCGCAAAAACAAAAACCGTAAGGCTTTGCGTGGCTGGTAAGTGATTTGAGCTTGCCTTCTTTACTTTTTGTTGAAGGATTTTATTTTAATCTGAGAACTATAATGAATTTAGTTGAAAAAATCAATCAGGATATGACAACCGCTCTTAAAGCTGGCGAACAGCTCAAGTTGTCGGTTCTTAGGATGCTAAGCGCCGAGCTTAAAAACAAAAAAATTGAGCTTGGTAAGGATTTAGCTGACGAAGAAGCGCTAGCGGTTATCACTAAAGAAGTTAAAAAGCGCAAAGACAGCGCACAAACTTTTACTCAGGGTAATCGTGATGATTTGGCGCAAAAAGAGCTTGCAGAGGTAGAGATTTTGAGTGCTTACTTGCCAGAGGAATTAAGCGATGATGAGCTTTTGGCACTCATCAAAGAAGCAATCGCTCAAACAAGCGCCACCACTAAAGCCGATATGGGCAAAGTAATGGGCGCCTTAAAGCCTAAAATTGCAGGTCGCGCAGATGGCGCCAAGGTTGCCAAACTAGTACAAGAAAACCTAGCTTAAATGACCTTCTTGTCCATAGAAATTACCCAGCAAATCAAGTCTGGCGTTAAAGTCAGTACTCTAAAAAAGCATCTTCAAGATGCTTTTTTGAGTTTTGCTGACAATTTAGAAAAAGCGCAGATTGAGCTTGTTTTTATTGATGAAAAACAAATGCAAATTTTAAATAAAGAATACCGCGGACTAGATAAACCAACCGATGTTTTATCTTTTCCAACTTATTTTAAGGCGCGCAATCAAAAAGTTTTTACTAAAATCAAAAATCCCAACTTAGGAACGATTTTCATCTGCCCCGATGTTGCCAAAAATCAAATTGGTAAATTTGGCAATGATTATGGCGAAGAAATTATCGAGTTGGCAATTCATGGACTTCGCCACCTGCTAGGTCACGATCATGACGATAAAGGAAATTGGATAAATAAAAAAGGCTAAGTAAAAATACTTAGCCTTTTGATTTTTATTTTTTAAAGCTCTCTGGGAGCTTGGTCATTGAAATAGTCTATTTCGGCAATCGGCTCCAACGCTTCTTTTGCATCTTCTTTTGGCAAGCTTGCCAAAATGCACAGTGCCCCGCACAAAGCTCCCAATAGAGAAAGAGTAGTCCAATCCACATCATCTTCTTTCATTTCAATTATCCATTTCTACAGCGAGTTTTGCTCGTGCTGTTGCTGAAATGATTGTCTGATTTCTGACAATCTAGATTCGACTTGTTCAAGAGCATTTTGCATTCTTTGTAAATCCGCAATGCTCTTGGCGACTTCGCTAGACTTCTTTTTGATTTCGTCAAAGTTGAAGTTTTCTACTTTGGCTAATCTGTCTAGCAAGTTGTTTACTACTTGAGCTTTTTCTTGCACAGGTGTTTGCTGTGCGGGTGCTGGAGCAAGCAAAGAGGCAAAGCGCAATAAAGCTTGATTTGCTAAATCGCTTAGAGCTTCTGCTGTTTGCTCAAGAATCTTCCTGTTGGGCATTATGTCCCCTACTCCTAATTCCTCATCACTGAACTTGCCCGATTCAATAATCTCCCCTAGCTCCTCCGGAGTATAACGCTCAACATCTTTAATCGGATAGTCATCAGGATTTAAGTAGTAATTAAGAAGTGTTTTCGAACCGCTCTCATACTTAGGCGATAATGCCCTAAAAAACCCAAGTGTACCGTTCGGCATCAAATATATGATATTCCTTATAAGATTCGGGTTGATTGTAATTCCATCCATAGCATCTGATTGCTTTTTGCTTGCCATCTTAAGCTTCCTCCTATATCTTAATGTCTAAGTTCATCAACTCTGATTTGCTTTGTTGATTTTTGGCAGAAATTTTATCCAAATATTTATTTGGATCACTGCACGCTATCAGCATGCACCCAAAAACTATCAAAATGTATCCGGTATTCTTTAATAAATCCGAATTAAAAGTACCTTCAGGCAAATTCAATTGCCTCTTTTTGATTGCGCTCATCTTTTTACCTCGTTTTGTAAATGTACCACCTGCCTTTAATTAGGTAGCCTTGTACAAAATAGCAAAAAATAGCAAAATTGCAACCCCTCACATAGTCGTCGCAATCTTAACGTACAGTAAAGGGGTCTTGAAATTATAAAAATTTTCAAGGTATACTATAAATATAACAAATGGAGGAATAATGAACGATTCGCCAATAATAGTTGGCTTAGATATTGGAAGTAGTAAAATTTCTGCCTCAGTCGGACGATTTCACGAGGACGAAATAGAAATCTTAGGTTGTGTCAAAGTCAAAAACACTGGTTTTAGACGTGGACAAATTGTTGATGTTCCAGATACAGTGTCGGCAATTTCAGCCATTATGGAATCTATCGAACAAATGACGCAAACTTCTGTCAACAATGTTGTTGTGGGATTTGCAGGCACCCAAACTCAAATCTCTCATTCCAAAGGATCTAGTGTTGTCGCCAGACCAGACGGCATCATCACCGAAGCAGACGTAGACAGAGCGATTGATGCTGCCCGAGCAATCGCCATTCCACCAAACAGAGAGATTATTCACGTACTACCCAAATCTTTTACTGTTGACACGGAGCAAGGAATTGTCGATCCCTTGGGAATGACAGGCATTAGAGTTGAAGTCGATGCTCACATTGTCAGCTCTGCATTAAAAATAATTCAAAATCTAGTCAGAGCAATTACACAAGCCGACCTAAACATTGTCGAGATGGTTTTTTCACCTTTATCAACAGGCGACTTGCTTTTAACAAAAGACCAAAAAGACAACGGCGTTGCCCTAGTAGATATTGGCGCCACAACAACTAGTGTTGCAATTTACGAAATGGGAGACCTACTCCATTCTGCGATCCTACCAATTGGCGCAAATCATATTACAAACGATATTGCCATTGGACTTAAAATTCCACTCGATATTGCCGAAAAGGTAAAAATCGATCACGCAGCTGTAAAAAATTTTGCAATCAGAAATAGCGAAACTCTGGATTTGCAAGCTTATGATTTAGACACCTCGGATAAACCGCGCCTTAGTTATTTATCAGAAATTGTCGAGGCTCGTCTAGTTGAAATGTTTTTAATGGTTAGAGAAGAGCTTGGCAGAGTAGACCGAGACGGCTCTTTGCCAGCAGGTGTTGTTTTAACTGGAGGCGGTTCACAAATTAAAGGAATTGTGGAAAAGTGCAAAGAAGTTTTAAACCTGCCTTGCCGTTTAGGGCAACCTATCAGGGAATTTTCGGGCAAGGTTGACAAGTTAAATGATCCAACTTATGCTACTAGTGTAGGATTGGTGCTTTGGGGGCTTGAGCATCACCAGCAATTGAGTGTAAATATAGAGAAAACGAATAAAGTACCCGCTCAACTTGGCAACATGGGGGGAGTTGTCGAAAAAGCGCGTGACTTTTTCAAACAATTACTTCCATGATGACAAGGAGTACCCATGCCACAAATTAGTGACCTCGAATCGTTCGCCGTTATCAAAGTAGTCGGCGCCGGTGGATCAGGCGGAAATTCCGTCAATAGAATGATTGATGCCAAAATGAAAGGCATTGAATTTATTGCGATAAACACTGACTCTCAATCGCTACTCAAAAATCAAGCTCCAGTTAAAATCCAAATCGGCAAAGAAACAACTGGTGGTTTGGGCGCAGGAGCAGATTTTGAAGTTGGCCGAAAATCTGCCGAAGAAAACAAAGACGAAATCTACGAAGCCATCAAGGGAGCAGATATGGTTTTTGTTACCTGCGGAATGGGTGGTGGCACAGGAACAGGTGCTGCGCCTTTAGTTGCGCAGATTGCCAAAGAGCTTGGCGCGCTTACTGTTGGTGTTGTTACTAAGCCATTTTTCTTTGAAGGTCCACAGCGCAAAAAAGTTGCTGAGCTTGGCATTCAAGAATTAAAAGAAAAAGTCGACACCTTGATTGTTATTCCAAATGACAGAATTTCTCAGATTATCGACAAAAACACTTCGATTGAAGACGCATTTGGAATTGTTGACAATGTCTTGCGCCAAGGCGTACAAGGAATTTCTGACCTAATTACCTTAACAGGACTTATCAATGTAGACTTTGCTGATGTTCGCACGATTATGGCAGATGCAGGAAGTGCACTGATGGGAATTGGCTATGGCACAGGCGATAATCGCGCTCAAGAAGCTGCAAAGGCTGCTATTGCCTCACCACTACTAGAATTATCTATCGAAGGCGCAAAAGGAATTTTGTTTAACATTACTGGTGGTCCAGATCTATCAATGTTTGAGGTCAACGAAGCAGCGCAGGTGATTACCGAAGCAGCAGATCCTGATGCTACAATTATTTTTGGCGCAATTATTGACGACGCTAAAGCTAATGAAATCAAGGTTACTGTTGTGGCCACTGGTTTTGATGACACAACAGATAATGTTGCCCGAGGCATTCCATCGCAACACAAGGCTGACGGTCCAGCTAGCCCAGTTGTTCCGCAAGCCAACGAAGAGCGCTCAAAATTGGGCATTCTAGCTGGCGGGCTTGGTTTTGGTAAGCCAGAAAAAAAGGAAGAATCCAGAGTTGGCTTTGGCTACCCAGCATCGGAACCAGACCTTTTGCCAGAAGACGAAGACGACCTTGAGGTACCTGCCTTCATTAGACGCAAAATGAAATAAATCACTCCAATATAGAGCAAGTACACCAAAGAAGCTACTAATAAAAATCTCACCTGATATGGTGAGATTTTTATTGACACCGCACAAACAACAATTGACACTGCGCAAACAACAAAAAAGACCCTTATCATAAATAAGGGTCAACAGTATTATTTGATAGAATTTAAAAGTAATTCTTCAAAGTCAGCGTACGGCTGATTTTGTAGTTTTGGGCAAAGATCTTCACCTTGCCCAGCAATCATGCCAAAGTGATTAGGCTTGTGTTCAATTTTTTTGATAATCATAGAAAATTCACCATAAGCTTCTTCACCTATTCTTTCAGGCTCACCTAAAACACGAATTGTCATTGTTTTTCCCTCCATCCTTTTTAAAAATTATTAAAGAGCCAACAGTGCAATTAGCAAGATAGACAACAATGCTGCAAACAAAAATTCTCTTCTGGAAAAGTATTTAACTGGACCCTTGATGTTAATCCTGGAAAACGGCCACAAAATTGGCGTATTGGCACTATCTAGACCATCCATAATTAAATGCGCCAAATAAGACAAGATAAATGCTGGCGCAATACTGGGAAACAAAATCCAAACAGCTATCGAAATCACCGAAAAAGAAAGTGCGTTATGTAATATCCCGCGCTCTGCTTCATACTTACTATCTGTTTCTAAAATTGATTGCAAAAAAGCATTTTTGCTTTTAAAAACTTTTTTGCCAAGCATAGAAGGCAAATGATCGATATCCACAGCCACCGACACAATTAGCGCTGTTGCGTAGTCACCAGTGGCATACCCAACAAGCGCGCCTGCGATAAGATGAGTTGGGTGTGTCAAATTTTCCTCCCTAAGTACTTAGATTGCTTGTATTGAATTTAATATAACAAAGAAGTAACTTTTTGCCAATTAGATCGTTTTGCAAAAAACAAAATCTTTCCGCTTCACCAGCAAACAAATTGCGGGAAAAGCAAGCATCAACATCTTAAAATGCCACCAAAATCAATTTTACTTCAAAATAACAATAAACCAGCCGTTAGACCAAGCTGAACCCAGCCAGTACTTGCACATATAATTTCTTTTAACTCCCCCACAATGGTAACAAGCTAGGACATACCATGCACCAAATACAGGGTCACGAAAAATTGTACCCGGAAAAAACAGTGTGGGTGTGAAGTACTTATTCTTAAAAATCGATTTGGGATTTTTAAGTAGCCATCTGAACGTCTCGATACCTGGCAAACATCTTGCAGGAAATGCCCCAGCGCAATATTCCATAACAGTAGCTATCGTAAGCTCTTTGTTGTTTTTCTCTTGCCAATCCTGAAAGTCTTTGGATTCGTACGGACTAAATAATGTAAATTGACTTTTCTTAAAAATCTCTTGCGATCTTTTCTCGACCTTATTTGAAGAAAATCTTAAAGTTGCTGGATTGGTAATATAGTCAAAGTTCTTTATTGATCGCAACTGAATTCCTTGTACCTTGTCGGACTCATAAAAACTCCAATCAATTTGATCTGGTGTTTCTAAGGTTAGCTGAAAGTCTTTTGTAGATGAAGTGCGTTTTTTTAAAAAATCACTCAACTCATTAATGTAGCTGTATCCAATATTAAAATTTTCGTCGCAAAACTCTTGGGTTTCGTCTCTAAACTCCATCAGTTGAGCTAGGGCGTCTTGGCAATTTTGGATAAATTCTGAATTTGCAGACACGACATACACTGCCTTTCTTTTTATTGTTAAGTTGCTAGAAGGAATATAGCAAAAGATAAGGCAAAAATCCAGCATTGCAACTTAAAACAAAAAAGAGCGCAATTGCTCATCATTTTAAAAATCTAATCTTAACCATACTTGAACTACCAAGAACCCCTGAAAAACTTGGTGGACCGTACTGGATTCGAACCAGCGACCTCTACGCTGCCAGCGTAGCGCTCTACCAACTGAGCTAACGGCCCTCACCTTTTTCAAATATGGCTGTGCCACGTAATTTGGAGCAAAGCGACAAAATTTTATGTGGTCGGGGGTGCGAAGCTACGCGCCATAGGGCTCTGCCCTCTGGCGTCGCTTCACTCCTGTCACCCGTTAAATATCTTTTGCATTTAGCGCAAAAAATATTTAAGCGCTACGCGCTCTCTTTAACAGACCATTCTAAAAATTTATTGACATAAATCCTTAGAATGGTCGGGGATGCGAGACTCGAACTCGCGGCCTCCTGGTCCCAAACCAGGCGCGCTACCAACTGCGCCAATCCCCGAAATAATTTTTTAACTATTAGCTCCGCCAGCTAGCGGATAGCTTTTAGCTGATAAATAATATACCATATTTGCACCTATAATTTCAAGGGTTCATAATTTGCCAAAGCCTAAAATTTAGTTTATGATTAAGTCAATATAAATGATAGAAAACAAGTCATTTATAGATAAAATAAATAATTATTTGCTAGATTTTTACAGGCATAAGATGGCAATCTTGAAAGGACTAAAAAATGGACTTATATATCGTGCTCGCCCTTTTGGGGGGAGGAATTTTTGGGTATGGCGCCAGAACAGTACTGCGCAAAAAATCAGACGCTGAATTAGAGACAAAAAACAAAGAACTTATCCTAAAGGCTAAGGACGAAGCACTAAAGATCAAAGAGCAAGCCAAGCAAGAAGCAGAAGATCGCAAAAAATCCTTAGAAGACTTAGAGGGTCAAATTAGAAATCGCGAAGCTAAGCTCGACGAAAGACTAATTAAAATTGAATCCGAACTAGCTAATTTAGACGACAGGCGTCAAAAAATTTCCGAACGTGAAAAGAATATCGAGGAAGTTTTGGAGCTACAAAATACCAAACTCTCTGAAGTAGCCAAAATGACCCCCGACCAAGCCAAGGATCACTTATTAAAGTGGGCTGAAGAAGAATTTAAAGAAGATATCATCGGAAAAATCAAAGAACAGCGCACTTTGGCTAAAGAAGAATTTGATACCTGGGCAAGAAAAATTCTAGTAACCACAATGGAGCGAATTGCCAATGAAACTTCTGCCGAAATCACAATTTCTCCTGTTAGAATTGCTGGCGAAGAAATCAAGGGTCGAATTATTGGTAAAGAGGGTCGCAATATTCAAGCCTTTGAAAAACTAACTGGCGTCGATGTTATTATTGATGAAAGCCCGGATACTGTCACCTTGTCTTGCTTTGATCCTGTACGCCGACATATGGCAAAGGTCACCATGGAGCGCTTAATTGCCGATGGTAGAATTCACCCAGGCAAAATTGAAGAAATCTGGGAAAAAGTTGAAAAAGATACTCAAAAAGAAATCAAAGAAACTGGTGAGCAGGCCGCTCGAGAAGCTGGAATTGCTGGACTTCATCCAGATGTTTTGCAAATTATGGGTCAGCTAAAATATCGTACTTCTTTTGGGCAAAATGTCCTAAAGCACTCTATTGAAATGGCGAATTTAGCTGGACTTATTGCCTCAGAGATTGGCGCCGATGCAAATGTTTCGCGCAAGGCTGCTTTTTTGCATGATATCGGAAAAGCTTTAGATCACGAAATCCCAAGTCCTCATCACCACATTTCCATGGATATTGCTCGTAAATATGGCGCCAGCGAGGTACTCATCAACGCAATTGGCGCCCATCATGACGACATTGAACCAAAAACAGTTGAGGCAATTATTGTTAGAATTGCTGATGCTATCTCTGGATCAAGGCCGGGGGCACGTCGTGATTCCCATGAAAATTACGTTAAACGGATCACAGAACTAGAAAACGTTGCTAAAGGCTTCGAGGGTGTTGATAAGACTTTTGCAATTCATGCGGGACGAGAAATTCGTGTCTTGGTGCGACCTGATAAAATAAGCGACCTAGACGCCATCAAGCTTTCTAAGGATATTGCCCGAAAGATTGAAAAAGATTTGCAGTACCCTGGCGTTATTAAGGTCAATGTTATTCGAGAAACCCGAACGCAAGAGTTGGCTAGGTAGCTTTATGAAAATTTTATTTATTGGAGACATTTTTGGTCGAGCAGGCAGAAAAGCAGTTAAATATTTTGTACCTAAATTAAGAGAAGAAGAAAATCTAGATCTAGTAATTGCTAATGGCGAAAACGCTCGGCATGGCAATGGCTTTTCACTAGAAATTTACGACGAGCTCAAGGGAGCCGGAGTAGATTGGTTTACTGGCGGAGACCACAGTTTTTCAAATCAAAATCTGTTTTCTATCTACAGCGAAATTGACGTTTTGCGTCCACTAAACTATACCGATGCACCAGGAAGAGGTATGGTGTCTCTCAGATTAAAAAACGAAGATGTAACAATTATCAATTTGCAGGGCAATGTTTTTATGCGCCAAGCTGTGGCAAATCCTTTCCTGGAAATTGACAAAATTCTACCTAGCGCAAAAGGATTTATTTTTGTTGATTTTCATGCAGAAGCTACTAGCGAAAAAAACACTTTTGGGCATTATATTGACGGAAGGGTTGGCGCAGTCGTTGGAACTCACACTCACGTACAAACTGCTGATGAAAGAATTCTGCCAAAAGGAACTGCCTATATCTCGGACACTGGTATGACCGGCCCCATGAACGGCTCAATTGGCGCAAGTATCAAGACAACCCTGCCATCATTTTTGGAAGACAAGCCTTTTAAACTAGAACCAGCAGATGGACCAATTCAATTTAACGGCGTAGTCATTGAAACTAGTGGCGCACAAGCTAGATCAATTAAAAGAATTTTTGAAATTTTACCCGAAGACCTTAACGGATAATACCAAAAATAGCCCTTAAAGCTTCCACTTAAAAACAGCGCATGCCAGAGCAAAGGCAATCGATACATTATATGACTGTTTGCTGCCTGTCATAGGCAAGTGCAAAACGTAGTCAGATAAACTCAAAGATGCTTCACTTACCCCAAAAACTTCGTTGCCAAAAATCAAGGCAATTTTTGACCGACTAATTGACTTCGCCCTCTTTTCTAAAAAACCCAAAATATCAATACTAGTACTTGTTTTTTCGATCGCAATTACTAAAAATCCCTCGTCTCTGAGCTTACTAATGGCTTGAGTTGTACTAGCAGAATACTCCCAAGCAACAGACTCTTCTGCTCCTAGCGCGGTCTTGTGGATTTTGTCTAAATTTTTACCCTTTGGAAAAGCAGTTCTTCCACACAAATATAATTTATTTACCCCAAGACCATCGGCAGTTCTAAGGGCAGAGCCGACATTATAAATAGAACGTATATTATCCAAAACCGCAACAAGCATAAAAGATTATTCTTCTATCTCGGCAAGTTTGCGCCTAACAACTTGCTCAACATCATCCAAGGCCACAGTTTCCTGTGAACCATCAAGCATATTTCGGCAAATAATCGTACCATCGATAGCCTCTCGCTCACCAACAATCAACACCAGCTTGGCGTTCATTTTGTCTGCGCTCTTTAGCTGAGATTTAAGGCTTTCTTTGCCAAGCGCCATACTAACTGCCAGTCCCTGCTTTGCCAAACTTACCAAAAGAGGGATTGCTTTGCTTTTCGCTCGCTTTCCTAACTGAATAATCAAAATACTTGTTCCCTCTTCTTCGGGAACTTCAACCTTTGCCTTCATTAATTTTTCAACTAAGCGCTCAATACCAAGCCCAAATCCAAAGGCAGGAGATTGTTTGCCACCTAAGGTTTTGACCAAATAATCGTAGCGACCACCACCACCTAGCGAAGATTGTTGAGTATCGTTTTGAGTATCTTTGATTTCAAAAACAGTCCTAGAATAATAATCCAGACCTCTTACCAAATAAGGATTTAGATTATACATTACTCCAGCAGCGTCCAAATACTCCAAAATAGACATAAAATGATCTCGGCAAGGCTTACATATAATATCGATAATTCTGGGAGCTTGGGCGCGGTATTTTTGACACTCAGGCTCTTTGCAGTCAAGTAGGCGCATCGGATTTTCATGAAAACGACGTTGACAATTTTCGCATAAATGAGGAAGGATTGGTTTATAATACGCTGTGATTTTTTTGATAATTTTTGGGCGACACTCTTTGTCTCCAATCGAATTAAGTTCGATAATTGAACTATCCTCAACATGAACATCTTGCAAAATCTGCCACAAGGCCAAAATTGCCATTGCGTCAGTTAAAGGCTCGGCATCACCAATCACCTCGACGCTCAACTGCGTATGCTGTCTATAACGACCTTTTTGTGGCCGATCGTACCTAAAAAGTGGCATCACAGAATAAAGCTTGACGGGTTGAGCCCACGTATGCATCCCGTTTTCAATATAAGACCTAATGATACTGGCTGTGCCTTCTGGACGTAAGACGTTTGTAATTTCTTGGTAATCTGTATTATCCGACCTTGTCCCCACCCGAGAAACGCCATACAATTCTTTTTCTACAATATCAGAGGATTCCCCTGCGCCACGTAAAAAAAGCTCTTTGGCCTCAATAATTGGAGTATCAATGCGCAAAAAACCAAAACTTTGAAGTCTTTTTTTGCTGACTTGCTTGATAAGGCTCCAGTATTTTTGCTCCTTAGGTAAAACATCTTTCATGCCCCGAACCAAAGAAATTTTTTGCGCCATAAGAACTCCTTAAAAGTAAATCAATAGAACTTTTGCCTATCGTTATATGGCAATAATATATAATTCTTTAGCAATAAGCAAGGCATCAAACAAAGAATTATTGAAGTTAAGATAGTTTTTTGGCTCTTTTATAGTTATATGCATCAATAAGCCAAATCAAAACATAAAAACCTAAAATTAGCCAATCAACAAAAAGCCCGCGCTCGATAATAAAAACCGTAGCAATTAAACTTCCGACAAAAAGCAAGCTAACTCGCAAGATATTGACAGCAAAACCAAATGACTGAAAATTCCACAAAAGTTTTTTGCTTTCTGGGGATTTATTGTCAAGTGGAATATCTCTATAAACTGCTCCTTCATTGGCAAAAAAAGCTTCACCTTTATAGCCAACCTCTGCATATTTTGAAGGAAAATCATATCCCTTATAGCTGACTTCGATTTTATACTTTTGGCTTTTAGCAACATCAAAATAAAAACTGCCTCTTTTACCTGTTTTGACTTGATGAGTCTTGCTACGGCCAAGCGGCACAAGTTTAACAGTGGCGCCCTCTAACCTCTCTCTGGTAACAGAATCAAAAACAATGCCGTAGCCACGCTTTCTGCCCGGTAAACCTAAAAAGATAATAAAAAAGTTAGCTAGTTGCGGAATAAATGGCAAACCCTTTGGCACCCACAAAATAGCAGGGAGAATTGCCAGAATAAACGTACCAACCAGCAACAATCCAGCGATCGTATTATGAGTAAAATCTAGCCAAGAAATATTAACGATTGCACCAGTTATTATGGTGGCAAATTGTAGCTTAAAATTTACCACAGTCGCCAAGCTAGTAAGGTGATTATACGTTTGGGTGGCGCGAATAGTATAGTCTCCTTCAGCAAGATGTGGCTTTATATAAATACTCCAATTGCCAGCCTCATCAACAGTAGTTGTGTACTCATCGCCTGTTTGATCGACGACTAAGTGAATTGCTGCGTCGGGAATACCTCGACCCGTAACAACTGGCCTTGTGCTATAAATCGTTTCATTGTTTGTAGGCCATTCAATTATTGGAGCAACAATGCCAACAATAAAACTTTGCGATACCTCTTGGCTTGTTAAGCCATTTAGAGTTTGAGCAACTTTGACAGTATAGCTTCCATTTAACAAAGTTTTACCAATATTTACAGACCATTTGCCATTAGCGCCAACAATAGTGCTGTAAATATCCCCTGTTTCAACAACTACTAGCTTAATCTCTGCTCCCGACAAACCTAATCCGGCAATTTGTGGCTTGCCATTTTCTACAACTGCACCTTCTTTAGGATTTTCAATGGTAGGGCTTGGAATAGTAATCGAAAAATTACGCACCGCCTTACTGCTTGTCAAATCTCCTAGTACTTGAGTTGCTTCAATTTTATACTTACCTTGCGCCAATGGTTCAGTTAAGGCAATCACCCACTGTCCCGCTGAATTGACTGTGGCAGTATAAGTTTTGTCGGTGGGAATAATTACAAGATTGATTGTAGCGCCCGCAACTCCAGAACCACGAATAGTGGGCTTAGAATGAACAACTTGCTCATTCTCCGAAGGATAAGTTATAACTGGCGAAGCAATGGACGTTGCAGAAGACACGCTAAAGCTAATTGCGGATGTGGATTGCTGATTATTACTTTTATCTGTCGCCGTAGCAATTAAAATATAATTATCTACAGCAAAAACCGGTAAAGTTGCAGACGAAACCCAATCAACGCTTGTGCCCAAATTAGTTTGAGGATGAGAAGTGGCTAAATTATACAGCCCTGCAACCCAAGAACTGCCATTCCAATAAGCGCCGTCGCTCAATCTTTGTAAAGTAAAGGTTGTCGAATTGACATTCAATCCCAATCCTGCGGAATTATCGTTGGCCTTGCCTCCAATATGGGCAGGAACGGTCGTGACTGTATAAGAAGCATTATTGATGTGCGAACCTATGCTAACACTTGGAGAGCCATTGTCGGGCACATTTGCATTAAAATCAATATCTGCGCCAAAAGTAACTATTGGAGCAAAACAGTAAATCAAACAACTAGTCAAAAATAATTTATAAAAAAATCGTTTAAACATATACTAAGGATTAGCAATAATCAGCCATGTTTGGGTGGTAGTGTAGTCTCCCGCAACTGTATCACTTGAAATATTTGCAATAAAGCTTGCCGTGAATGTAGTTGCATATGAAGGCGCTACGGTATTTGCAATTTGTGCCCCACTTGGAGTAAAGGCAAAATAATTTGATAGAGAGTAATTTGTAGCAGGAGCGCCACTTCCTCCATTTGGATTTACGCCAACGGCAGGATTTGTGTTGGCAACTAAGTTAAAACCAAACTGCTCTATGCCAGAATTACTAGGTGTCGCAATTTGACCAGAAGGACTAATAGTATCAAACCCCTGTGTATGAGTTAAGGTGTTTGCAGGTAAATAATGCAACGAATATCCATTGGGCGCATTAGAAGCAACAGTAGCTTCTATATTACAAGTTTTTGGACTAGAAATCGACAATTCTCCAAAAGAGCAACTGTTTGCACTCAAAGACAAATCAAGCGTCTCTTCAACTACCGAAGAGATCAAAAGTCCAGAATTAAAAAGAAATTCTCCGTCTGCATCTGTATCAACACTGGCAGAGCATCCAGCATCAGAAAAAGTATCTACCTCGAACCAATAGGCCTCTCCACTAACCGAACCATTAGTAATTCCTTCCAAAACTATTGAACGATTAATTCCACCTGCAGGAGATTCGCCCAATGGGTTTGTGATTGTAATAACGCCCGTTATATTTGAACCGCTAACGCTCCAACTAGCAGGAGTAGGAATAAAATTTGAGCTCGAGCTCAATGACACTGAAGAGATATCTAGCCCAGGAATAGGACTGTCAATTCCTCGATAAAGGGTAAACCTTATAGTAAAACACCTAATCAAAGCAGTGGATTGCCCCGATGTACCAATGGAGTATGTGGTGCCAGATTTATTTACTCGAGGATCTGACAAAAAAATACTATTGTTCTCTAATTGAGCGGCACGTACTGCGCTCAAAATATTAAAACAAGCAATAAGAAAAATTATACTTACAATTATAAGCTGACTAACTTTATTCACATTCCCCTCGCTAATCGTTAAAAATAAAAGATTATGTATTTCAATCTTATCTTAAATAAATAGTACCATATTTTAAATATCAGTCATAGTGGAAAATACCTTGGGGGCAAGCAATCAAAAACACAGGTCAAATCTTGACCTGTGTTTCTTTAATAAATCTAGGATTTATTTTATTTTTTAGTTGCCTTGGTAGATGACTTTGCTCTGTGAGATGCTTTTTCTGTATCCGAAATCCAATGTCTCATCAAGATATAAGCAACAATCAGAAAAGCCAACAATCCCAAAATGTAAGCCATAGGAACTACCCAAAACTCACTAATGGCAGTCACAGGAATTGTTCTTCCATCAGGAGCTTCAGCTCGCAACTCTAGCTTGGCTGTGTATTTACCAAACGGCAGACTATCTTCGCTAACAGCGGTGAAGTTTCTGGTACTATTTGGCAAAACACTTGATTTTGTCGAGTTGACATTGATGGTTGCGTTAGCAGGACCTGTAATATCTACTGAACCTACTGGCTTTAAGTGAACATTTCCACTATTGCGAACAGTTGCAATAAATGAAGGAAAGTCCATTGTAAAAATTTTTCGCACTGGCCTAAAATCAACAGCTCTTGCCTCAACAACTTGCTCTCCGGCAACAGTTACTAGGATCAAAGATCCAAGCTCTGGTTGCACAGATACTCCGGTTCCTTCTGTTTGCTGAGCTTGAGTCTGGGCAATAACTGCACCATAGTGTCCACCAGGATTAGCATCTTGAGGAACCCTAATTGTGTAATCTAGGGTTCCCTTAGCTCCAGGCTTTAATGTTAAAGAGGCAACGGAAAAATTCACCCAACGAGACAACGATTGATCATCTGCTGATTCTAAAAACTGTGGAGCGCCTGAACTTGGATTGTCGCTAGCTCCAAAGTTTCTAATAATTGGAATATATGTTTGATCTCCCTCGCCCGTATTAACTAAGCTAACCTGACCCGTAATAACATCACCAGGGCTCACGCTAATTTCACGAACTAATGGGCTAATAGTTGTACCAATGCTTTGACCTAGTGCCATAATAGGCATAGCCAACAAGGCAATTCCCGCAAAGGACATTCCTATTTTTTTAATAACGTTTTTCATAAAATTTTTACCCCCTCTTAAAGTTATCTTATTAAATTAATAGCTGGCTACAATTGTCAATACTAGAATTGTGCTGTAGCTACCAGATGGCGTTACACTGCTTCTGTTGGCACCCACCAAAATAGTTGCATTTGTACCTGGAGATGTGCCAGTATCAGTTAAAATGACCTCGTTAGTTGTTCCTGGCCACTTAAAAGTGTTAGCGGTGTTATAATCACTCGCAATTGAAACTCCAGTAGTATCACCGCTTAGCGCAGTACCTGTGTCTGGGGTTGTGGTGTTACTAGCAGCCAAGTTAAATCCAAATGCCTCTGCAGCGCCAATGGTTCCCAAGCCTCCAGCAGTTGTTAGTGCAGTAATCGTTGCGGACGCATTACTATTATAGAGCGAAGCATTTGTGCCGGCACTGTCACCTTTTGCACTAACTGTCCAACCATTTGCAGAATTTGATGCTACGCTAAAATCGATATCACAACCCTTGTGAGTGCCAGTAAGTGGCAAATTTCCTAGATTGCAATCACTATCTGTAATATCAAAACTAAGTGCAGAGTCAACAGTAGCAGTAATCAAAACTCCTTCGGTAAAAATAAACGATGCAACTCCGTTTGTATCAACTGCGCCCGTGCAATCATCATTAGCAAAAGTATTAACAACGGTGTAGTAAGCTGTAGCTTTAGTGCTACCATTTGTAATACCCGTCAAGATAATGGTTCCTCCGTCAACATTGCCTGGTGTTTCACCAGAAGTGTTTACAAGAGATACAATATTAGAGTTCACAGCAGGAGTCCAAGAGGCTGGTATTGGTATAAAAGTACTACCTCCGCCCAAGCCTACCGAAGTTATATTCATACCTGGTGGCAAAGAACCTGAACCATCTGGCTCAGTATCAAATTCAATTGTAATACACTCAATAGCAGAAGCTGTTATGTTACCCAATGTTAAGGTGTAGCTTACACCAGTTTCTCCGATTCTAGAGTCACTAATTGAAGTGCTCGTAGTATCGATAACTGCTGCCTGCGATGAGCTAGACATAGCTAGCAAGCTAGTAAACGCCAAAAGGATTGCCAGCATGATAGACAATGCTTTTTGGGGTAGACTAAAAATTTTTCCTGAGTATTTCACATACCCTCCTTATATACTTATATACTTATATTCTACTAATATTATATATTGAACAAATTTATAATACCATACTTGAAATGCCCTATCCCCTGTGGATAACTCATTTTTTTAAGCGATGGGGCGACAACTTGGTAACTTTAAGCAGTTGACTAATTTTAATTTTTTTTTTATAATTTTAGGGTATAAGCGGGATTCGTACAATGGTAGTACGCTAGCCTTCCAAGCTAGAGACGCCAGTTCGATTCTGGTATCCCGCTCCAATTTATGATGAGGGGGAATTAAATGAAAGAATCCAGCAAATTAGGAAAAATAATTCCAGCGATGCTTATTTTAGCAATGACGGCTGGATTTTTTGTTTTTAGACCTAAATTATCTAAAGCGCCAACTACCCAAGACTATAGCAATGATCAGCCGTCAACAAGCCAACAAACAGCTAAGCAACCTGCAGTACCAGAAAAAGTATCTCAGGTAAAACTTATCGCAGTAGGCGATATTATGCTTGCCAGAGAAGTCGCCAACAGGTACAAGCGCCACAACGACATCAATTATCCATTTGCCAAAACTACCCAGCTCCTACAAAGTGCGGATATTACTTTTGGAAATCTCGAAAATCCGATTACTCCAGGCGCACCAGTTAAGGCAGATACAATGGTTTTTAGGGCAGATGTAGGTGTGGAAAAAGCGCTCAAAAATGCTGGTTTCGACATTGTTTCGCTGGCAAATAATCATATGTCCGACCAAGGTTCGCAAGGCGTTTTAAATACGCTCAAGTATTTAAATTCAGCGGACATTAAAACTATTGGTGCAGGTAAAAACATTAACGAGGCAAATCAGCCCGCTTTTCTTG
The DNA here is from genome assembly GCA_964636735.1 of uncultured Candidatus Saccharibacteria bacterium. Taxonomy (GTDB): domain Bacteria; phylum Patescibacteriota; class UBA1384; order JACPKC01; family JACPKC01; genus CAZWUV01. The sequence goes on along the minus strand of CAZWUV010000004.1, from coordinate 1,289 downwards.
AGGCAGATGGACTAAAATTTGCCTTTTTAGCTTACAATGACTCCGACGTGGTGCCACCCAGATACGAAGCATCAACAGATAGAGCAGGCACTGCCTTCATGAGAGCAGAAAAGATGACAGAGGCTATTATAAATGCCAAAAAAGAAGCAGATTTTGTAATTGTCTCGATGCACTCTGGAGTAGAATATGTACTAAATCCCAACAAGCGCCAAATCGATTTTGCGCGGACTGCGATTGATGCGGGCGCAGAATTGGTTATTGGACACCACCCTCATGTTACTCAGCCTATCGAACAATATAATGGAAAATACATTCTATATAGCCTAGGAAATTTTGTTTTTGACCAAATGTGGTCGCACGAAACACGACGTGGGGTAATTATGGAGATTGATTTTGACAAAGATGGTGTTAAGAATTTAAAACCGTATCCAGTTTTGATTTATGACTACTCTCAGCCTGATTTTGCACCCACAAAAGACGCACAAGAGATTTTGGAGCGCCTTAACTTTAAGGCTATAGAGAACGACTTCAAGTAAACAATTCTTGCTTTTGCATCTATTTTTTATATAATTGACAGGACGAGCAATCGATCTTTTACAGCGAGGCAAAAAGAGATGGACAAAATCAAACTTATTTTAATTGCAGTGCTATTTATGTGCTGTGGCGCTCTGGCGCAAGACAGAACAACGATTTCCGAGTTTAATAACTTGATTAACGAAGCCAGAAAAGAATTAGATGGAGCACCAGTTTTTCTAATATTTACAGACGATCCTTTTATTATGGCGCAAACGCATTTTTACTCAAACTCAACAAAGCCAACATATATTTATATAAATCCAGAAAACCTGAAATTCATCGAAACTAAACATGAATGGGCTTTTATTATATTCCATGAAATATCGCATAAGCTCTTAAACGATGGGCCAAATGCATTCAATAAAAATCGCCATGAGGCAGAATTTGCATGCGACGCCAACAGCCTGAAGATTATGCAAAAATATGGATACCGCTTAGATCAATCTCTTAGACTTATTATTAAGTATAATAATGCTGAAACCTTGTCTCACCCTAGCGGAACAGACCGAGCAAAGCGCATCCGAGAAAAAATTTCTCAGATTGAAGAACAATAGCTAACTACCCCAACTAAGCATTGGGGTTTTTGCTTGCTTATACTTAAATGGGATTGAATTTTGCGACATTTTATGGTAGTCTGGATTAGTGTGATTGTGATAAGCCTCCTTAGCTCAGTGGATTAGAGCGTCTGGCTTCGGACCAGAAGGTCGTAGGTT
>CAZWUV010000003.1:0-26049 GCA_964636735.1 uncultured Candidatus Saccharibacteria bacterium | reverse complement strand
CAATGTTTTACTTGAGGTTAAAAAAGCAGATGGCAAATATGACTACAAGTCTTTTAATCTTGAGGCTGGTGACGATTTATTTTATAAAACTAAAAATGAAAAGTATCGCGATTTATATGTAACAGATGTCAATAAAGTAAATGGTCATGGCAATTTTGTAGAGCTTTCTAACGGCGTGCATTATCGTGTAGAAGATTCAGAAAATAAAGTTGATATTTTTCGAGCACAAATTCAAGAAACAATTAAGGCGCATTTTAGAAAACAACAAGAGCTCGGCGACACAATTAAAGTACTTTCTTTATTTTTTATTGATAAGGTTGCAAATTATGTAAACGGTGGAATTATCGCACAAATTTTTGAGGAAGAATTTAATAAATTAAAAATTAGCTATGATTTTTTTGCAAATAAAGAGGCAAGTGGGGTTCATAAGGGGTACTTTGCAAGCAAGAAAAAACGCAGTGGTGAGGTAGAATTTTTGGACTCCAAGAGCGGTGAGAGTGATACGGACAAAGCGGTTTATGACTTGATTATGAAAAACAAGGAGCAACTACTTTCTTTTAGCGAGCCGACTGCTTTTATTTTTTCGCATTCTGCCTTAAAAGAAGGGTGGGATAATCCAAATATTTTTCAAATTTGTACCTTGCGCGAAACTCATTCAGAAATTAAAAAACGCCAAGAAATTGGTCGCGGCTTAAGATTGCCTCTAGATAAGCACGGTAATCGTATTGAGGACGAACAGATAAATATATTAACTGTGATTGCCAATGAGAGCTATGAGGAGTATGTGGAGTCTTTACAACGAGAATTTGTCGAGGCAGGGTATTTGGGCAACACTCCGCGAGCCGCCAATGCCAAGCAAAGAACAACTGTAAAAACAACACGTTATTTAGATAACGAGGAGTTTAAGATTTTATGGAATAAAATTAGCCAAAAAACAACTTTTTCTATTGATGTGGATACAGAGCGAATTATCCAAAAATCAATTGAGCAAATCAATGATTTGGATATTAAAAATTTGGCAATTAAAGTTGAAAAGATTGCTTTAGATTTTGGGGAAAATAACGAACTTAAAACTGTTTTTAGTGGTTCATCTGCTCCAGTTATTCCTAAAAAAGATGTCGCTATTCAGAATTTAGTTGAGAGAGTTGCTAAGGAGACGGGGCTTACCAGAAAGACAATTTTTGAAATTTTAAGCCGTATTGATAATTTAGAACTTGTTTTTAGAAACCCTGAAGAATTTTTGCGCTCTGCTACACTGGTGATATCAGGGGTTTTGGGTGATTTGCTTACTAACGAATCCGTTCGGTATTTGCCTAAAGATGAAATGTGGGAGCTTAGCCTATTTAAGGATTTTGATTCATATTTGGATAGACTCATTGAGAGCAGCAGATCTCCGTTTACGCATATCGAATTTGATAGCGAGGGCGAAAAAGAATTTGCCCAATCCTTAGAGTCAAGTAGCAATGTAAAGGTTTATACTAAATTGCCTCGTGGGTTTTTTATAGATACACCAATTGGTGAATATCGCCCCGATTGGGCAATTGTTTGGCATGGCGATGATGGTGACAAACTATATTTGGTGCGCGAAACAAAATTTGGAGTAGATGGCATTAGTGCTAAAGAGATGATGGCAAAACTTCGCCCAGACGAACAAAAGAAAATTCTATTTGGCGAAAAGCATTTTGAAGCCATTGGTGCCGATTTTGCTTTAACGGTTAAAAAAGATTTAAGTGATTTAATAAAAAAATAATTTTAATTATGACCCATATAACCTACCCCCAATTCAGTCAAATGGATATTCGTGTTGGCACAATTAAGGAAGCCTCCGAAGTGCCGGATGCGGATAAATTATTACTTTGCCAAGTGGATTTTGGTGAGGTTGACGACGAAGGCAATAAAACACTCCGTCAGATTGTTTCTGGAATTAAAGAATTTTACCCAGACCCACAAGAGCTAGTTGGCAAGCAAGCACTATATATTATCAACTTAGAGCCTCGCAAAATTCGCGGGGTTGAATCGCATGGAATGCTTCTTGCTGCCGAAGACGAAGATGGCGAGCCAGTCTTTCTAATCCCCGAAGAGCCAGTTAAGGCTGGCACAAAAATAGGCTAGAGAGCAACCAAAAAAGAAGGCAATCACTGCCTTCTTTTTCATATTAACGCCAATCCCTTAATACGTAGCCACAAAATTCACCACCAATTTAATCTTGCATTTCCTCTATATCGCGCAAATCATCACCAAAAACTTCATCTAGCACGAACTCAACAGCCCTTTGGCGCAATTCGGGATCTCGTCGAGCCTTGTAACTTTTTGCATCTACCGCGCGCCGGATTTCTTTAGAAACATTGCTTCGCAATAATTTTCTAACTAGGCCGTACTTTATGCGCTGTTGCTTTAGCGTGGAATAAACAATCTTTAAGTATTCCATGCAAATGTGGATTTTGTGCGTGTTTTCTTCGCCGATTACTTCGTGCAATCTTAACCGAACGTTGTTGCGGTAGGCGTGTAATTCTTTTTTGTAGGCGGGAATTGCTTGAGTTGGCGGATACAGCATCTCTTCCTTAAAAATGTAAAGAAAATTATTAACTGCTCTGTTTGCCACATCATCTGGCGCTTTTCGATGGCTTTGTTCGCAAAGTTGTTGCGCACGCTCTTTTAATCCAGGAATTCGCTCGCCGATATTAGCGTTTAAAAGGCTCTGAGCATTAAATCTCCAGTTTACTAATCTGTGCGAACCTTCTCGATAGTCTACTGGCAATAAATTGCCTAAACTGTCTTGAGATTCCACGGGGAATTCACTTCTAAAACTTAAAACAATCGAAGGATAAAGATCAAGTAGTCTTTCGTTAAATTCTTTAACATTGCGAGTTTTGCGCAATTGATTTTCGATTTTGAGTTCAGTATGAAGCCCATCAATAATGCTTTCGTGTAAATGCTTAACCCGCCAAACTTCTTTGTTGGCTTGATAAACAGCAAAATTGTCGTCGCCTTTGCCCCCCTCATAGGGCGGAATAGGGCGTTCCATATTCCAATCTTAGCGTATTTAAAAGATTTTGGCAATTAGTGCAATCTATCTGAAGCGGTTCGTTTAACTCAAGTATTATTTGCCAAAAAAGTAATATTTTGCTATGGTGAATTCCAATAAAAATTTATTTTAACTTCTATTTATTAGAAATTTTTTGTCTTTTGGGGCAAGAAGAGAAAGGGCGCTTTATGGTTCATCTGGTTAAAAATTTATATCAAAAAACAACAAGCATAAGCTTGGCGTTGCTACTTATTTTAAGCAACTTTGTTGCAATGGTGCCTGTAGCACCAAGGATTGTAACTGCTGCAGAGCTGTATTCTCAAGGTTTTGAAGTTAATATCGGCGATTGGACTAGTGGTGGTGACTATGGAACAATTACACGCACTGCAACTGGTACTAATGGCATTGCATCAGCAGACGGTAACTGGCATGCTTTAGTTGAAAGCGACTCTTCTGGTCCATTTACTCGTTTTGATGGATACAAAACAACTTGGCCAGGCACATGGAAATCAGAAGTAGATGTTTACCTGGATCCATCTTGGACAGATGGCTCTGGTTTTGATTTTTCAGTTGCTGCAAATCGTACTAGTGATACTCACTTACGCGACTTTATTTTTCACGTTGCAAAAGATACCTCTACTGGAGAATTATTGGTTGCTGGCTCAAATAATACTGATTTTACTGTTCGCCAAAACCTAGAAACTCTTAACCATTATTCTGTAACATCTGCTGGTTGGTATACCTTGCAACACGTTTTTTATGATAATGGCGGCAAATTGTTTGTTGACTTAAACCTTTTAGATGATGCAGGCAATACTTTGTTCACAGAAACCCGATCTAATGTTTCTGATGATATTTCCATTGTTGGCGGCAACCGCTATGGTTGGTTTACTGTTGCCAATGTAAGTGGCGGACTTGCAATCGACAATGTCTATTTAAATGATTCATCTTTATCGATTGCAGCTTGCACTACCACCTCTGAAGTTCACTCAACCTCTTTAGCTGACTGGGATTTAAGTGAAACACGTACTACTGGACATAATAGCCTTGTATCTAATGGTCTTCGCGTTTGGACGGAAGGTAATACTTCAACAGACAAAGCTGCAGGATACTTTGCTACAAATTTTGTTTTAGCAGACGCTGGTGTGCCAAATATTGAATTTGAAAGCTATACTGGCGGACGTCCAAGTCTTCAACTAGGAGTAGATAAAGATGCAGACGGAGACTGGGATGGCTATTTAGTTTATGAGCCGTGGGCATACGCAGAAGGATACTATTGGTCATCTAAAGATTTTGGAATTAATCCAGGCATGGGCTATACAAGCTATGGCACTCTTACAGAATATCTTAATGCTAACCCTGATGCGCGCGTAATTTCTATTGGTTATTCTCTTGGTTCTGGAGTATTAGGTGATGCAGTTATTAACAAGATTACTACTGGCTGCGCAGAATACACATTTGGCACTGAAACCAATATGCCAAATTTTGCAATTGTCAATCCAGGCAATGAGTCGTATGTTCGTGGCACTCAAAAAATTGAAGCTAAAATTACAGATGAGAGTGATATTGCTAAAGTTCTTATGAATATCGCTGGTATTTCTCGTTCTTGGAATAATGGTTCAAGTACAACTATTACCCGAACTGGAGACATTTTTGCAACAACTGTTAATACAACTACTATTGCTGATGGTCCAGTCCATGTTGTCTTAAGAGGAACTGACGGAGTAGGAAATACGCGCTACTGGAACAATAATGCCGCTAGTCGCCAACATGTTTTTTACGTTGACAACACAAAGCCAGAAGTTGAACTTCTTGCTCCTTCAACAGCTATTTTCAATAGCACTGGCACAACCTTGTCAATTAAAGCAACTGACAATCTGGCCTTAAATAAAATTGTTGCCAATATCTATAAAGATAGCGTGCTGTACAAGAGCACTCAGGTAACTGCTCCATCTGATGCAGATGAATACATTCATAGTGTTGACTTAGACACAGTCATGAGTGGTGCGCCACTACCAGAGGGAAATTACTATGTAAAGTACAATGCTACTGATAAAGCTGGCAATCTATCCACTACTAAACAGTTTGATTTTATCGTTGATAATACTGCGCCAACTGTTACTGTCAAAGATGGTTTTGTTGGTAACTTAGACGCCAAGCTTTTTAGCAATGTTGGCTTTAAGCTCTATGATGCTCATCAGGTGGATAAGTATGTTATCAATGGCTTTGAAGTAGATTTTACTAACAATGTTTGGAGTGATGCTAATTTTGCCAATATTTTGGGTAAGTTAGTACAAGGCACAAATACTTTTGTATTGTTTGACGTAGCAGGCAATAGTACAACGTACGAGTTTATATTTGATTCAGTTGCTCCAGATGCGCCAACTTTGGTTTCCCCAAGCAATAATGCGATTGTCTCGGGTGCATCCCTTACAAATGAGTGGGGTGCTGTTACAGATGCGCATTACTATGTTTATGAAAGTTATCATGATGCAGGTGCAACCAGCCTTCGCTGGAGTGAAAATTTTACCGCAACTAGCAAAACTGCCACTAATGTTTCTGATACTACTTTTTGGTGGAGAGTGAAAGCTGTTGACGAAGTCGGCAACATTAGCGATTGGAGTCCACTTTGGAAAGTTACAGTTGATAACAACACCCCATTTGTAGAATTTACCAATCCCACTGACGAAACTTTGTTTAATAGTAATGTAGAAGTTCGCGCCACAGTAACTGATGAAAATCTGCGACACTACTGGGTACAAGTTAAAAAAGACGATCTAGTTATTTATAGTCAAACAATTTTGAGTAGCGGCATTACTGATGCACCAGTTTATACTGCGACTGAAGATGGTGACTATATTGTTACACTTGCTGCTCGCGATTTAGCTGGTGGCACATCAACTTCTGGCAACCGCAGCAGTGATGTTGTTAAATCATTTACAATTGACAAAACAGCTCCAAATGCTCCTACCTTCAATAGCACATCGCTAACCGAGATTGGTGGCAATGCCGAAGCAAATTCTATGATTACAGTTTTTGTGAATAGTGCAGAGGTTGGAACTAGTAATACCGATGAATATGGAATTTGGTCATTTATTTTTGATCCTGCCTTGCTTGAAGATATTGAGTATTTAATTAGCGCAACAGCTACTGATAAAGCCGGCAATACAAGCGCTATTGCTGAGGCAACTCTATTGGTCGAGCCTGAGGAGGAAGAAAGTAGCGAAGAAGCTGATTTAAATGAAGAGGAAGACGAGACAGAAGATTTAGAGGGCGAAGGCACTGAAGAAGACTCAGTAGAAAGCACTGAAGACGATGAAAACAACAATCCTACCGAAGATGGCCAAGGCGGGTCTCCAGAGCAAAGCTCTGAATCATCATCTGATGACAACAGTGACAGTGTTGCTGTTAATCCCGCAGAAAACAATGCGCTTACTTCAACTGGCACCAATAATCAAGTAACCGGAGATCAAGCAGGTCAAGGTAATGCCGACAGTCAAGCTCCAGATGCAACTGATGACGAAGACACACAAGAAGAGCAAGCACCAGATGAGCCTCAAGATGCCGAAGACGCCGAGAGTAGCAATGAAGGCAATCAGGATATTGCAGGTGCTCGTGACGAAGCAGAGAAAAAAGGTGCATTTGCTTGGTATTGGTGGGTAGCGATTTTAGCAGCGCTTTCTGGTGGCTGGTGGATCGTATTTGGACGACGCAACAGTAAAGAAAGTCAATCTTCCTAAATTACCAAAACAAAAGAGCCTCGCAAGAGGTTCTTTTTAAACGTAAAGCGTATGCTCTCAATTGCCAGCTTGTATTGCTTTTCTTGGGTAACTTCTATTGTCAATCAGGTAGCAAAATGATATGTTTATACTTAGCAAATTAACAATTAGAGGTTAAAAATGGATGTTAGTAAAAAGCAACAGCAAGACTGTTTAAATCATGCAATTTATTCTTTGCCGAGTGGGGGACTAGTACTTGTCCTAGATGCTGGCGAGACAATTAAGCCAGAAGCAGTTGCAATGCTTCAATCTCTTTACTCTAGAAGTCCAAAAAGTATTTTCACTCACCTTAAAGATGTTTTAGAGCGTGGCGCTGAAAAGTTTATGCAAAGTTATTATGTTGAGTATGGGCACAAGTCAATTGGCGATTGCGCAACATGCACCATTTTTATTGAAGGTGTTTCAATGCTTGTGGCCAAGGCAATTCAAGACTCGCAACTTTATAGTGGCCAAGAAGTTTCAACCCGCTATGTAGATTTTTCGACTCAACCATTTGTCGACCCAATAAACACAATAGAGTCCAAAAAAATTCAGGATGAATTAAGGGCATTTTATTTATCTGCCAAGCAGCGGTTAGTGGATCATTTAAAAGAAAAGTATCCGCGCCCCCAAGACACAAAAGAGGGTATTTACGCCAAAGCTATTAACGCGCGAGCATTTGATGTGTTGCGCGGCTTCTTGCCTGCTGGCGCATCAACTAGCTTGTCGTGGCATACAAATTTGCGTCAAGCCTCGGATCATTTAATGCGTCTTCGCAATCATCCTTTAGACGAGGTTCGCGCAGTTGCAGCAGCAATTGAGGATGCGCTTAAAAAGGTTTTTCCAAGTTCGTTTGGACATAAAAAGTATCCAAATAGCGAACAATATATTTGGAATGCAATGAATAATGATTATTATTTTGATGCTGACCATAATATTCTTCAAGATCAGAAAAATTGTTATTGTTTTAGTGCCTTCCGTTTTGAAAAGGAAATACTAGACGAATATGCGCATCTTTTTGCCAGCCGTCCGCCAAAAACAGAATTGCCTAAATTTGTAGCAAGTGCTGGGTCAGCAACATTTGAGTTTATGCTGGACTTTGGATCATATCGAGACTTGCAGCGTCATCGAGCAATCAATCAGCGTATGCCTCTTTTGACCACAAAGTATGGTTTTGAAGAGTGGTATTTAGATGAAATGCCTGTTGATCTGGCAAATGAAGCGCGCGATTTCTTAAATCAAATTGAACGCCAAATTTTGAATTTAAAGGTTGAGCCCACAACTTCGCAGTATTATGTGCCTATGGGTTTTTTGGTGACACATCAAATTCGTGGCGATTTACCTGCCTTGATTTATATGCTTGAGCTAAGGTCTGGAAGTACGGTTCATCCCACGCTTCAATCCTTGGCAAGAACACTTGCTAGGCAACTTCAGGCGCATTTTAAGCAAACTTTTGACCTAGATCTTAACTTGCACATCGAGTCAGAACCAACTTTGTTTGATGTTCGGCGAGGCAAACAAGATATCATTAAAAAAGAAGCTTAAGGGGATAAAATGAAAAATGCAACCCAAGATTTCCGTTTTTTCTGTAGTATCTCCACCTAAAAAATCGGATGATCAGTACAGCTTAGATTGGTATTTCCCGCAACAGTCTTTTTATTTTTTTCGCAATATTCAAAACAAGATCCTAGTTGTTGATTTGGCAACTTTTCGGGTGCTTCAAAAATCATTCAGATTTTGCCATCACGTAATTGTTTTGACTAAAAATAAAAGATTTACTGCGCCAAAATGTACGATTGCGCGATCTATTGAAGATGTTTTGATGGCGTTAGATAAACTAGACAAAGTCGCCATAGTAATTGGTGGAATTAGGATGTTAAATAATTTTTTGAAAGCTAATTTGGTGGATAAAATTCATTTGACGCGCCTTGATATTCCCGTTAAAAAACCTAAGTTTCCAGTAGATTTTCTACGTGACTTCGTCAAGCTAGATCCAATTTCGAAGGAATTAGATTTTGATGATTTTGACACAGAGCATGAAATAGTTTTTGAGTCTTATGTAAATAAAAAATATCGCAAAGATTTTAAAATATAAGATTCTCAAAAATAAAGAGGCTAATTTAGCCTCTTTTTTCTTTTTGCTTGATACTTTAGCGTAGTGCGAAGATTAAATTTTGCACCCGAGTTGCAATAGTTTGAATTGGTAAAATCTGATTATCTTCAAAACAATCTATTTGAAAAGCATGCTGATTGCTTTGGCAATAATTTATATACTCACGCCAAACATCATTCATGTAATTCAAATCTTCTTCGTGGATATTTTTGACAACATCCTTGCCAGCAGACCTTTTTTGGATTAAAGAATTTGATAAATTTGGTGGCAACGATAGAAAAAATACCCAGTCTTCTTTGTAGTTTTTGTAAACCTTGTATTCTAAATTTTCTAGCCAATGTTTAAATTCAACTCGCTTGTTATCAGGAAGCTTAACAGACATATACGCAAGATTTGAAATTACATATCTTGTTGCAATTACTATGTCATTTTCTTTGAGTTTTTGAGCAAGTTCTTGTTGCGACTCAAATCTGTCTAGCGCATAAAGTGGAGCTATTAAGTAAGGATTGGTAGCACTTAGCTCGCCGAATTCTCCTTTTAAGTATCGCTCAATTAAATTGCCTGCTGATGTTCTGGTGTAACCCGGAAAGTCAATTGTGTCGACCTTTAAACCTTTGGCACGTAAATTGCCTAGCAAAATCTGTGTTTGCGTTGTTTTTCCTGCGCCATCTGTTCCTTCGAGCACTAGCAATTGTCCCATTTTTAAAGTCCTTCTCTTTCTAGATCTCTCTTTTGGTGTTTCTGTTTTAATCTATCTCGTTTATCGTGCTTTTTCAAGCCACGTACAATTGCAATTTCAACTTTTGCCAATCCTCTTTTAGTTAAATACAGTTTAAGCGGGACAATTGTTAAGTTTTTTTCTACAGATTTACCCACTAGGCGATTAATCTCTTTGCGGTTTAAGAGCAATTTGCGAGAGCGGGTAGGGTCGTCTACACCAGAAAAACTAGCGTTAACCAAAAAAACTTCTGGATTTTTGGCTGTTTGCGCAGACATCAATACACGCACAAAAGCGCCCTGCAAACTTACTTTGCCAGTACGCATTGCTTTTGCCTCGCTGCCAGTTAAAACCAAGCCAGCCTCCAGCTTTTCTAAAATTTCGTATTCGAAAAATGCCTTTTTGTTATTTGCAATAATAAGCACCCTTACATTAAAGCAGATTTTTACCATTTACGTAAGGGCAAAATTTAGCTAAAATCTTAAGCAGAACCTTAAAAACCAAAAAGGAGTACCGATGTGGAGAAGATTAAGGATTTTTTAAGACGCCACAAAAACTTGTTGTTGCAACTTGGCGCATTGATTTTTACTGTTGCATTTTGGTATTGGTGGCTTGGGCTAACCGTAACTTTAATTTTAGCAAGTACAATTTTAATTCACGAATACGGTCACGTTTGGCAAATGAGACGTTACGGAATGCCAGTTAAGGGAATTTATTTAACACCAATTGGCGGAATTGCTTTAGGTGCTGGTAGATTTAAATCTTTCTGGGAAGAGGTTATTATTTCGCTGATGGGGCCTGTTTTTGGCCTAATGTATGGTGGCTTGCTGGCTGGACTGTATTTCGTAACTGGCAACGAAACTGTTAAATGGGCGGTATTTTTTATCGGCTTTATTCATTTGTTTAACTTTTTGCCAATCAATCCCCTAGATGGTGGACGCATCACAAAATCAATTGCCGTGTCGATTCATCCAACACTTGCTTTGTCGATAATGTGGCTTGGTACCTTGGCAGCATTGGCAGGATTTTTTCATGGCTTTGGAATTGTATTTTTATTTATTGCATTTTTAGGTTATCAGGGTATCCAAGAATTTAATCTATTTTTGACAATCAAAAAAAATCCCGCAATTGTCGATATGGTATCAGGCGATCTTCAAGATGATTTACGCACCTTCGCAAATATGCCCTATCTAACCCCCAAAGAAATTTCTTTGGCGAGCTTGTATTATGTGTTGCTTATTGCGTGTGCTTTGGCGCTTTTTATTTACTTTGTACCCAATGATGCTACGACTGTATTATCACAGGTAACTCAAAGGTCATGGTAGATTTTTATGCAAATTATCTTGCGAGGCCTTTACGCTAAAAGTATTACTGCTACGAGCTTTATGGCTTTTACTTTTGACATGCAAGTGGAATTCGAAAATCGTAAGATCCCTATTTCGGTTTTGCTTGAATTTGATCCAACGCTTATATATAAGGCGTCGATTGCGGTAAATAGTCGTCGTTATAGCGTTTTGCTGTTTAGTAAATTCACGCACGAGGATATTAGCAAGGCGCATCTTAAATATATTCCCAATGGATTAAACGTTATATTCGGCGCAATTTTGCGAATTATTTTGGCATGTGAATTTGGCAAAGAATATTCATCTGATCAATTTAGTTTGCGCGTAAATTATTTTCATCCAAATGGAACTGTTTTTGAATGCACGGTGCCAATTAAAAACAAACAACAATATAAAATTATTAAATCGGCTTTATCAAAATAGCCCCAGAGTGGGGGCTATTTTTTTACGATTTGCAAATATTTATTTAAATTTGACAGGAATTCTTAGACTGTCATCGTGCTCAGCAAGCCCAGATGGATTGCTTTTTTCTAAAATTAGATTACCAGAAGAGGTGGTTGATTTAGTAAATTCTAGCGTAGCGTTAAATGGCACAAAATCCTGTGTCATCCAATCACCAGTTGCACGAACAATTGTTTCGCCTAACAATTTTTCGTTAGCATCATAAATCTTGGCTAAAAATTCTGCTTCAAAATACCAGTTTCCGCGCGCCTGACCAGTGATTGTTAGTGGCGAGGATACTTCGACGCCAGGCTGTAGGCTTGTTACTTCAATTAAATCCACTTTTTCAAGCACGTTGCCAATATCACGGGTAAATGATTTACCGTCTGGAGTTGCGCAACGTTCAGGATAAGACTCTTGAACAGGATAGCCAGCATCTACGCAATCGTCAAAAGAGTTGATCGACGCAGTTGGAATGCCCACGTTACCTGTAGGATTAGAAGGACTAGTATTTTTATTGGTCTTGCTAGTTGCCGAAAAAACAGATATGCCGACCATTAAAACAAGCGCTAAAATTAACGATAAGTTTTTCATAATAATTTATTTAATTTATATTACTTTAAGTATAGCAAAAACTAGTCTTTGTTGGTATAATTTTAAATAAATTGAAAATAATTGGGAAGGATTTTTATGTTAAAAGAATTCAAGCAATTTTTGCTAAGAGGCAACGTAATTGACTTGGCAGTTGGTGTGATTATTGGTGCTGCCTTTACGTCTGTTGTAAATGCCTTGGTGTCAGACCTTTTAAATCCCTTAATTGGAGCAGTGGCTAAAATTCCAGATTTTTCTGGCTTTAGTGTTTCACTAAATGGCAGTGAATTTTTGCTCGGACATCTTTTTAATACAGTTATTTCTTTTTTGATGGTGGCAACCGCGGTGTTCTTTTTTGTGGTCAAACCCACAAACATGCTAATATCAAAATCTCGTAAAGAGAAAAAGCCAGCAGACCCAACAACTAAAAAATGCCCAGAATGCTTAAGCGAAATTTCAATTGATGCTAAGCGATGTGCTTTTTGCACAAGCAGGCTTTCTTAAAACAAATACCACGCCAAAGAGCGTGGTATTTTAAATTTTATTGTCTGGTGGACCCGGAGGGAATTTCAGCTTGTCCGCTATTTGGCGGACTACGCTCCATGGGCTCTGCCCTCTGGCATCCGTGTCACTTTCGTGACTCGGTATTGTCACCTGTTGAGCTTTGCTCAAGTACTACGCTATCGCTTGCACGGCAAGTCGCACAGAGTGCAACCAGACATCAAAGCCCCGCTTATGCGAGGTTCTCATGTCTGGTGGACCCGGAGGGAATTGAACCCTCGTCCGAATAGAGTTAATTTAGAGGTTGACGAGCGTAATCTACATATCCGCCAGCTGGCGGAAGCAGAGATCTCTTCGTTTTACTTATGCGCTACTACTAAGAGTATCTTGTAGCGTTGCAACTTGGATTATGAACGCTTTTAGTACCATCCCAAGTAAATCGTACTAAAAGCGACTCTGGCACTTAAGCTAGAGCAGGTGAAAATGCAAATGTGTTAGCAAATGCAGTTTTTACCTTTGAAACTAAGTTTGCACTTAAGTTTTGCATTTTAAGATTAACGAGGTCTAATGCATCCTCGACTCGAGCTTTAAATTAGCAATTCTACCCGTCGAAGCCAGTTCGGGCCCACGTGTATTGCATAATTGAGTTAACTTATAAAATCAGACAAACCCAAAACTCATTCCTAATTTTTAAACTTCAGTATTGTATACAAAATACTACTAAAAATCAAGCCTAAAAGCAAAAACTCCCTAATAAAAGGGAGCGTAAATTACCACAAGGCATCTATAAAATAAGTCAATAACACTTCGTCTAAATCTACAATAATAGAAAAAGGGATCCCCGTATCAACAGGGCCCATGTCTTCTGAAAAATTCTTCGCAAAGCTTACAAATAAGCTCTCTAGCGCAGAAAGCAGTTGAGTATGGTCGTGCCCTAACTTATCAAAGCGCTCTACCCAGCTTTTTTCTCCGTGTTCTGCGGTTAGACTAAAAACAATTTTGTCGCCACTTTGCAAAGTAATATATATTAAACCCAAAGCAACCGGCGTATAAGTTAGTTGACACCAAACTGCTTGATTACGATGACGTACATAAAATTCCACCTTTTGGAACGGTAGGTTACTATTTTTTAGAGCTAGCCAAAGCGAACCTTCAATTATCAATCGCTCTTGCGCCATATTTATCACCTCTTTTTTAATGAGCTTAGCCTGTGAGCTACTTTAAGTGTAGATGAAATTAGCTAAATTACAAACATTTGCTAGAATAACATTATGTCAACAAGTCTTATCCAAAAAGCAACACAGCTTGTACAAACTCTTCAAAATAATAATTTTGAGGCTTATTTTGTAGGTGGCGCAGTGCGTGATATTTTGCTAGGCGAGACACCAAAAGACATTGATATTGTAACAAGTGCTACGCCAGAGCAAGTTGAAGAACTGTTTAAGAATGTTCATCCAGTTGGCAAGCAATTTGGCGTGATGCTTGTCAGTTTCAAAGACGAAGTTTTTGAGGTTGCGACTTTTCGTGAAGAGACTGACTATACTGATAAGCGCCGTCCGCAAAATGTAAAATGGACAACTGCCCAGCAAGATGTTTTGCGTCGTGATTTTACTGTGAATGGTCTGCTATTTGATCCTGTGGCAGACAAAATTATCGATTTTGTAGAAGGCGAGCGAGATTTAAAAATTAAAGTTTTAAAATTTATTGGCAATCCAAAGGAGCGCATTGCCGAAGATCCACTTAGAATTTTGCGCGCCATTCGCCTCAAGAATCAACTTGGTTTTTATTATGACAAAGCAACTTTTGACGCCCTAAAAGACTTGCGCGAAGAAGTAAGGCACGTTGCCAGTGAAAGAATTGGGCACGAAATTGATTTAATGCTTGGCAATAAAAATCGTATTGGGGCTTTGGAAGATTTAGACAAGCTTGATTTAATGGAAATTATTTTTCCCGAAGTTGATAATTTAAAAGGTACGCCCCAGCCAAGTGAATTCCACCAAGAAGGTGATGTTTTTGACCATGCCATGAGCGCAGTTGGCGCACTAAACGATGATGCGCCAAGCTTTTTGGCATTTGCAACTTTATTGCACGACGTTGGCAAACCGGAAGTTTTAAATTATCCAAAAGGCGATGGCAGGATAACAACTTTTGAACATGCCAAGGTGTCTAGCCAGATCGCTCAAAAGATTTTAAGACGCCTCAAGTTTCCACGCACATACATTGAAACTGTTTGCTGGATGATTGAAAGACACATGTCACTTATTGGTATTGAGTCAATGCGTCCAAACAAAAAAGAATTATTTTTACTTGACCCACGCTTTCCTTGGCTTTTAGAGTTGCACCGAGCAGATGCACTTGGCGCCAAGCCAGCTGATTTATCGCTTTATGAGCATAATTTGAAGCTTTATGAAAAAGCAAAAGCCCAGCACCAAAAAACCAAGCAAGAATTACAGCCACTGCTAGTTGATGGTTATGATTTACAGCGCGCGCTAAAACTAGATCCAAGTCCAAAAATAGGGGAGTTGCTCGAAGAAATCCGCGACAAACAATTACAGGGCGAAATTACTTCTAAAGAAGAGGCGATTGAGTTTGCAAAAAATTCAATGCCCCACCATCCCTGATAGAAATGACGCAATCTGCTCCTGATCAGAGATCTATTTTTGAATTTGCGGATAGTTTGTTATAATTTATTTAGAATACAGAATTTAGAATATAGTATGTAGAAATTGTGTCCTTCGGACGATTTTATAATAAGATACAGTTAAGATTAAGAATGTTTTAGGCTAAACTTATAATATGTGGGCGTAGCCCATTCCATTTCTAAATACTTGAAACTTTTGGAGGGTAATGTCTAAATTTTTTAAAAACAACTTGAACACCGCCAACTCTAGATCCAGCACCAACCGAGAGAGAGAGAGAGAGAGAGAGAGAGTAATCCCACCTCGTCACTCCTGACGGGAAGACGTCAGTCGTTCCCGATCGGGAATCTAAATAGCTCTAAGATCCCCGACCAGAAGTGGACTTTGTCCTTTCTGTCAGGCCTGTCTCGCAGTATGTGGGGGATGACAACATTGCCACTTTTTTTAATCTCCATTATTTGTTTTTCTGCAATTGCTTTTGCAGGTAATTTAACTCCTCCTGCTGGTAGTCCTACTCCTACTATGTTTAGTCTAGAGCAGATATATAATTCTATAGCTGGTAGTAGTTATGATTCATCTGGCTTTAATGCGGATGTAGATGGTAATGTGCATGAACAGTTAAAATATATTGCAAATATTATTTCAACTAGATATACGTATGGAGATGAAGATCCAGACTTTGTGCTGACAACTGCAGATGGAGCAGGAAATTACGATGCAATAAATCTAACACCAGAGAATGTTGCAAATGGAGTGAGTTTTGGAGTTGGGCAAACAGGAACCTTAGAAGAAGGTTTTGAATATGGTGATGATAATCCAGAATATGTTGCGGGTACAGCCGATGGAGCGGGGACGCTGCTTGTCAATCTAACTCATGGTAGTTCTGGAAAAGATGACTACAATAATGGTGGTAGCCCAGCTCCTGACAGATACGCCACTAGCTGGACAAAATGTAATAGTGGTAATAGCTATTGTGGTACAAGTGACAATAGGGCTAGTGCCATGGATAATGTAACCGGACTTATTTGGAGCTATCCGTGCTCTGGTACAGGATGTAGCAATATGACCAATGAAACAGCTGGTACATATAATTGGTCTACTGCTCGGACAAATTGCTTAAATCAGTCACCATGGTGGCCACCCACTCAAAAAGAATTGATGGTGGCCTATGTCAATGGAGCTTATGGCAATAATGCGCTAGAAATACAGGGTACTAATAGATCTTACTGGTCCTCTACTTTACCTTCTGCAGGCCCGACTGCTGCGTGGCACGTAAATTTGTCGCAAGGCATTACAACTTATTCCAACATGCTTGATCTCAAGCCAGCACGTTGTGTCCGTCTGGCACCATGAAATAACGCCTTGCATCTCTTAATACCTATCAGGCTATTAGAAATTACGGCCTTTATTAGATCTTTTAATTTAACTCCCTCAAAAGAGAAACGCCCTCCATATCACTAGGTTTAGCAATACCCATTAGCTCTAAAATTGTTGGGGCAATGTCTTGAAGCTGCTTTTGAGTTTTAATGGCTTCCGGCAAAAGTTGTTCTAGATCTGAAATCACACTTTCCTCAGTCTTTTTGGAATTTTTAGCAACCATAATCAGTGGAATTGGGTCGATTACTTCTGGCACTTGGCGCAAACCCAGATTATAACGACGCACGTTTTCTAAGCTACCGTGATCTGCAGTAATGAGCAAAACTCCATTTGTCTTTAGAACCGCATTGGCGATTTTGCGTACCGCCTCGTCAATAAATCCCACTGCCTTCCTTAAAGCAATGTTATCCATGGTGTGTCCAACTAAATCCGCATTTGCAAAATTAGCTACAATAAAATCATACTTGCCTGAAGAAATATTTTTTTCTAAAACCTCGGTAATTTCGGCACTCCGCATTTGCGGTGTTTTGGCAAAATTGTCTGTTTTTTGACTGGCAATAACAATCCTGTCTTCGTTTGCAAAAGGCTCGTCCCTACCGCCATTAAAAAAGTAGGTAATGTGCGCATACTTTTCGCTTTCAGCAACCTTTAATTGCTTAAGTCCATGATTTGCCAAAAGTTCAGACAACACATTGGGCAAAGTGACAGAAGGGAATGCTACCTCTAAATTGGGCAATCTTAAATAATAGTCAGTGAGTGTAATAAATTTAACCTGCGCCACCGGAATGGAGCGCGCAATACCTAGTACTCTAAAAACACTTTTATCTAGGAAAGAGCGCACTAATTGCTGAGATCTGTCTGGCCTAAAATTCCAACACAAAACAACATCGCCCTCATTTACTCGACCATGAAATTGATTTTTATTGCTGACCTTACTAGCATCGCCAGTAATAACTGTAGGCGCAATGCGTTCATCGCCAATATTATTTCGATAAGAATCCAAGATTGCTTGACGCGCTGTCTCTGACGTCGCACCCTTGCCAAACATCATTGCTTCGTAAAATGCTCTAGTCCTATCCCAGTTTCCGCCTCTGTCTAAGCCATAAAAGCGTCCGGCGATTGTTGCAATTTCGCCAACACCAGCCACCTTAATGCCTTGCTCTAGGTCGCTAAGCAAACTAGGAGCTGTTTTGTCGGGAATATCAAATCCATCAGTAATTAGATGCAAAAAAACTTTAGAAACACCCTCGCGCGCGGCAAATTGCAACAAGGCTTTTGCGTGCGCAATGTCGCCATTTACGCCACCATCTGATAGCAAGCCCACCAAGTGAACGGCTTTATTCTTTTCTTTTGCATAGGCAAAGGCATTTTTGATAGTTGGATTTTCAAAGAAAACTCCACTCTCAATTGCCAAAGAAATCTCTGTTAAGTCCTGCAAAACTGTTCTGCCTGCGCCAATTGAAGCATGGCCCACTTCTGAAGATTGGATTTTTCTATCAACGCCGATTGGATGTTTTTGGGCGCGCAAAATTGCTTTTGGATAATTTTTCCAAAGATACTGAATATTTGGAGCACTATCTGCCAAACCTATTCCTTGGCGCTCTGCATGAGCAACTCCCCAGCCATCCAAAACTAGCAATACTACGGGCTTTAACTTATTGTTTACATCGGTAACGCGCGGATCCAAAATTCCTCCTACCCTACATTTATACTAAATATATTATACCACTGTTTTATTGGCCTACGCTTGCTGTAACTCTTTAAGAAGCGAGCGACCTGTCATTTCTTTAGGTTTTTTAAGATTGAGCGCATCAAGCATTGTTGGCGCAAGGTCTGCCAAAATGCCAATTGGACGCTTACTTAAAAAGCTATACTTGGGGTTTTCGCCAACATATTTTCGCTTAAAATCTGGGTGAATTAAAATAAGTGGCACAGAGTTGCCAGTATGCTCTTTGTCGATATCGCTAGTATCAGGGTGGACTAGCTGTTCGGCGTTGCCATGATCGCCAGTTATCATCATAATATCGCCACTTGCAATAACCGCATCAGCAATGGCGCCAATTTGCTTATCAACAATTTCGATTGCCTTTAGTGTGGCGTCGAATTGACCTGTGTGACCAACCATATCAGGGTTTGCAAAGTTAATAATTGCCACATCAAAGCTATTGGCACTATAAGCATCCAAAAGAGCTGTTGTGATTTTTTCTGCCGACATACCCGGCTTCATATCATAAGTAGCAACTGCAGGAGATTTAACTAAAATTCTTTTTTCGTTTTTAAAAGGTTTTTCAACTCCGCCATTAAAAAAGTAAGTCACGTGCGCGTATTTTTCTGTTTCGGCAATACGAAGTTGCTTTAAGCCATTTTCTGAAATCACCTTGGCTAATTGCTCGGTAACTTTGTCGCGAACAAAAGCTGGTTCCCAGCCAGTTAAGTTAATGCCATAATCAGTAAAGGTAATATAAAGGATTTTTTTGTTATTTTTTTTGAAGTCATCAAAATCTGGATCCGCAAAAGCACGAGATAGCTGGCGAGCTCGGTCAGCTCTAAAGTTTGTCATTACAACCACATCGTTATCCTTGATGCGCAAGTCTTGATTTGTGGGGTCAAAAACAGTTGGCACAAAAAACTCGTCTTTTTCGTCATTGGCGTATGCTTGCTGAACCACCTCCTCGATACTTTCCCCTTGACGACCCTCGCCCTCGACCATAGCCATATAAGCGTCTTTGGTACGATCCCATTTTCTGTCTCTATCCATAGCATAAAATCTGCCCGATAGGGTGGCAATTTGTGCGCCTGCACTCTCAATCTTTGGCTTGATGCGCTCGTAGAATTTAATAAAAGACTGCGGTTCGGAGTCACGACCATCACCAATTAAATGTAGGGCGATTTTTTGCACACCTTTTTGCTTGGCTAAATCCAGCAGGGCAACCAAGTGATCCATGTGTCCGTGAATACCTCCATTAGACAGCAAATTTATAATGTGCAAAGTTGAATTTTTGCTATTCGCCTGATCGCACGCTTTTACCAAAACTTCGTTTTCATAAAATAGCTTGCGGTTTTCGATTGCCTCAAAAATTTTAGTGGAATCTTGAACAACCACTCGACCAGCACCAATGTTAATGTGTCCCACCTCGGAATTTCCCATTTCACCCCAACGAAGCCCAACTTCTGTACCAAAAGATAAAATTGCAACTCCTGGATAATTACTTAAAATCTTTTCTAGATTTTTAGTTTTTGCCTCTAAGATTGCATTGCCCCTCGTTTGAGGAGATAGGCCAAAACCATCAAGAATTGCCAAGATGAGTTTTTTCTTTTTTGCCATAATACTCCTTTAATTACGCACTATAAGGTTAACTTAAGTTTGTTATTGAATTTTTTCTGCTATTCTGACTAGTTGATTGTATTTTGCTACACGTTCGCTTCGAGACGGCGCACCAGTTTTTATAAATTCTGCACCAGTGCCAACTGCTAAATCGGCAATAAAAGTGGATTCTGTTTCGCCAGATCGATGAGAGATAATCGTAACCATGCCAGCCTTGTGAGCTAGTTGCATTGTCTGGAATGTTTCTGTTAAGGTGCCGATTTGGTCGGGCTTAATTGCAATTGAATTACTGGCTCGATTTTGAATACCCGTCTCTAGACGCTGTTTGTTGGTGGTATAAAGATCGTCTCCGACAATGTATGCTTTAGAGCCGATTGCCTCTGTAAGCTTTGCCCAACTATTCCAATCATCTTCGCCAAGCGGATCTTCTAGGGCGGTGATAGGGTATTTGTTAACTAGTTTTTCAAAATAAGTTACAGCATCATCTGGAAAAGTGACAGGCGCTAAATCAGCAATTGAACTAGCTGCAATATCTAGTCCCAGACTAACATCGCTTCCAGGTTTGTAAGCACTCTCTTCAATGGTGCGCATCAAAACCTCGATTGCTTCTTCGTTAGAATTAAGACGTGGCGCAACACCGCCTTCGTCACCAACTGCAATGGTGTGCCCCATATTGAATAAAATTTTTCTAAGATTTTTATAAAGTGTTGTGCCGATTGTAAATTTATCCCAATATGGACGATTGTCATTAGCTGGAATTATCAAAAAATCCTGAAACTCTAGCTTGTTGTCTGCATTTTTGCCACCATTTATTAAATTAAACATTGGCGTAGGAATACGCATTGGCTTATCAATTCCGCAAATCTCGTGAATGTATTGAAACAATTCTTTGCCCTGAGACTTCGCAGAGGCTTCGCAGACTGCTAAAGAAATCGCCAATAAAACATTACCACCTAACTTAGATTTATTAGCACTACCGTCTTGAGTGATCATTAGCAGGTCAATTTTTTCTTGCTCAGATGCCTCGTAGCCAACTAAAATTGATTTGAGCGAGCTAACGTTTTCTTTTGCTTGATTGATATCTTCTAGTTTGAATACTTCGTGCGTACCAGCAGAAGCTCCAGACGGGACAGAGGCTCTACCAATCGAACCATCATCTAAAATAACATCCACTTCTAGGGTGTTATTTGCTCTAGAATCTACAATAATACGCGCCTTAATGTCTTTGATTTTTGCCATAAAAAACCCTTTCTTGACTTAAAATTTAGCTAAGTTTTTCTGCTATTCTGACCAATTGATTGTATTTTGCTACACGTTCGCTTCGAGATGGCGCACCAGTTTTTATAAATTCTGCACCAGTGCCAACTGCTAAATCGGCAATAAAAGTGGATTCTGTTTCGCCAGATCGATGAGAGATAATAACCTTCATATTAGCGCTACGGGCTAAACGAATTGTTTCTAGGGTTTCGGACAATGTACCAATTTGATTGGGCTTAATTAAAATAGAATTTGCTGCGCCCGTATCAATACCAATTTGCAAGCGTTTTTTATTGGTAGTGAATAAATCGTCGCCAACAATTTTTACCTTGTCACCGATTGCCTTGGTAAGCAATGTCCAATCATCCCAGTCTTCTTCGCCAAGTGGATCTTCTAAAATAGAAATCGGATAATTATTAACCAACTTGCTAAAGTAGTCGACGGGAGTATCTGGGTGTGTGATTGCAGACAAATTAGTGATGGAGCTAGCAGCAACATCAATTCCCAAGGCTACATCATCGCCTAGCTTGTACTTGCTCTGCTCGATTGTACTTGCGATAATTTGAAGGGCTTCCTCATTAGATGACAGGCTAGGCGCAAATCCACCTTCATCGCCAACAGAAACAGCATAGTGCTTTGACTTTAAAGATTTTTTAAGATTATTATAAAGCGTCACACCCATCGACAACTTATCCCAAAACGAATGACTGTCGCTCGCAGGCACAATCATAAATTCCTGAAAATCTAAATTATTATCTGCATGCTTACCACCATTTAAAATATTGAAAAGCGGGGTTGGCAAGCTAGGCTGATTACCCAAATTAGCAATTTCGTTTATATGGACAAAGAGGTCTTTTTTAGCTCCCTTGGCAGCTGCAACGCAATTAGCAAGAGAAATTGCTAAAAGCACATTTCCTCCTAAATTTGATTTGTCTTCGCTACCATCTTGTTCTAGCAAAAGAGAGTCGATTTCACGTTGCTTGCTGGGATCCTTGCCAACTAAAAGATGAGCCAAGCCATCAACATTGACTTTAGCTTGACGCATATCTTTAACAACATAAGCTTCATGAGTACCAGTTGAAGCTCCAGATGGAACAGAAGCCCTGCCAATAGAACCATCCTCAAGCACAACATCAACCTCTAGAGTCTCTTTGGCTCTTGAGTCAATAATTATTCTAGAATAAATTTTTTTAATTTTCGACAAATTCCCTCCAAGTTTTTTATCTAGTAAAGGTCAGATCGAATTCTTGCTTAATTCCAACAGAATTAGGATCAAGATTGCGAATTATCGCACAATAATATGATACATAATCTCCCCAAAGTATTAAAGTCATCATATCGCCAATCAGGCTACTTTGAGGCTGAGCAACGATTTCTTCACAGGCAAATCCCCAACGGTGCCTTGCTAAGTCATAAAAAGTATTTTGCTGCAAGGAAGTATATTCGTTATCAGTGTGACTGCGCAGACTAATCATTATAAGGGCCTCGCTTAGATCCGCATAATTGCTTAAGCCTACAATAGTATTTTCTGTTATTTCGGGGAAAGTGTCAAACATTGATAGCATTTGTGCGCTTTGATGTAGAGAATTTTTCCATCTTTTTGCAACTGGCTCCAATTGTTTGCTGGTAACCAAGAAAGGCAACCTGCCCTGTAATCGCTCAGCTAAATATTTGGCATTGTTGTCAATTGCAGGATTGAGTGGAGAGAGTTTTTGAGATAGGGCAACTAGGTCGCTATGGATAGCTTGAATTTCTCCTACTTCTATTTTTACTAAATCTAAGCGCTCCAGAAGGCCAATCACAGGCATAAGCAAGTAGGGCAATGCGCAACGCTCTTTTGCTCCATAAGTAATCTCAAAAAAAGGTGCTTTGATTTTGCGACACATGGCTCCGATTTCGCCATCGGTGCTAATGCCTACAAATTTAGCTCCCTGCGCAATTGCTCTTTTAGCGCCTTCAACAATTTGAGGCGTGGACCCTGTATAGCTTAAGGCGATGACAATTGTTTTTGAATTTACCCAAGCAGGCAAGTCGTCGCCAGAGCAAACCGTTACAGGTAAACGAGAATTATTTTGAGCTAAAACTGCAGCAATTTCTGCAACAATGCGTCCCGTGTCTAGCCCCATAATTACAATATTTTGTGCAGTCAAAAAGCTAGTAGGCACGACAAAACGCTGGAATTGGTTCCAGGAGGCAAAAATTTGATCGGGAAAATCCTGCAGTGATTGTAAATAATTTTCACTATCTAGGCGGGAGTAGAGATCCAAGTTATCTAAATCAATTATCATAAAGCGTCCTTTTGCCCCTTTTAATTCTTTTTTATAGTAACACTTTGATGTTCTTTGGCAAGAGTGCTGACTTGATTTATTGAAGCGCAGCTGATAATCTAAGGTGGCATTGAATTTTTACAACCGGAGGAGAACTTTGATTATCAAAAATGGCATGGTGAGCTTTGATACGCACATAGAGCACGCAAAATTTATACAAAGCTTGTATGATCGCATTCAACAAGCTGTTCAAGAAACATCGTTGAGGCTTTTAACGGGACATCACGATCCCAAGTCTAAATTTTATGGCTTGCGCCGATTACAACTCAATAGCATAATCATATTTTGGAAAGGCGAAATAAACGGTCAATCTTTGACGGTTGACTTTTATCAAGCTAGCAGGGTTCAGCTGGCATTGGCAAAAATAGAGGGCAATGAAATACATTGCTGCGTCCATCCAGAAACTACAATAAAATTGATTGTTTCGGTTGACGATGGAGAGATCTTAAGAGAAATCTTATTTCCAGTCTTAACATATCAGTACATTCAAGAAATGCGTGGCCAGTAAATTCATTGAACTGTCCAGACAATGTCTAAATTATCATTTTTAATCCCCTTGTGCTTACAGGGGGATTCTTTATTTGCAAAGCTAAGCTGTTTGCCTTGGCGTAGGATTTATTTTGCTTAAGGCTTTAAGGCCAAGATGATTTTTAATAACATTGAGAGCTGGTAAAATACTTGGCGTTTCTATGAATATTTCTGCCTCAGCCTTCACTTGAGGACGAACTTTTACACCGCCAAAACCAATAAACAAATCAACAACATCTTTAGCGTCTAAATCACGAACGCTATCACCGATATAAATAGTGGGTGCCGACTTAGCAATTTCTGCTAATACCATTTTAGTGCCTTCGTCGGTTGTAAGAATATTGTCTAGGTCGCAATCCTCATAATTACCTAGCTTGTCAAAACTAATATCTACTGCGCAAACATGGTGTGCTGGCACACCAAGGTGTTTAGCAAGGCGCAAAATCGCAGGACGATAGCCTGCGGACACAATATAAATTTGCGTACCTAGCTCTTTAAGATGAGCAATTAGATCAGTTGCACCATCGGTTAGATTTTTAGTATATTCGTCGCCAAGCCATTTTATATCTTCCAGAGTTGGACGATAAAGATCAAATCTTTTTCTAAAAACTTCAAAAAATGAGTCTTCGCCACGCATGGCGCGCTCTGTTAAAGCTTCAATCTCAGCAATTTTTTTGCGCCGACCAAGCTCAACTGGTCCCTCTATTTTAACAAGGGTGGAGTCGCAATTAAAAACTACGTTGAAGCTTTGTTTATTCATTTTAGCCTTTTAGTATTTTATACCACGTAACGACAAAATCATAAAGAGCGACAAGATTTACTCGCATAAATTAAAAACTAATTTATCTAAAAAGTGCGTCATATGACGCACTTTTTATTTTTAGCCCTTTAATGAATTTAATTATTTTTCGACTTTATAGTCTAGCTTTGCGCCCTCTGGTGCAGGATTGGTAAATTGGATGACAAACGAGGTTGGATTTTTATCAGCAATCCAAAAGCCTGCATTCCAGTTTGGGGTAACAAAGACCGAGTAATCATCTTCGATTACAGGATTGTCCCATTCAACAACTAACTCTTGCGCACCATCGCTTACTGATAAATTGGTAGCAGATGGGTATACAATGCCTTCTTTTGCTTCTAAGCTTTCGACTCGATCCTTAATGCCAGCGACGTCGGCTTTAATGGCATTAAATTCTGCTTTCAAGTTAGCAACCTGAAGGTTTAAACCAGACACTTCTTCTTGAATGCTAACAACTTTTAAATCTAGCTCCTGAGTTGCCTTTACAACAAATGGTAAAAGCTGAGAACTATTAAGGCTTAAATGCCCACTAGCTGTTGCAGAAACTGCATTAGGGATAATCATCTGAACATCTTGAGCAATAAAGCCAGTTTGCCCAGATCTACCATTTTTCCAATCAAATTTTGCAGGCTTTAGCTGGTTCACAATGGTCAATCCGCTCAAGTTGTAACTAATGTTTTCTTTTAAGGTCCGGTCTGATCCGCAATCGCCGATTTGTCCAGTTGATGCGTCAAAACAAAGCTCGTTAGTATTACCAACTACAGCCATATTTGGCGCATAGAAAGACCCTGTAGTTTCGACAGAATCAGAGTCAAATTCTATCTTGTCAGTACCAGACCAAATACTAATATCGCCGTCTGCATTCAGAGTAAAAGCTTCTGCGGTTATTTGCGCATCACTATTGCTAGCCACCGAAAAACCGTCAAAATTCTCATTGAGCAAATCAATACTACCATTTGCATAAACCTGTAGTCCTGCGTTAATATAATCCTCTGAGCCAGTACCTAATTTTATACCACCAGAAGCTTCGGTATTAAGCACAAAAACTTCAAAATCGTTATAAAAGCGGATTGTTCCTTCGTTTTCTGAACTTTCACCAATATGAATTGTACCCATAGGAGGGCTTTCGTCTTCAGATGGACCAATATAAAGAGCATTCCAGCGTAAAGAGCTAGATCCTAAATTGTGTACATCGTTTGTATCTGGCAAAAGATCTGTATTGATTGCAGTATCCTGCAAATTGTCTAGTTCAGGGGTTGCAAAATCTCCACTACCGCCATCACCAAGCACTTGCCAACCAGCATTAT
>CAZWUV010000002.1:0-26612 GCA_964636735.1 uncultured Candidatus Saccharibacteria bacterium | reverse complement strand
GATGGTCGTGTCTATGGATTGCCTCTTTATATGGATACTTTGGTGCTTTACAAAAACAATAGTGTTTTTCAGGTAAAAATCACCGAACTTGACAGAGCTAATCGTACCGAAGACGCCAACCTACTTCGTGAAAATTTAAATACATGGGATAAAGTACAGCGCGCCACTCAATTGTTGACCGAAAAAGACTCTCGGGGCAACATTCAAATCTCTGGTCTTGCTGCTGGCACTAGCAACAACATTACTGTTCCCCATGATATTTTATACGCAATGATGCTTCAAAATGATACTGAGATGCTCTCCCCTGCAGAAACTAACGCTAGCTTCCATTTACGCCAAGAAAATAATGCTCTGCAAATGGTTTACCCTGGAACGGAAGCTTTAGAGCTCTACACTAGCTTCGCTAATCCAAATAACGCTTGGTACTCTTGGAATAGCAATATGCGTGGCGACATCGAAAGCTTTGTTCAAGGAAAAACAGCAATGATTTTTGGCTTCCAATATTTTGAAGGAATTCTAAATCAAGTTGCACCAACTCTAGAATATACTGCTATGCCTTTCCCGCAGGCCCGAGACAATACTCAGCCCCTAGACTATGCGCAATACTGGGTTGAAACTGTTACCAAAAACTCTTCTAATCCCGAAGCTGCTTGGCTTGTCTTAAAAGAGATCGCCGGATCGGCAAGTAGCTTTTTGAATGCAACTCGTCGCCCAGAACCTTTTCCAATCAATTCCATTCCAACAATTCTAGAGCGCGCAAATCGTCGAGAACCTCAAAGGTATCAGGGGCAAACTGCTACCAGCTGGTTTAAAACAAAACGTCCAGATTTAGTTGATGGAATTTTTCAGCGCATGATTTCTGGCGTCAACAGAGGCGAAAAACCACAAAACGCAATCGAGCAGGCTGCTCAAGATGTAACCGAGATTTTGCAACAAAATCTTTAAATCCTTAATCAGTTAAGTATATTTAAGATAACTTCAATATTACATCCAAAATGAAAAAATTTTCTCAAATTATCCTCGTTGCCATAGTCCTGATAATTGTTTCGATTGGATATTTTTATCAGACAAGGCCGTCTGCGGAACAAGTAATTTATACGCCGGGCGGAGGAGTAGTAAGTCCACTATCCCCAAAACCTATAGATGAAAGTGGTGCTATAGGACAGGGAAGTACTACAAATCCTCCTTTTGTTGGACCACTCCAGGAGAAACCAGCAAATAGTTCATCAAGTGATTCAACTGCAACTGGGTCAGGATCTGCAACTGTAGACGGAATTAAGCAGCCCAACATCGCTGGCCTAAACCCCCTTAAAGCGGATAGTCTGTTTGATTTAATTGCAATTCAAATTCCGAAATTCTTATTCTCGATTGTTGCAGCTTTGGCAATGCTATTTTTTACCTTGAGTGCTGCCAGAATGTTGTTTGGCGCCTCATCACCAGATGAAGCCACCAAAGCAAAGCAAGGTATGACTTGGGCAATCATTGGTATGGTTTTAGCTGCAGGAAGTTATGCTATACTAAGATTTATAGAAAATGCAATTAAAGGCGCCTAAATAAATTAACGCTCAAATCCATGGATACCATAAAAAACTTATTAGAAATAATCCGCAAACCCCAAATTACTAACGACGAAATCGTCTCTCTTTTTGCTGGTATTGCTAAAATTATGATACAATTTATTATGAGCGTTGCGTTGATATTTTTTATTCTCACGGCAATCAAAATGATTACTTCTGGAGGCGACCAAAGCGTAACTGCTAATGCCAAAAAAAGCATGCTCTACATCGTTATCGGAATCTTGCTGGGTGTTGGAGCATTAGCACTGCTTAACTTTATCACTGCGCCATTTGTAAGATAAACTAATTAAAGATATTATAAAAATATGATTAAAAAACTTTATACATCACTATCTCTTGGCCTACTTGCATTCCCAAGCAACAGCTTGGCGCAAGGTATAACTGTAGGTCAACCAAATCAAGGCTTGTCAGGAAGTCTTGGATCCATTATTCAAAGATTTGTCGGTATTGCAATTATGTTTGCCGGTATTGCTTTTTTGGCAATGCTGCTTGTTGGTGGATTTCAATATTTCTCCGCAGCTGGCGATCAAGCCCAAGCCCAAAAAGCCAACAAAACTATGATGTACGGAGCAATTGGTTTGTTTATCGTTGCAAGTTCTTTTGTTATCGCAAGATTTGTCGCAGGTGATCTTCTAAATATCAATATATTTGGATAATAAAACCAGTCTTGATATAATTAAAATATATTTCATCAAAAATATCTAAGGAGGAAAAATGAATAAATTAGAAAAATGGTTTATCAAAAATGGCACTGGTATTGCCACAGGTGGAGCAACTGCTAGTATTTTAGCGCCACTAGCAGCTTTTGCTCAAATTCAAGGTCCAACAGGCGCTGTAGATAACCGCCTACTACGCTTTGAAACTGCTATTACTTTTATTATCAACGCTGCAATTATTGTTGCTGGTATTGCTTTTGTGCTTTTACTAATCGTTGGCGGTGTTCAGTATCTTGCATCTGCTGGCGTTGAAGAAAATGCCAAAAAAGCTCAACGCCTAATGCTTAATGCCTTAATCGGCTTAGTAATCGTTGTGCTTG
The DNA here is from genome assembly GCA_964636735.1 of uncultured Candidatus Saccharibacteria bacterium. Classification (GTDB taxonomy): domain Bacteria; phylum Patescibacteriota; class UBA1384; order JACPKC01; family JACPKC01; genus CAZWUV01. The sequence continues at coordinate 23,999 of CAZWUV010000002.1, read as the reverse complement.
CTTACGCAGTAGGAACCTATGTTCTAAGACTGCTAGGCATTGGTACAGGTGGCAGCATTCCAACCACAGTCAACTAAGCTCGATAAATGGACCTAGTTAAGATTGCTCAATTTGGTTTACCGGGAGGGGGCGACATTGGCGTCCCCTCTGGTGCTACCAGCCTACAAGGTATTTTGGGGACTGTAATAAATACAGTCACTGGAGTCGCTGCGGTTGGTTTTTTGATTATGTTGATTGTTGGTGGTTATTACTTTTTAACTGCTAGCGGCAATCAACAACAAGCTGAAAAGGCTAAAAGCACTATTACAACTGCAGGTATCGGACTAGTCCTAATTGCAATAGCTTATCCAATTGTAATGTTTATTGCAGGACTTTTAGGTCTGAGCACAACGGGCTAAAGGCCACCATAATATGAATAAATCTACTCAACATAAAATCTCAACCCTTCTAATTGTTGGCTCGTTGCTTCCTAGTTTTGCACTTGCGCAAGGCCTTGCTGTTCCACGTCCAAATACTGGCGTAGGCAGTACTATGGATATTGGACAAATTATTTCTATGCTTATAAACACTGCAATTGGCCTTGCTGGCATTATCTTTTTGGTGATGCTCATTATTGGCGGATATCAGTATTTTTCAGCTAGTGGCGATCAAGCCCAGGCACAAAAAGCCAACAAAACTATGATGTTCGCCCTAATTGGACTTGTAATTACAGCAATAGCTTACCCAGTCACCAATTACGTTGCTGGAAACATTTTAAAAATTAATAACTGGAGAACGCTAGATTCTAGTCCTCCCCCACAACAACAAAACCAACAAGGCCAAGGAACTAGCGAAAACACTAATAGTCCTCCAAAGATTGAAGGCGTTGAGCTAGAAAATCCACAGTCTCCTCCACCAGTTGACCCAGACTTACAAGGAGAGCCAAATCCTTTTGATTGATAAAATCAAGCACACTAAGCTAAATACAGAAAAAGACCTCGTATTCCTACGAGGTCTTTGTTTAATATAGTTTTTCCCCTTTCCTTGGTGGGTCGTCGATATACTCTATAGTTAAAACTCTACCCTCAGTCTTCACTATGTCATATCTGACTAACTCGCCATTGCGAAGCACAGAGATATAGCCACGCTGACTATAAACTTGCGCTGAATCGGCGTCTAGTGTGACACGAGCGCGCTTCTTGGTCTGTATGTATTTATTATACATTGAAGAAGCAGAACTTGTTAGTGCTGGCGCTGGAGATGTCATAGAGGCAATGTCCCCAACCAACTGAGACAAAGCCTTTGCAAGCAAAGCTTTATTCATCTCTATCTGCTTTTGCTCCCTGCTGGTAGATGAAGGGATGTTAAACGAGTAACTCCCCGTGTGAATACTCAAATCTGAGTTTTCCACAAAAGAAGTGCCTCCAGAAACACTCACAGTGCGGCTATCCGCCCATGTTGGCGTTATGATTGTCGCTGTAATTGTTAAGTCGCCGTATAGCTTTGTATTGCGACTATACGAACTACTATAGCGAAAATTACTCGATGTTGACGTTGAAGCTGTTTGGTTGTTACAGCTAACAAATACCCGAATTTTATTCGGATTTTGATTATTACCGTAACCATTAAAGCTCGGCACAACCCGAAACTGAGTTTTTCCAAAAGCAGATAAAATCTGTCCATTGACAAATCCTTCTCCAAAATAGTAATTCCCACCCTCACGAAGCTCTAACTCAAACACCTGCTGAGCGCTTGCTGGGACAATAAAAAATGCCATAGTAAAAATAACAAGAATAACTTTTCGGAACATAAACCTTCTCCAGTGCTCGACGGCTTTTCCCGTCTGCAGCAAACTTATTTAAACCCTATTTTTAAGGTAATTTATCGCCCAACATGCTACCCTAAAAACAATAAAAAGTCAATACTTCAAAGAAGCCTTTAGACTATAGAACATTAGAGCGTTTAGCTTAAAATTCTAAGTTAAATTTCTTCCGTGGCAACAAATACAGTACCTACAGACTGCCCGTGTTATCCTGAGAAAGCGCATCTTGGCCTACCTCGCCAGCAGGCTCACTTGTACTTTCTTGAGGTTTTTGTGCAGGATTATTGGCCTGCGAAGCATCTTCTTGGACTAATTGATCTCCGCTATCCGAACTAGTACCTTCTAAATCTTGAGTCTGCGATTCATCCCCTAGCACCTTAAACATATCACCCAAAGCCTCGTTTGCTTTATTAGTTGCCTGCTCCATTTTTTCTTTAGCCTCTACTTGCTCTGTTGGCATCTCGGTACTATTTTCAGACAAGCTGTCATTTATTTTTTGCTCGTCAGAATCAATTGCATCAGTCTCTTCTGTCTGGACTGGCGCTGCATCTGGTTGGTCTGTAGCAACAGATTGATCATCACTATTTACTGCGCCATCACCTGCAGAAGCAGAATTGCTTGCAGGCGTATCATCACCGCTTACAGAAATATTTTTTGTATTATCAGCTAAACCAAATTGACTGCTATCGGCCTGATTATTAGCTTGGCTTAAATCTTGTCCATTTTCGTCTGACTGAAAATCGTCTGATTGTACTGGAATATTTGCCATTAACTCCTCCTTTCCGTCATCCGCCATCTGACGGAAACGGATTATCATTGATATTTATTTACCACCAAAAAACTTTTTGATTTTACTCCATAAACCTTGAGGCTTTCCTGTAATCACTGGCTCGGAATTTCTTGCGCTTGGATTTTGACCTTTGAATTTCTCTTCTAGCGCATAATAAAGCTTATCATAAGCCTGCCAAGATTCTGGAGGCAGGTTATCTTGACCATACACTGGCTCGCCTTTTTCATTTTTAATCACAATTTCAAATCCAGTGTCAGTTAAATTTGCCCTTTCGACCATTAAATTATTAGACAACTTTCCATTCAACTCAGCAACAAGATTTTGAATTTCATCTTGCTGTTCGTTTTCTATGCTGTCGATATACTTATGGGCTTCTTGAATGGCATCAATACGCTTGTCTGCCTCTTCGGCAGCTTTCATCATCTTCTCCCATTCTCCCTTAGTGTAGCCACCTGCAGTGCTTTCTGAAGACTGGGCATTGGCATTTTCTGCAACAATATTTTCTGCCGCCGCTACAGCATCTGCTTTGCCTTTTTCTGCCGCACGCTTTGCTCGAATTGCGTCAGCTTTTTCCCTTAATCGTTCTGCGATTTGGTTGCCCGTAAATTGTTCTTCTATCGATTGATCTTGTTCACTTGCCTCTTGAGGCATTGGCTCTTTAATCTGCATATACACTCCTTTAACTATAAAACTATTATACCAAAACTTATTTGTTTGCTACACTAAATTTAAGCTAAATATCCTAAAAAACTCAAATACAGGAGGAAGTGTGGATAATATTAAATCTGCTATTCAATTTTTTAACAGAGAAGACGAAGAAGTCGCAGCACAACAACTAGCGCAAAAACTCGGCCTAGAATATACAAATCTAGTTGATTATAGTTTTGCTCCCAACGCCCTTAAGGCTCTGCCGATGGAGCTAATAGAGGAATACCTAGTAATCTCTTACCTAAAAACAGGACAAGAACTCAAAGTAGCTTCTGTTGACCCAAATGCACAAGGGCTCAAAAATGCTCTCGATGAATTTGGAAAAGCCAATAGTCTGATCATTAGCCTATCGGTTTGCTCGCTAACATCATACAGATACGCCAAAAAAGTCTACGAACTAATCGAAAAAACAGAAGAAGTCGAACAGCAAATCAAAGACTATCAGCAACAAGAACAAGATAAATTCTTTTCTAAAAGCTTAGCTGACAAAAAAGAGCTTGCTTCACGCTTGACCAGCGCTAATACTACTCAGCTGATGGATATGGTATTTGCAGGCGCACTCGCTATGAATTCGTCAGATATTCATGTTGAGCCAACCGAAAGTGGAACAATTATTCGCTTTAGAATTGACGGAGTTTTACAAGATATTGTCAATCTAAGCACCGAGCAGTACCGCCTGATCCGCAGCCGCATTAAATATATGGCAAAAATGAAGCTTAACATTACCGACACTGCCCAAGACGGTCGCTTTGAATACAAAATTCCTAGCGAAGCAATTGATGTTCGTGTTAGCGCCGTGCCAACTGCTTTTGGCGAATCTTTTGTAATGAGGCTTTTGCGTAGCGAGTCTCAAACAATCAACCTCGAAAAGCTTGGCTTCTCGGCTGAGCAAATAGAGATTATCCGCAAAGCAATCTCCAAGCCAAATGGAATTATTATTAACACTGGTCCTACTGGATCAGGCAAAACAACAACTCTTTACGCGGTGCTTCAAGAATTACTCAAGCCTGGAATTAAAATTATTACTGCAGAAAACCCAATTGAGTATAAAATCGAAGGCATCACTCAAACCCAGATTGAACCAAATAAAGGCTATGACTTTAACGACGCCTTAAAAGCTGCCATGCGCCAAGATCCAGACATCATTATGATTGGTGAGGTGCGTGATGCCGAAACCGCCGAAACCGCATTGCGCGCCTCGATTACAGGTCACTTGGTGCTTACTACCTTGCATACAAATAGTGCTTCTGCTGCAATTCCACGCCTGATTGATATTGGCGCCAAGCCATACCTGCTAGCTGGCAATATCAACCTAATTATCGCTCAGCGCTTGGTGCGTCGTGTTGTCGATCCAAATGCTGAAGGCGATGCAAAGTATTCTGGTAGAATTGCAATTGCCGAGCTTCTTATTCCAAATGACGAAATCAATAGCCTAATTCAAAAGAAAGCTTCTTCTGCAGACATTCAAGCTGCTGCCAAGAAACTTGGCATGAAAACAATTTTTGAAGATGGCATGGAAAAAGTTTCCCAGGGCATCACCACAGAGGAAGAGGTACGTCGAGTGGCCTCTGAATAAGTTATCAGGCAGTCAAGCATCTTGCATCAAAAGGGTTTTTTCGGTATTATCTTGGGTGTTCTCGAAAATTTACAATTCAAAAAACGAAAGACGAGGAAATAAAAAGTGCAAACAATGCATCACGAAAAGCTCCTGCACAAAATCAAAAGCAAAAATGCCAATCTATGCGTGATTGGTATGGGCTATGTCGGAATTCCGCTAGCAGTTCGTTTTGCCAGCAAAGGATTTGATGTTGTTGGATTTGATCTAAATCCAGAAAAAGTAAAATCCCTTAACGAAGGGATTTATCCAATCCAAGGCGATGAGCCGGGTATGCCTGAGCTAGTTGCTAAGGTTGTAGCAGAAAATAAATGTAGAGCTACAACAAGCCCAGGGATTATCTCTGGTTGCGACGCTGTCTTTGTGGTTGTCGATACACCGCTAATTGGGGAAGGGCAAAAAAGACGCCCAAATATCACCAACCTTATAAAGGCTTGCGAGACAATTGGCAAATTTCTCAGAGAAGAAACTCTGGTTGTTGTCGAGTCAACGCTGGCACCCGGAACAATGGAAAAAATTGTCCAGCCCACAATTGAAAAAACTTCTGGAATGAAGGCGGGTGTAGATTTTGCCTTGGCACACTCTCCTGAAAGAGTTATGCCTGGGAAGCTTCTCCACCATCTTGAGACAATTCGTAAAGTTGTCGGTGGTATCAACGAAGAGTCGGCGCAAATCGCCAAAGCTCTTTACAGAAACATCGCCGAGGATGTTGGCACTGTTAGCAATCTAGCAACTGCAGAAGCTATCAAGGCTGGCGAAAATACTTTGCGAGACCATGCAATTGCTTTTGCAAATTTTATGGCAGTTCTCTGTCATTTTTGCAAGGCAAATGTCTACGAAGTAAGAAGCGAAATTAACAAATATGTACCCAAAACCCTGACAGATAAAATGCTCTGGCCAGGGGCAGGTGTGGGCGGTCACTGCATTCCAAAAGATGGAGTGGTGCTCATTTCAAACTTTATAGACGAACTTAAAAATGTTGGCATGGATTTCACGCAACTTGTCTGGCTTGCCAGAGAAATCAATGATTTCATGCCTCGCCATATGGCGGGTTTGCTTGATGAGGCTATGCACGAAGCAGGCCTCGAGTACAACAACTTAAAAATTGCTGTACTAGGTTATTCTTATCTAGCAGACTCTGATGACGACCGCAATTCGCCAACCCAGTCGTTCTTAGAGATTAATTTTGGAGATGCACAGCTTGTTTTGCACGATTCCTATGTTCCTCAAAAAAACATGGAGTTAGCTTGCGAACGACTTCGCACCCAGAATATTATAGCTGAAAAGAATGTCTGGAATGCTGTAAAAAATGCGCACGCAGTTGTGATTTTTACAGCGCACAGCGAGTATAAAAAAATCAACCTCAGAGAGCTCAAAAAAAACATGAGCCCCCTCAACCCCATTATTGTTGATGGAAGAGACATTTTTGACAAGAATAGAGCCCGCTCTCTTGGATTTATTTACAAGGGAATTGGCAATACCTGTTAAACCAAGGCCCCACCTTAAAAGTGGGGCTTTTTATTTACAAAACTATCAAGCAAAGTTCGGCGGAGCGCTATTTTGAGCTGCCAAATATACTATTTATTTTTCTGTGAACCTTAAAAAGAAAGCTTGAATTATAGCCAGTATAGGTCTTTAGCGTTCGCTCCAAATCATAAATCCTTTTATTGAGAGATTTTTTGGTTTGATCCATATTTCTGGATACCCACTCAATCTGAGTTTTATTAAAGGGCTTTATTTCAGTCTCTAAGTAATGTTTTTCCAGATGAGCACCTAGCACTTGTTTTGAGTGATGTGCGAGCGCATAATCACGACAAGTGCGCGCTAAGCGGCGAATATATTCTTTATCTTGTATAAGTTTGCTCATACGCTCTACAAAGTTTTCTGGACTAACATTATACGCCGGTAATTCTGGCTGATGCTTGGCAACTTCTGGCGAAATATAAGCAACTGGGATTGTGCCAGCTGTCATTGCCTCAAAAGAAACTAGTCCACACTCACCCGTCAAAAGCCTATCAATAACAATGTCGGCATTTTCAATTTCTTTTTTTAATTCTTTATGAGGCACGTTTTCGATTAACGCAAAATCAAATTCTAGGCCGGACTTCTTGAGCTCTTCCATGCCTTTTATTACCAAATCTGAGCCAAAGCGCGCACCGCCCCTAGAAGGAGTATGAATAATTTTAATCGGTCGATTTTGAGGCGCTGGCTTATAATCCCACAGTCTAACATCAAGTGCCCGAGGAACAACTTTTGCCATTGGCGCAAAATCCAATAAATCATAGCTCGATACGAACATCGCATCACAGAAGTTGTCCAGTAGCGCCAACCGATCCTTTAACCATGTCTCATCGATTTCTCCTGAGTTTTTAAGCAGATGCTTAGCATATGGGTTAACCTTTTTGTAAATACTTGGAATGCGAATATCTGTACCATGAAAATGCATAAAAACCTTTTTGCCGAGTGCCTTTAAAGCTGGCAAGTCCCAAAAAGGCAACATTTTTGGATAGCTTGGAAAAAAAGTATTGCCAAAATGAAAATGAAAAATATCGAATTTTTCAATCGCCTCATTAAAAAGCTGCCAACGCTCTTCAAAGCTGACTTCCTCAGAAAACTGCTTGTCCGCCTTAAATCCAAATGGGTTGTCGCCAAAGTCCCAGCTTTCAGCAAAGTGCCCACGCTCTCTTAGCGCTTCAACTGCAATAGTTGCTTGATTAGCAACATTGCGCGGGCTATGCAAGATGCGCAATTCCTTTTTAGGCCTAGATTGCTTTAAATTATTTGTCATTTGAAAAAATCGTAACTTATTTAGCAATAAAAATAAAGTCTAATTTTTTAAAAAGTTCTCAAATTTTTGCGCCAGTATCTTCCAGTCAAAATCTTGTTCGACTTTTCTCTGAAATTCTTTTGCTATTTTATGGCTAGGATTTTGCAAATTATTTTTTAAAATTTTTGCTAAAGCGCCAACATCGCCCGGCATAAATAAATTATCTTTGTGCTTAAAAATCTCTGTAATGCCAGGAATTTTTGTAGCCACAATATTAAGCCCAGCAGCACCTGCCTCTAAAAGTGTTGTTGGTGCACTCTCGGAGTAGCTAGGCAGTACAAAAATACTCGAGCTACGATAAGCAGAGATCACTTGTTTTCGGTCTAACTCACCCAAAAATTTAACTCTTAAGAACTGTGCTTTTTCTGCTAGCTTTGATCGTTCTGGTCCATCGCCAGCAACCCACAATTCGGCTCGTGGAAACTGATCTGTGATTTTGTCAAACGCCTCAATCAAATCCGAACAACCTTTTGAATAAACTAGTCTGCCAACAAACAAAATCCGCTGTGGGTGCCTCTTGGTTGCGCCAAAGTTAAATTCTGCCAAATTTACTCCATTGTAGGCAATAAAATTTGAAAGGCTTCTTGCTCCCTTTGATCTAGTAAAATTCATTGCCGAACGTGAAGATCCAGTAACTTTGCCTGACAAGAAAAGCACCAAAGTGCCAACAAAAAAATCATAAATACGAAAACTCAAGCCTAAAATTTTATTACCGAGCATAAGCGGCGCCGAGGAATGCTCAATATGTATGTGTCGTGTTTGCAAAAACTTTACTGCCAATACTGCCAACAAGGTCAATGGATAAAAACGCACACTTGTCACCCAAAAATCCGCTTTTGCTGTAAAAATTTTTCCCAAGACAGTCCAATTATATTTAGTTGGCTTAAGTATCGGAAAACGCCCAGCAAAAAAGCTCCAACAATCTAGCCTAACTACTGTAAATTTTGCAAGCTTTTCTTGGGCAGGAGAATTATTTGTGTTGCAAGCTACCACAATAATTTTATTGCTGGGATTTTCTGCTAAGCATTTAGCCAAATTTGCAACATAACTTTCAACCCCGCCAACATGAGGATAAAAAAATGAAGAAAAAAATATAATGCGCATTACAATTGTTTTTCTAAATTTTCTACTAAACTGTCCCAGTTAAAATTTTTCTGGATGTATTTTTGCAAATTTTTTCCTTTTTCTTTAGGCTTTATTTTAAGAATTTTGCGAAGCTTTTTAGTTAAATCGCGAACATCGCCAAGCTTAAATAAATAACCTCTATCGCTATTGATAAGCTCACGCACCCCACTTTGATCAGAAGCCAAAACAACAAGTCCTGATGCCCCTGCTTCTAAAATAGTTGTTGACAGTCCATTTGAGTAAGAAAGACTAACATAAACTGCGCATTGCTCATAAATCTTAATGATTTTTGAATACTCTAAGTGCCCCAAAAACTTAACATTTGAGCCCTTAGAAGCTTGCTCTAAATCTGCCCGAAAAGGTCCGTCACCGGCAATCACTAATTCTAGTCCAGAGAAACCCTTTTCTAGCCCCCTAAAAGCCGTAATTAAATCCTGCGCGCCCTTGTCAGCAATTAAGCGACCAACAAACAAAATCCGCTTAAAGTTATACGAGGTTGCTTTAAATTTCTCAAAATCTACTCCGTTATAAGCCACAAACATCGGCTTGTTTTTGACACCCAGCGATTCTACAAAGTCAAGCGCTGCCTGCGATTGTCCACCAATTGAATCTGCCAAAAAAAGTGCCACTCTACCTAACGTTAAATCATAAAGCTTTGCGATAAATGCAATTATTTTTGACGAATGGACAGTGTGATTTGCCCCCCGCTCAATATGCACATGCCTTACCTTATAAAACTTTGCCAAAATCGCACTTAAAAAAGTCAATAGATAAAAACGCGTGTTCGTAATTACCGTCCTTGGGCGTTTTCCAAAAAGGCCAAATACATCTTTAAAATTTTTGATTGTAGGCTTTGGAATTGGGTAATACTTACCAGCAACATTCCAACAGTCTAAGCGGACAATTTTAAATCCATCTAAACTTTCGTAGCGTGGCGAATTTTCAGTATTAAAAGTCAAAACAATCACTTCATGCTTTTTTGCCAAGCGACGCGCAATCTGCCAATTGTTACGCTCCAATCCACCAATATGAGGATAAAAAAACGCGCAAGTAATTAAAATCATAATAAAAAATTATCCGAACAAGCTACTTTTGAGACTTTCTGCCCTTTAATTCTTGCAATGCCAGATCGGTCACATATTTTTTAAGCATGCGCTCAACCCTTTCCGCCTTAATATAAACTCGATAAACCAAAAACAAAAGCACGATCATGCCAAAACCCAACAGAGTTCCAATACTTTGCCTTGGCCCAAGAATTTTTGCAATCACAAAATCTAAAATTGTTGGACTGATAATAACCACAATAACTCCCAGCCAAAGCAACAACCAAAAGACGAGCATTGTTCTGGATTCATTTTTTTTGCGGTAATCCGCCAAAACTTTTCCTAAAGCAGCAAATGATAATACTAATCCTAAAAATTGAATAATTGACATATTACCTCCAGATTGATCTTTTGATTATGCGACTAATAATGTTGATAGCATTTGTAATATCTTGAGATTTTTTATGAGTCAAAGTTTTGTAAATTGTTTTTACAGGTACTTGCGCATACGACAATCGATGGCGCGCAACCTCCATAATAATCTCTGAACAAATCTCGTAACCTCGCTCATGTAAAACCATTTTCTGGATTGCGTTTTTGGAATAAGCGCGATAACCACACTGCGAATCCTCGATATAAATTCCTGAGAATACTGCTGTCACACCAGACAATAAACGATTGCCTACTTTGCGAAGCAGTGGCATTTCTTGATTATCTGCAAAACGGTTGCCAAAAACCACCTCAACCTCTTGCCTTAAAATTGGCGCAATAAGTCGAGGTAGATCGACTGGCGAGTGTTGACCATCTGCATCCATAGTTACAACAATGTCGGCGTCAAGCAACTTTGTCGCCTGAAAACCAGTATCCGTTGCCCCGCCAACACCAATGTTGATTAAATGACTAAGCACTACTGCTCCGGATTTTTTGGCTTCTAGCAGGGTATTATCACTTGACCCATCACTAACCACAATTGGTATAATGCGACCAATACCGCCCAAATGCTTTGGCAAGCTTTTAATTACACCAGCAATCACCGGCTCTTCATTAAATGCAGGAATAACAATTGCCAAGGTTGGCTTGGGGGATTTTTTTGTTTGCTGTATTTTTTTTGACATTTATAAAATTCTATACCTGAAATTATTCATCTACCTGAATAACAACTATTTCTTATTTTACAGGTAAAATAAGAAATTTCCTAGAGGGTAAAAAATAAAATTGACAAGATTTACAAAAATACAATATAATTAAGAAAATTCAATAATAATCATCCGCTTTTTGCGGAAGGAGGAAAATGCTCAAAAAATCTTTCAATGGCCTAATCTTGTCTTTGTTGCCAAGCGCAGTATTAGCTCAAAATCTACCAAATGTCAACATTCCTGCACCAGCTAACCAAAATACCCGATTCTCAAGCTTTTCGCAACTAATCGGCTGGATAATTCAAGTAGCCTTAATTGCTGGAGGAATTGCTTTTCTATTTATGTTAATTTTTGGCGGTATTCAATATTTATCTGCTGCTGGTAACGAAGAAAATGCCAAAAAAGCAAACCGCACTATGCTCTATGCAGTTATTGGACTTATCATTATTGCTGTTGCCTATGCAGTTGCACGCTGGGTTGTTGGTGAACTACTTGGTATTTCTGGAGTTTTCGCATAAACCAAAATCTCTATCTAAAATACACTCTGCATTCCAGAGTGTATTTTCTTTTTTCTTCCACTGTGTGTAAATTAAAAGTATGTTAACTTTAGCTCTAACTAATTTTCGCTCTCACAAAAATGCCCTGCTTAACTTTACTGGCAAAGATTTGATTATTGGTAAAAATGGCGCAGGCAAAACTTCACTCCTAGAAGCAATTTATTATCTTAACTATACAAAATCCTACCGCAGTAATTACGATCTAGATCTAGTTACCTGGGGAGAAGATTTTTTTAGGCTCGAAGGCAAATTCAAGGGCAACGACCTAAAAGCAACTTATTCCAAAAAAACCCGCACCAAACAACTAAATGTCAACAAAAATAAACTCCAAGCTTCAAAATTCATCGGCAATATTCCCCTTGTTTTGTTTGCGCCAGAGCTAATCGAGATAATTATTGGCTCGCCAAGAAATCGACGCCAATACGTTGACATGGTAATCGGTGGCATTGACCCAACTCACATTGATAATTTAAATCTATACCGCCACCTGCTCAAACAACGCAACAGCGCCCTACAAAGCGTTAGCAATTATGCAGAAATTGCGCCTTGGGATACACAGCTTATAGGAGTAGGCGAGCAAATCGTCCAAAAAAGAGAGGCTTTTATTTTGTTTATTAGTGAATTTTTAAATGATTATTATGGTCAAGCCAGCCAAAGCGCAAAACCTCAAAAAGTCAAGGCAATTTATCGTCCGACAATTAAATCCAACGATGACTGGCAAAACATCCTTCAAAACAATTTTCAAAAAGATAAAATTCTAGGACTCACCTCTTTGGGACCACATCGCGATGATATTTTGCTTTTAATTAGTGGGCGAAAACTTGCAACTACAGCATCACGCGGTGAGCAACGCACCTTTTTGCTTGCACTAAAGCGCGCTGAAATTGATTTTCTGCAGACAAAACTAAAAAGCCAGCGCCCAATACTACTCCTAGATGATATCTTCTCTGAGCTTGATGTAGAGCGTAGCAATTCCCTGTTTGACTTAATGAGCAACTATCCCTCAATAACAACTTGCACCGACTCTGCTGTAATTGGGAGTGAGATTAAAAATAATTTCAATATCTTAGAGTTTTAACCAGTAATTCTTGAGTAGGATCTATACGAATAAGAATGCGGAATGTAAAATACAAAATAGAGAATATATCCTGCGCCTTGACCAGTTTATTATATCGTGTGACAGAAAAGGTGTTCTACAGCCAATTTAAAAATTACACTTGAAATACTTGGTTTTTATTGTGCCCTATAATTTGTGACCAAAGGTCACTCTATTTCTATATACTATATACTAAATTCTAGCTTCTAACTTATGCACGACTATTTAAAGGCTTTTGCCAACAGACACAATTTGGGAAAACAATTAAATGCAACAAGTATTATCTTAGAGAGCAAAAAAGCCTTGCCAGATGATTTAACGCCTGTCTCTTATCGTTCTGGTGTTTTAAATATAGAAGCGGAAAGCCATAGCGCCCGCTCTTTTTATGAACCCAAAAAAGAAGATTTAAGGCAACAAATTAATCAAGCACTTAAACAAGATTTAATCAAAAATCTAAAATTTAGAATCAAGTCTTAGAGTTAGCGTAATCTATATGGTGCTGAATTGGGAGCTAGGGTTACTCAAGTTGCTTTTAAGAAATTTAGACATTGCCCTCCAAAAGTTACAAGTATTTAGAATGTAGAATTTAGAATATAGAAATTGTATCCCTGCCTGCCGGCAGGCAGGGCTTCGCGATGATTATTATATGTCCCGCTAAGTGGGACTCTATTCTCTATTCTCTATTCTCTAAAAATTATACCTGCCATCATCTAAGCGCATGCCGTAAAAAGTACCGCTTTGTGTAAAGTAAAGATTTTCACCAACTACAATCAAATTTGTTGGCAAGGCGCCAAAAGTATTCTCTAGTAAAAAATCTGTTTTTGAAAAATCACTCAAGCTAACTTTAGAAAATACAACTCTACTTCCCTCCAAAGAAGAAATAATCAAGTAGTCATCCGCAAAAGCAATGTTTTGAAAAGATGCCGAAACACCTGTATCCACCACACTACCATCAAGGCTAATAATCTTTAACGCTCCCAGTTTGTTCTGGTAGATAATCGAGGAATTATCCAGCCAGCGCGCGTCCGCTACCTCGTCCTCCATTTCAATACTTTCAATCTGTTCGCGAATAGCAGGATTAAAAATATGCAACTTGGAGTCTTGAACTAGAATTCTTTGTCCGTCTGGAGACCAGCTAATTGTAGGATTGGTGATTGAAGTTGCCTTAAAGTCAAAAACTCGATTGTATTCCAAGTTGTTAATATCTGCAATAATCAAAGACCTTTCGTCGCGCACCGGAGTAAACACACGCTCTGTTTGCACCTGATTGATGTTAATGATTACTTCTTGGGGGTCGTCAGTTAAAGGCGCAAAATAGTAAGCAATTGCTGAATTATCTGGCTTCCAGTCAATTGATTTTGTTCCCTCTGGCCAAGGAATAACTTGCTGGGCTACCAAATTGATACGCCTAAAGTTGATCTGGTTAACGGTATTGTTTTTAGTAAAAAATGCTAATAATTTATCTGGCGACCATACAAAATCATCTGCGCCAATAAACTGAGAATCAGAAATGCTATCTGTAACTGGCTCGTCTAAACCAATCGATGCTCTATAAGCTTGTCCGTCTTGCTTATTGACAAAAACAAGTGTTTGACGAGATTCATCAAGCTTGGCAAAATCTATTTGTCCTTCTTGAATAATTTTCGCAACAGGACTAGGTCGCAAAGCAACACTAATATCACGTGTCTTTAAAATGTCAATTTTGACTGTTTCGTCAAAAGTCACAAAGCCACTTTTTTCAATTCTAACCTGGTGATTGCCGGCAAGCACCCTGCGATTAAAGCTTTCGCCGTAGACTTTATCATCAACAATAATCGTTGCCCCAGCCTCGGAAACATTGATATTTAAAGTACCTCGATAAATTACAAAATAAAAAATCGCCAGCAATACCACCAAAACACCCGCAACTATCAACAATAAAGATTTTGTAGATTTATTCATAAAATTATTATATCACAAATTTTTCAGCGCAAAACTACAACTAATCTGCGTCTAAGTTTTCTAGGCTTTTTCGAAAAGATTTTTTACGCGATTTATAGTGCTTATTTTTTAAGCGTTCCTCTCGAGCTCTTGAGGGAATTTTGGTTGATACTCGCTCAACTTCTGGATTTAAGGCAAAATTTACCAACTCTTCCAAAATCTCAACGGCACCCTTTTTATTTTGGGATTGCGAACGCTCTCTCTCATCTGACGCAAATAACTTACCTTCATCATTGATTCGATTAGCAAGCTTGGTGCTGATTAACTGTTTTTGCGAGTCGTCCAAGCTATTTGACCCTGCAAAATCCCACCGAACCATAACTTTTGTTTCGCGCTTATTAACATTTTGTCCGCCAGCCCCTGATGAACGTGCAGTCAAAAACTCGAGCTCGCCTTCTGGAATTTGAAACCGAAAATCCATATTCCCCCTTATAAAATAATTGTACCCAGCGCTATAAATTTTTGCAAAATAAAAACCCCATACGGGGTTATACTTAGTCAAAGTAGTCAATTAAATACAAAGGACTCATAACCCCTTGCGGAAATTTTGTAGGTAAAAATCTTTGCCAATCTGGCAAGCTTCTAAACTCTATCTTTCGCTTAAAATGTTTAGCGTATTGAAAACCAAGTACCATGCCACACGAAACACCCAAGTCAATATAAAACACGCTTTTTGTAGCAACTTTTGCCCAATCTTGACCCGCTACAATCCCAAGAGACCTCTCGGCAGGAATATCGTCGCGCAAAATCCCCTCTTGAGTATAAAGTAAGTGGCTGGCAAATGGCGCCTCGCCACGTTTTAGACAATCAAGCATACAAGCTCGCGCATATTTAACATTGCGCTCTATATCGCCTGCATAGGGCGATTCCAAACATACTAACTCCATAATTCCTCCTTTTTAAGTTGCAACTACACCTGAAAATACCACAAAAAATTAAAAAATACTACTGCCTAGTATTGCGTGATTGGTATTTCCCTTGCGCTCATCAGTGCCTTAGCAACCTGTTTTATTGACTTTTTGCCATTTTCACATATAATTAAATTAGTTTTTGGGATAAGTTCCCTTAAATTTTTGTTGCCTCTGGACCCGTAGTGAAGAGGCCTATCACGCCTCCCTGTCACGGAGGAGATCGCCGGTTCGAATCCGGTCGGGTCCGCCACAAATTTTTAATCAACAAAACAAAAAACACCATACGGTGTTTTTTGTTTTACTTCTACCCTCTAATACTCCTATAGCTCCTAATGCCCCTCTTTAGACCTCTATAATCACCGGAATAACCATCGGCCTTCGCTGCGTATAATCATACAAAAACTGTCCTAGCTCGTCGCGAATTGCGCGCTTTACGTATTCCCAATCAGTTGGGCCATTTTTGCTATGACGAGCAAACAGATCTTTGATTTCTTGCCTTGCTTTGTGGATTAGCTCTTCTGCTGCGCGCATATAAACAAATCCGCGAGAGATAATATCTGGACTCGAAACCATTGTGCC
The DNA here is from genome assembly GCA_964636735.1 of uncultured Candidatus Saccharibacteria bacterium. Lineage (GTDB taxonomy): Bacteria > Patescibacteriota > UBA1384 > JACPKC01 > JACPKC01 > CAZWUV01. Next base: position 7,831 of record CAZWUV010000002.1, on the reverse strand, counting down.
CTTTTTCTTGTCGACAGTCAAAATAATCACAAAAATGCCTTCTTCTGCCATTGCTTTTCTATCACGAAGAACAATATCGCCTACATCGCCAATACCAAGTCCATCGATCAAAACATAGTTTGCCAAAATTTTCTCGCCCCATTTAGCAACACCTTTTTCAATCTCAAGGACGCTACCGTTTTCTCCGACAAAAATGTTTTTAGGCTCAACGCCAACTTCAATTGCCAGCTTGGCGTGCGCTTTTAAGTGACGATACTCACCATGCAAAGGATAAAAATACTTTGGCTTTAGAAGCGCAATCATCATTTTAAGCTCTTCTTGCTTAGCGTGTCCAGATGTATGAATGTCTAGCTCTTTAGAGCTAATAACATCTGCGCCCTGTCTAAACAAGTTGTCGATTGTTGCATGAATTGCATGCTCGTTTCCTGGAATAGCACTAGCAGAAATCACAACCGTATCGCCTTTCTTGAGTTTTACTTGACGGTGTTGACCAGATGCCATTCTAACTAAGGCAGAGAACTCTTCTCCTTGCGAACCAGTACATAGAATTGTCAGTTTGTTGTCTGGAATAGAGTTGATTTTGCGAATATCTACGAAGATGTCTTTTGGCGCATTTACATAACCAAGCTCAATAGCGCGCTTAACGTTATTTTCAATCGACCGACCCGAACAAGCAATCTTGCGACCATATTTTGCCGACGAATTGATTGCCATTTGAATACGGTTAATCATCGAACCAAACATACTAATGATAATTCTGCCGTGTGTTTTGTTTTTAATAATTTTCTCTAGCTCTTGACCAACAACTCTTTCCGAAATGGTATAACCAGGCTTTTCGGCGTTAGTTGAGTCGCTCATATGAAGCAACACGCCTTGCTTGCTCATTTGCAAAAGCTTTGCAAAGTCCGAAGGCTCACCCCAAACAGGCGTATGGTCAAATTTCCAGTCAGTAGTGTAGGCAATCAAGCCTTCTGGGGTGTGAATTGCCAAACCAACATTATCAGGAATAGAGTGAGTTAGCGTAAACAAATCCACCTTAAAATTACCAAAATGCAAAGTATCACGTGCCTTAACAACATTTACTTTGTCTTGAATATTAAACTCTTTAAATTTAGCTTCGATTAAGCCTGCTGTAAGTGGCAAAGCGTACATTGGCATGCCAGCCAAACGAGGATAAATATAAGGAATTGCTGAAATGTGATCTTCATGGCCATGAGTAAAAATCATTGCTCGTACACGAGAACGATTTTCAACTAAATAAGAAATGTCCGGAATAACTAAATCAATTCCAAGCATATCTTCTGATGGAAAAAGTCCACCAGCATCAATAACAATAATATCATTGCCAAACTCAAAAGCAGTCATATTCATACCGATTTCCCCCATGCCTCCTAGCGGAATAACTCGGAGTTTATTTTGGGGTGGACGAATTTTTACGCTTCTTGTTGGCGCTGTCTCGCCCTTGATTTTAATTCCTGGAGTTTCTGGGCGTTGTTGCATTTTCTTTTTTGGCGGACGCATATTGCGACCAAAAGACTGACGACCACCAGAACGACTAGCTTGATCAGTATTTCTAGATTGACCTTTTGCACTAAAAGAATCGCTACTGCGAAAATTTCTATTCTGATGGTTTTGAGATTTTTGCCTATTATTTCTTGAATTTCTCGAGTTAGTAGATCGAGGTTTAGCGGATTTAGAACCTTTTTCGTCTCCGCCTGCGTGATACGCAGTTAACATATTTCTCCTTTTGATTTAGTACTTAAATACGGCGCATTTTGCGCTGTATGATTAGTTAATAATTAGAAAGTTCGCAAACATGAACTTGTCATTTTAGGGTTGATAGAGTACTTATCAATATACTCCATACTATAGCTCAAAACACAGGATTTGTCAATAGAAAATGATTTAATTTGACGCTTAGCGAGCACCGCAGAATTAGAAACAGTAATAATCCAAATCTGGAAGTTTTATTCTCGCAAAATCTTCTCTATTGCCTTACCTTTTGCCAATTCATCAACTAGTTTATCCAAGTATCTAACTTTTTGCACCAACTTGTCTTTAATTTCTTCTATGTGAATGCCACAAATTACACCTGAAATTTTAGATGCATTTGGGTTTAAATTTGCCTCAGCAAAAAAAGTTCCAAAATTAGTTTCTCTATCTAAGTGCTTTTTAATCGACTTTTGGTCATAACCTGTTAGCCAAAATATAACTTTGTCCAGCTCGTCTTTGGTGCGCCCCTTCCTCTCCACCTTTTGAACATACAGCGGATAAACTTTTGCGAAAGGCATTCTATAGACTCTCTCGTTATTGCTGTTTTCCTTCATGACAATCCGCTAAAACTATTTAGCGTCCTTCATTGAAAGTGAAATTCTGCCCCTATCTGGATCAATGGCAACAACTTTTACCTTGACTGCATCGCCAACTTTTACCTTGCTAGAAACAGTATCAATTCGCTCCTGTGAGATTTGCGAAATGTGAACCTTACCATCGCGACCACCCAAAAACTCAACAATTGCGCCGATTTCTTTACCAGACATTCTGTCTTTTTGAATGTTAACAACTTTACCGTCATAAACCTTACCAAGCTCTACATCAACGGTCATATCCTCGATTGTTTGCTTGGCAAGTTGCGCCTTGGAAGCATCGTGCGAAGTGATAGATACCAAACCATCTTCATCAATATTGATATTTGTTACATCTTTTCCGCCAGCATTTTCAATAATTGCGTTGATGTTTTTGCCTCCTGGTCCAATAACTTCACCAATTTTCTTTGGATCGATTTTTAGCGAGATAACTCTTGGCGCATATGGAGAAAGCTCGGCTTTTGGAGCGTCAATCAGGGCAATCATTTTCTCTAAAATTTGCATGCGAGCAACTTTGGCTCTCTGTAGTGACTCAGAAATAATCTGGTGCGTTAAACCTTTGACCTTAATATCTAGCTGAATAGCTGTAATACCACTTGATGTTCCAGTTACCTTAAAGTCCATGTCGCCACCAAAATCTTCAATACCTTGAATGTCAGTTAATAGCTGGTACTTAGCATTTTCGTTTTCATTGTAATCTTCGGCAGTGACAAGACCAATTGCAATACCAGCAACTGGAGCCTTGATTGGCACGCCAGCGTCCATCAAAGCAAGAATTGTACCGCAAGTTGACGCCATTGAGCTTGAGCCGTTAGATGATAAAACTTCAGACACAACACGAATAATATATGGAAAATCTTCTTTTTTAGGAAGAACTGGGGTAACTCCGCGCTCTGCTAGAGCACCATGGCCAATTTCTCGACGACTAGTACCACGAAGCGGTGAAGCTTCACCAACAGAAAACGGCGGGAAGTTGTAATGATGCATAAAGCGTTTTTCGCCCTCGCCTTCCATAACATCAATCATTTGCTCTTCACCTGGGCCACCTAAAGTCACCACAGAAAGAACTTGTGTCTCTCCACGGTTAAACAATCCGCTTCCGTGAGTGCGTGGCACTACGCTTACCTCAGCACTAATTGGACGGATTTCATCATCAGCGCGACCATCTGGACGCTTGCCTTGATTTAAAATCAAATTTCGCGACTCTTTTTGAACTAAAGTTTCAAAATTATTGGCGATTTCACTCTGCTTAAATGTACCTTCAAAATGATGCAAAGTTTCGTGAAGCAATTCATCAAGTTGGGCTTTTTGCTGGGTCTTTTCTTGCGCTAGTGCTTCGCTAATTTTTGCGCCAGCATATTCTTTAACTTTGCCTGCAACTTCTGATTGTACTTTTTCGTAAGATGCACGCTCTGGCTTAAGTTCGACACTCATTTTATTGATTAGCTCAAAAACAGGCACCATGGATTGCTGGGCAAATTGAATTGCTTCTAGAACTTTATCCTCTGGAAGCTCATTTGCACCTGCCTCAAGCATCATTACTCTGTCTGATGTTGCAGATACAACTAAATCTAACTCGCTGGTATCTTGCTCGCCAAAAGTAGGATTAACAATAAAATTACCATCAATTAAGCCAATTCTAGCGCCAGCAATTGGACCTTCAAATGGCGCATCAGTAAGCATTAGGGCGGCCGAAGCACCAATCATTGCAGGAATATCTGGGTCATTTTCACCATCTATAGATAAAACTGTAGCAATCACCTGAATATCGTTATGATAACCTTTAGGAAAAAGTGGTCGAATTGGACGGTCAATCAAACGAGCATTTAAAATTGCGGTTTCGCTTGGACGACCTTCGCGCTTGATAAAACGACTACCGCTGATTTTGCCAGCAGCGTACATACGCTCTTCGTAATCCACCATAAGTGGCAAAAAGTCTACGCCTTCACGTGGCTCTTTGCCAACAACTGCAGTTACCAAAACTACAGTTTCTCCGTATTGAACTTTAACAGCTGCATCAGCGCGAGGCGCCAACACGCCTGTTTCTAGGGTAAAAGTTTTACCACCAAACTCGGTTTGGAATGTTTTTTTCTGGTTCATAAATTCCTTTCTGGTGGCAAGATTATAACTCTCAACTGAGTTAAAACAAGAGAGCGCGTCACTAAAATTTTAATGAGACTTTCTCTTGCTTCAATCCGCCACAAATTAAATTGTTAATCAATAAAGATTGGCGTGTTTCCACGCCAATCTATAGAGCTTATTTTCTAAGTTTCAAATCCTTGATCAGCTTAGCGTATTTGCTTTGATTATTTGTTGCCAAATAATTTAGCAGTTTGCGACGCTTATTTACCTTAAGCAATAATCCCAAGCGAGAATCATTGTCTTTGTGGTGCTTTTTAAGATGACCGTTCAACTCGTTGATTTGATCAGACAATTGAGCGATTTGAACTTCTGTAGAACCAGTATCGTTTTTGTGAGTTTTGTACTGATCAAGAAGAGTCTTTTTGCTAGCTTTCTTGGTGGAAGCTGGCTTCTTTGCTGCTTTTTTAGTAGTTTTCTTGGTAGTTTTTTCTGCCATAATTTTTATTTTTTTATATTAACATCAATAAGCATAACAGAGAAAGTAAAATTTTTCAAGAGAAAGATTAAAAAGTCGTAACAAGCTTTTTAAAAGCACAAACTAAACGTAATCTGGTAGATAAGAGTCAATATTAGAGCTGGTAGGTTCTAAATTATTTTCTTGAGCATAACGTTTTTGCTGAAAATCTTTAATTTGGTCAATAATGCCTAGGCTGTCTTTTTCAAAACTACCATTTTCAAGCTTAAAAGCTGCTGCCATTTTGTGTCCTCCGCCTCCAAAAATCTTGGCGATTTCCTCTACCGAAGTTTTAGGCTGAGTACTGCGCAAGCTACCATACAGACTTCCCTTTTTCTCGGTTAAAAGCAGGGCAAAATCAATATCTGGCACGCTCTTTAAAAACTCGTCAATTACACCTGCATTCTCTGACTCGCCTGCACCAATCAAACTAAAATCTTCTTTTGTCAGGTAAGCCCATGCAAATCTATTCTCGCTCTCTAGGCGCAATCTTTCTAGAGCCTTCCCCCAAAGCTTTAAAGTGGTAAATTTTTTAGTCTTATAAATATTTTTAACAATTTCTTGCTGACGCGCGCCTGCGGCTACAAGCTGAGCAGCGACTGTAAATGCTTTTGGCGTCGTGTTGGTGTTTTGGAAGCTACCCGTATCTGTTGTTAATCCCGTTAATAATAAAGTTGCAATATCTTCGTCAATTAAATTGACAGGCGATTTTTTGTCTTGAGAGGCAATTGATGATAGCGATTCGATTAAAGACACCATAATCTCCGCCGTACTTGTGGCAGTCAAGTCAACCCAGTTTACTTTGCCAAAATTATCGTTTCCGGGATGGTGGTCGATGTTTACAACTGGAGTTTCGTAAAACAAAGCTGTGTGTTCCTCGTAAAGCCTACCAATTCGCTCGATTTCGCTAGAGTCCAAAACAATAATCAAATCCGGCTTAGCGCCACCTTCAAAAGACACCTGATCTTTAGTTAGTTGACTGTTTTTTGTCTCAATAACAATCTTTAATTTATTGTCAGTTGGATAATTTTTGTAACCCAGTTTTGTAATCTTTGCGTCGGCTGTATCCAGAGTAATTGTAAATTGGTCGCCAGCTTTTGGCTCTGCGATAATTTTATCTAAATGAGGCAAAAACTTAAAAGTATCAGAAATAGTGTCTGCGCAAACAAAGCTTGTGCTCTTGCCAAGCTTATTAAGAGCAAGCGTTAGGGCAAGGCTAGAACCAATTGCATCGCCATCAGGGTTTTCATGACTAAACACCAAAATATTCTTAGATTTCTTGATTAAATCGATAATTTGTTGCTTTGGTGTTTGTTCCATAATTGCTTTCATTTTAGCACGAAAAGCCAAAGCTAGCAAGGCAAGCACATATTACCTAAACCCGATTTTAGAACTTGATTATTCTTGAAATCCTGTCAAAAAGGTCTTCGCTTTGGGTTTTGCTTTGCGGTAAACGAGCACTTAGAGTACGACGCAAATCCGCCAAACCAACATTTTCGAGGTCGATTTTTTCAAAATTTATAAAGCGTGCGGTTGTTTCTAGGTAAAGTGTGGCGCCTTCGCTAGATTCACTAATCCAAAAAGATTTTAAGTCATTCCAGTCAACTAATTGCTCACCACGATGAAATCCCTCGGCATCAATTGAGTAGCGAATTACTCTAGGGTCGCGCTGTCCGTACATATAAAAAACTAGCGCTCCTGCCACTGTTACAGCAAGGGCAGACCAATTACGTTGCCAAGCAAAAAAAGCACCCAAAATTACTACAACGGCAATAATTCCAATAAGCCATTTGATGTCTTTTTTGAATTTACGGAACTCTGGAGCTTCCCAGGCAATCAAGACTCGTCGTGCGGGGCGTGCTGCTTGATTTGATTCAGATTTTTGAGCGGTTGTTTCTGCCATAAAACTATTATAGCAAATAAGACACTTAAAAAGAAAAAGTTTAGTTTTTTCTTTTTTTAGCTTTTGGCTTAGATGGCTTGTTTTTTAAGTCTTCTGCTTCCATTTCTTTGTCTTTATGCTTTTTAAAAAGAAGAAACAGTAAAGACGCAAACAGCAAAACTATGAGCAGTTGGTCCAAATTATCGCTCTCAGCCAAGCCAGCATTGCTTCCGGAAGGAACAGGTTGTGCAGGAAGAGTGACTATATCTCCTTTAGCATCTGATGAAGAGATGTCTTTGTCTGGGGAAGAAGTTGGCTTATCTGGCTTGCTTGGCTTAACTGTCGCATTGTCGTCATCGTCAGTGCTGTTGTTGTCAGTATCGTCGCTGTCAGTATCGCCATTATCGGCGCCATCACTGTCAGTGTCCTTATCATCATCTTCACCACCACCAACACCGCCGCCATCATCAGGTTCTTCTGGAAGATCAGAAGGCTTTGTTAGGGATAGCACTACTGTTTCGAATGGCTCTTTTATTGAAAAATCATACTCTAAAAGATTATATTCATCTACGCTTACAGTAAATTGCAACGGGTTAATGCCACCAGCAGTAAATGCATAGGGACCGCCACTTGGAATAACGGTAACAAGGGTTGGATCTGAAAAGTCTGTCAATCCGTCTTCTTGGGAAATCAAACTGACAACACTCTCGTTTTTAGCATTTTTAACACTTATCTCAGCATTAGGAATTGGATCTGAATTATACAATACTTTGCCACGGAAAGAATTATAAATCTCTAGAGAACCATCATTTTGTTGATCAAGATTTGTAATCAAAAAATTGCTGTTAATCAATTTATTGATACTTGTTGATTTGGAGACAATATCCATATCATTGTCGACAAAATTTGATTCAATAAATGAGTTTTCTGCTGAGCCTGCATTCAAGGAGACTGCGTGATTATTGCCGACAAACTCAATATTTTCAA
>CAZWUV010000001.1:0-29676 GCA_964636735.1 uncultured Candidatus Saccharibacteria bacterium | reverse complement strand
TCATTGTAAATTTGATGAAGAAGACGGAGATATTGCTCTGAATAGCTCTGGCAATAATAATCATGGAACTCTTGCAAATGGTCCTACTAGAGTTATTGGTAAATTCGGCGGAGGAATTTATTTTGATGGTATAGATGACTTTATCAATATTCCTCATTCTTCTACCTACAAAACAGCTTTGCCAATCACAGTATCTGCTTGGGTCAAAAAAAATAAAGTTAACGATACTCTTAACGGCATAATATCTACAAATTTTCAAACTGATCAATACCGTGGGGTACAGCTTAGAATTTTAAATGGCGACTCTATTACTACTCTATACGGAGATGGCGGATCGTATAATACGACAACTAGAAGAACCAAATCTGTCTCTGGTATTTCTTCAATTTTTAACCATAGTGATTGGCAACATGTAGCCGTAGTTTTAAGAGGCGCTACAAATATGGACATATATTTAAATGGGGCAGATATAGGAGGAACTTATTCTGGCAGTGGAAACACAATACAATATAATACAAATCCAGATGTAGGAGCAGATGCTAGTGGTGGAGTAGGAAGTGTAAGTACAAATTACAACACCGCTAATACTTTTTCATTTAATTTAGCTGGTGCAACAATTGCATCATCTAGCACACCATCTATGCCAACCACCTACACCGCAACATATATTGCAAATATTGCGTCAGATACACCAGCAGGGAATTATTCGACAGTGATGACGTATGTGATTACAGCTAGCTACTAACTACTAGCTACCAGAAGCCTTAGGGCGCTAGAGCTGTAGGGTTATAGTGATTTAGTACGTCATTGCGAGTCCGTCAGGACGTGGCAATCTATTTGAGAGATTGCTTCGCTATACTAAAAACTAGTTTTCCACAGTGACAAATCCAAAAACACAATATATAGTATTAGTAAGGGTAAATAGTAACAACATCTTGTGTATAACTACGTATAAGTACGCAAGAGAGTGTAACAAATTACGTTAAATTATGCTCAGTTGAATATTGCAACATGGCCATTGCAAAACTCGCACCCCCACACCTACAAACCCGTAGATAACTTATCCCAAACAAAATAACATGGTTTGCCCAGAATGCGAAAAGGGCGGCACCAAGGTAATTGATAGTCGTGAAGACGATCGAGCAATCCGTAGGCGCCGCGAATGTCTGGCGTGCCAATTCCGCTTTACTACTTTTGAGCGCATCGAAGTCGTTCATTTAATGGTGGTAAAACGTGATGGCACTCGTCAGCCCTTTTCTAAAAATAAATTATTGAAAGGCATTGAACTTGCTGGACAAAAACGCCCGTTGGTCTTAGAAAAAATAGATTTAATCGCAAATGAAATAGAGCGAGAGCTCTATAGAGAATGCAAGGACAAAGTTAAATCTATCCACATTGGCAAGCAAGTTTTAAAGCATTTGCGCGATATTGATCCAATCGCATACCTTCGTTTTGCTTCTGTTCATAGATCATTTGACGATGTCGATAGTTTTCAAGCTGAACTTGAATCTATGACGGGCGCAACAAAAAACTAGTGCAAAGTTTTTAAAACTAAAAATAATTGGCATAAATTAGGAGGAGGAATGCCAAAGAGCATCCAAAAATACGACCCCAAAACAACAACCATCAACAAACTTTCCGAAATTGGCTATAAAATCTTTTTAGATAGATACGCACTCAAAGATGGCACAAAAGAATCTTTAGCTATTGGCGACACTGTAATGATTTGCGTTGACTTAAAAACTGGCCAGCGCGAAGTCGGAACTGTTACTAAAAAATCTGGAAGTCAAGTTACTGTAAAGCTTCGCATGGATGGCGAAGAAATCACCAGAGAAATCGAGCACGTCGATAAACCCCTTGAAACCGACCCTCAAGAAATGCATACTCGCATCGCAAAAGGGATTGCCTCAGTTGAAAAATCTCCTAAAAAGCGTGCTGAATGGGAAACAAAATTCTTGCAAGCAATGGAAGATTTTAAGTTTGTTCCTGCTGGCAGAATTTTAACTGGTGCTGGCACAAAGCAAGCTTTGACTTACTATAATTGCTATGTAATACCAAGTCCGCATGATTCTCGCGGTGGAATTTTTGATTGCTTATCTAGAATGGCAGAAATCATGAGTCGTGGTGGTGGAGTTGGTATAAATTTGTCGAGTCTGCGTCCGCGCTATGATTATGTAAAGGGTGTCAATGGCCGGTCTTCTGGGTCAACTAGCTGGGGTTCGCTTTATAGTTTTGTTACCGGACTTATCGAGCAAGGCGGATCACGTCGTGGCGCACTCATGCTTATCACTAATATTTGGCACCCAGATATTGAAGATTTTATTTCATCAAAAACAGATATGGGCAAAATCACCAATGCCAACATTAGCGTCGGCATAACTGATGATTTTATGGAGGCAGTCAAAAATGACGGTGATTGGAATTTAATTTTTCCTGACAAAAAAGACAAAGACTACGATGCTGTTTGGGATGGTAATTTGCAAAAATGGCTGGACGCTGGCAAAAAAGTTAAAATATATAAAACAGTCAAGGCGCGCGATTTATGGGATAAAATTGTCGAAAGCGCTTGGGCATCAGCCGAGCCAGGACTATTTTTTATTGACAGATATAACAAGCTAAGTCCGTCAAGTTACTTTGCGCCAATTACTTGCACTAATCCTTGTGGCGAACAAGGCTTGCCCGCTTGGGGAGTTTGCAATCTGGGCGCAATTAACCTTGCTAAATTTGTTAACGAAGATGCTGGCGATGTAGCCTGGGATGACTTACGTGAGTCAATTCGAACTGCTGTTCGGTTTTTGGATAATGTCATAGATGCAACACCATACTTTTTTGAAGAGAATAAAAAACAACAACATGGAGAGCGACGAGTTGGCTTAAATACAATGGGAGTCGCCGAGATGATGGTTAAGCTTGGTCTTCGATATGGTAGTGCAAAAGGCAATCATTTTCTGGATAAACTTTACGAATTTTTCACATGCGAGGCCTATAGAATGAGCACAGAAATTGCCAAAGAAAAAGGTTCGTTTTCTAAATTCCAAGCCAATAAGCACTTAGAAACAGGCTTCATTAAAACCCTGCCAGAAGAAATCCGTACCCTCATTAAAGAAAACGGTCTTCGCAATGTTACTTTAAATACTCAAGCTCCAAATGGTACAATTGGCACAATGGTCGGCACATCAACTGGCATTGAACCATTTTATTACTGGACATACGAAAGAACATCTAGGCTGGGAACCCATAAAGAATCTGTAGAAATTTACGAAAAGTGGGTTAACGAGCATCCAGGCGAAGAATTACCAGATTACTTTGTAACTGCAATGGATTTAAGCCCCGAAGAGCATATTAGTGTGCAGGCAACAATTCAACGCTGGATAGATTCGTCAATCTCCAAAACCTGCAATGTGCCCAATGAATACACCAAAGAACAAGTTGGCGAACTATATCGCTTGATGTATGACTTGGGTTGCAAAGGAGGCACTGTTTATCGTGATGGATCCAGAGACCTTCAGGTTCTAAATGTCAAAAAAGACAACGAAACTGAAGAAATGGCTGAGCAACAAGCCTATGGCATTATGCCACGCAAGCGACCCGAGGTTATGCAAGGCACCACCTACAAAACCAACACAGCTTATGGAAGCATGTATGTCATCATCAATAGCGACGAAGAAGGTCGGCCTTATGAGATTTTTACAACTCTTGGCAAAACTGGTGGATTTTTTGCTGCTAAAACAGAAGCGATCTCACGACTAATTTCACTTAGCCTGCGAAGTGGAGTTTCGGCCGAAGAGGTTGTGAGTCAGCTAAAAGGTATTCGTGGGCCAAATCCAATTTGGAGCGAAGGCAACCTGGTCCTATCAATCCCCGACGCCTTGGCAGGAATTTTAGCGCGCCATATTGGCACACCACAACCAGAGCTAAAATTAACATTCGAAGAAAAAGAACTAACTGCAACTGCTAGCGCCAAGCAAAACTTATCCCAGTCGAATACCGCCTCTGCTCAAGCAACTAGCCCAACTAGCATGCTCGATATTGCCAAGCTAGGTAGTGCGCCAATTTGCCCCGAATGTGGAAATATGTTACTTATGCAAGAAGGGTGCGCAACGTGCGTATGTGGATATTCCAAATGCGGATAATAGTTTCTTGCAAAAAACTCCAAGAATCCAAAAACATACACCTATAACAACTAAAAATAATAAGGAGAAAAATGAGCCAAGTACAATCTGTCACCAAAGACAACTTTCAAAAAGAAGTTTTGGATGCTTCTGCCGAAATGCCCGTTATTGTAGATTTTTGGGCACCATGGTGTGGTCCATGTTTGGCAATGGCGCCAATTTATGATGAAGCTTCTAAAGAAATGGAAGGAAGGGCAAAATTTGTCAAAGTAAATGTTGACGAAGAAGCTGCTTTGCAAGGACAATACGGTATTATGAGCATTCCAACTGTAATTTATTTTAAAGATGGCAAGCCGGCAAGCCAAACTGTTGGACTTATAAGCAAAGAAGAGCTTTACAAGCATGCTGAAAAATTGGTGGCCTAAAAAGCTTCAAGTACTCAGCGCAAACAAAGAAAAATGGCATACCTTGCGGGTATGCCATTTGTAAATTTTTACGAGCAATTTTATTAGCCCACAAAATTTATTTTAAAAGATCTAAAATATCTGTCTTAAATCTAGATTTTTTCATTTTTTGGATTGCAAAATCCGAAACTGCTTTCATTTTTTGCCGAGCTTCTTGAAGTTGCAACCAAGTACTCTTGAGCTGTCTGTTCTTTTTATCAATTGCTTTTTGCGCGCGCTCCGACTTTCGCCGATAGCTTGCCCGTGTCATCAAAAACTTATTATGCCAATTCTTGTTTGCTTGCTCCAGAGTATCTTCTAACACTTCTATTTTGCCGGCAAGATCGCTATTTTCCTTTACCAAGTCATCGTTGGTGCAATAACAACCTCGCTTTTTTAAATCAGCAAGATCTTGCTGCGAATGAATCAACTTTAAAGATTGCTCTTTTAACTGCGCCTCTAAATTTTCAATAAGACTTTGCTTTTCTGCGACCAAATAGGTTTCATCCGCTATTTGGCATCTCTTGCTTGCGAGCGCTAACAATACCGACATCGCCATATCTACACTCTGAAAATTTTGAATAATTTTTAAAGCATCGCAAATATCATCCACTCTAAAACTATCACCAAATTTATCAACTAAACGAAAGCTCCAATGCCAATCAGAGTCAATTGTCCAATCCTGCGAACCCAGCACCGCGCTTTCTTTAAAGTAACCGCCTACACGCAACTTAATAACTGGATTGTCCTTTGCTTTTTTAAAGCAACATAAATCATTTAAATGCAAATGCAAATTACTATCCTGATCTAAAAATAAATAAGCATAGTGTCCAACGACATTGTTTTGCCAAAATTTTCTTAAATTAAAAATTGAAAAACTGACAGGATGCGGAAATTCCTCTCCCTGCACACATTCATAGCACACTAGGCGCCACCAACCTTTCTGTTAATTTTCTAAGTCGAGGGTAGATTATCAAAAAAATGTTGATTTGGCAAGCCAGTAAAACAAAAAAATCTGCCCTTATGCTTAAACTAGCAAGTAAGGCAGATTTATAGTTATTTTTTATGGATGAGGCGCAGACAGCGCTTGATAATCCGACCAAGAATCGATGTCGACCGCCATTCTCCAATCATCCGTACAAAAAGGGCGAATTTTAATCCCGGTCTTTTTACTGATTTTCTCGGCAATTTGACTTGGCCTCCAAAGCCCCACGGCAAAGCCAAATAAAATCATTGGGCCAAAAAGGTATGCCATTTTTAAAGGATTTTTGCGACTTGCAATCAAGCCTCGGGTATATTGAGCAGCGGACTTTAAGCACCTAGCCCTACCAGCAACAACATTCCCCCCAGTGTAGCACACCCCGCTGAGCTTCCTAAAAGTTTTTAAGCTACGCAAATAACATGGCACATATTCTTCTGAGATAACTGGGTAATAAATCCCATTTTTGTAGCGAGTTTCGCGAATAATTGAACTTAGACTCTCTTCAGATAAAAATGGCAAATCGCTCGCAACAAAAACAATCAAGGCATCATCTGGTTTGTCGTCAATTACGCGCTCAAAAACATCAAACAGTGTATTTTTATCGGCAGTGTCAATAATTTTTACACCCTCATCTAAGCCTAGGCGCAGAGAATTACGCAAAACTTCGTTATCACCATAAACTTCGATTTCTAAATTTAAGCCAATAAAATTTGACTTAGTTTTTAAAGCGGCATCAATCGCAATCTCTATTAACGGTTTATTTTGATAGGGCAATAAAGCCTTTAGCGCTTGACCAGTATTGTGCAGTGTTTCTGCATCTGTTTTTCCGCCTGCCAAAATAGCTAAAAAGATTTTCTCGCTCGAACTATCTTCAAGCAACCCTGTAGCGAGCAACCGATTCTTATCCTGAAGCATTTTGCGTGTCCTCCATCAAATTTTTAAGGTAGGGCAATTATAGTACTTTTTAGCTTACAAATCAAGGTCTTGGGTTGCACGATGACAATTTTTGGTGTAAGCTCTGGCTTAGCATATTTTGCAAATTAAAAACTAGGAGAGCCAAAAAGTGAACCTCACGATTTTACGCCATGCGCAATCTGTAACAAATGCTGTCAAAAAAGGTCAGCTATACATTCCTGACACGCCCGAAGGCAAAGAACTGCAAAAAATTCACCCGACAAGCGCACCCCTTAGCAAGCTTGGCATAGAGCAGGCGCAAATTACTGGCCAGCAAATGGCAGAGCACGATCTGCAATTTGATTTTGTTTTTTGCTCGCCCTTAGCGCGAACGGTGCAAACCCTTGATATCATCAAGTCTCAGTATCAAGATGCTGGAAAAAAAATGGTAACTAAAAGTACTATCATGGAACCTAGGATCCGTGAAATTGATTTTGGCAATGTTGCTTGGATGACCAAAAGTCAAGCCAAAGCATACTTCCCGTGGTTTAAGTTTTACGAAAGCAGGGATTGGCATTCAAAGCCCGAACTACGAGAAGGATTTTTCTATGATCGGACTCCTAGTGGAGGTGAAAGCTATGCAGATGTTTATTTGCGAGTAAGCTATTTTCTAATTAGTCTTGCTATTATCTCAGAACTAGAGCCACATAGTAAAATTTTACTTGTAACCCATGGAGGCACCGCCAGAATTATTCGGATGATTTTAGAAGAAAAATTACCAAAAGACTTTGAGCGCGATTTACTTATTTGGCGGTATCGAAACTGCGACTTCATCTCTTATTTAGATGGAGAGTTTTCAGAGCAATATAGTTTTGTTCGATAATTTTTAGACCACATGAAGTGGTCTTTTTTATTTATGATACAGCTTATTGAAAAATCCTTAAAAATTGGTATAATTAGATTTAGTTATTTTAACTAGCCTATTTGCCGGGGTGGCGGAACAGGCAGACGCGCTAGCCTTAGGAGCTAGTATCCGCAAGGATGTGCAGGTTCGATTCCTGTCCCCGGCACCAATCTTAATTTTAAATAAAGTCACTCTTGAGGTGGCTTTTATTTTTGTCTTGCGGTGATTTTTGCTTCAATATAAGTATGTGCTATTATAATTTAAACCTTGGCCGAGTAAATACTGATTATGAAAAAAATAAAAATCAAATCCGGAGTTGTCCACAATATTCCAGCGGACTTTAAGCAAATTTTAAGATCTAACTTAGATTTACTTATTAAATGGAATAGTCTTACTCCCCTAGCGCGCAACGAGTGGATTTGCTGGATTATCTCGCCAGCATTGCCTGAAACTAGACAAAAGCATATTGAGCGCGCCACCGAAGAGCTATTAGCGGGCAAGCGCCGACCGTGCTGTTGGTATGGATGCATTCATCGCAAAGACAAAGCAATCAGTCCGTCCATTAAAGCAATTATTGTCAATAAAAAATCAAAAAATAATTAAATTTTCCTGTAGTAATAATTGACAACTAGAAGTCAATACATCGATTGAGACAAGTACCACCTTGGCGGATAGCAAAAATACTGCCTACCTAGAACAAGTAAGGCTTTATAGAGAATTCAAAAAACACGACCTAGAAAAATATATTTTTATAACTGGAATGACTTTAGATGCCTTGCTATTTTTTATGAAAATCGGCATTGTAAATTCTAAAGACATCGACCAACCCAAAAACCATACCCTAAAAATCTGGGAGCGGATCAAGCATAATTATAGTCTTTAAGTCAAAGCGACCAACAACGGTCGCTTTTTCATTTCTTCCTATAATGCACTTCGACCTCGAGTTGCTTGGGGTATTTAGTGACTTGAATATATTTTTGTTCGTTCTCGGGCAACACCACTAAATGCGCCTTGCGAATATAGTCACTATCATCGCCCGGATACTCCAAAATCAGCGTATCAACATTTAAATTCTCGATATTTAGCTCAGATAATTCAAAGCTTTTTGATTTATATGCCTTACAGCCAACTGATAACTTAAAAATTGCTAAGCCAATTCCAGAATTTATACCATATGGATTTCTATCTTTGCCGTGCACAATGACTTCTTTTTCACCCTCAAATGCATACCGGCATACTAAATATTCTGCATATAAAGTTGGATTAGCAGGCAAATCATCATCGTGCCACTTAAAATTATAAGTACGATAAACAAAAGAAAGTCGATTGTTTGACATCGAAAAAATAGTTCCACCAATAGGCTTTTCGTCCTCAAATAATGACAATGAAAAATACTGCTTTGTGTCAGTGTCTATTGTCGTACTTTTTACATCAAAAAGTTTAGGATTATCTTTTTCTGAAATTCTTGCAGTATACATTGGCACAAACCAGCTTAAAAAATCATCGTCCAAATGAGCAATATCAGCCCTAACACTACTTGCACCAACAACGCCCAGTAGCGCCTTTACCTTTTTGCGTGCGCTTTTTCCAAACAATTCCAAGGGATCGGCAATTACTGGCTTTTCCCATTTGTGAGCACTCATATATATATTTTATTGTCATAATACGCATTCTAACACAGCGCAATTAAATCTTCAATTTGCGCTCTAGCGACTTTTGCATTTTTTATCCTTTTAAGGGTATACTTTAAAGGTAAATTTCAGTTTTAATTAGGGGGATTATGAAAAGCATTAAATTTCTTGGTATTTTATTGGCAACCTTAATTGCCTTGCCTGTTTTTACCAGTACGGCATCAGCCTATACTATTAGACCTATTACTTTTCCAGTTATTGGAAACACAAATTATTCTAACACCTATTATGCACCCAGATTGGGTGGCCGAATTCATCATGCAATTGATATTTTTGGCGCCAAGATGTTGCGCCTAGTGGCAGCTGTCGATGGCGTGGTGACTTTTGCGCCTGCGAAAGAGCCTAGTTATGGCTGGGCTATCACTATTCGCGATGATGATGGCTACAAATACAATTACATTCACATCAACAACGATAAGCCTGGAACCGACGATGGTCGTGGTGGCGCAATGAATGCCTATACTTTTGATGTTGCGCCAGGAAGCCGCGTGGTTGCAGGTCAGCATATTGGCTGGCTTGGCGATTCAGGCAATGCTGAGAGCACTCCTCCTCACCTTCATTTTGAAATGGAAACTCCACAAGACAAAAAAGCTAATGCCTTTTATTCGCTAAATCAGGCTAAAAAAATCTCCAAACCAGTGCTTGCGCCTCAGCAAGACTTTGAAATTCTACCATTTGGAAAAACTCAGCAGGGTGTTTTTGTTTCTGTCGCCACTGGCAACTTTGATGATGACGAAGAGCCAGAAATAATCACCGCATCCGCCCATCGCTTTAACGGCCCACAAGTTAGAGTTTATAATGAAGATTTTAGCTTAGCCAGTATCCAAATCGACAATCCTTTTCCAAATTTTTATGGCGAACTTGACATTGCATCAGCAGATATTGATGGGGATGGATTAGATGAAATTGTAGTAGCCCAAGGCAAAGGTGGGACTCCTCTAGTTAAAATATTTGACCGCTCTGGCAATTTGCTACATAGTTTTTATGCTTATTTTGAAGGCTACAAATATGGTATTCGTGTGAGCGCAGGAGATATCGATGGTGATGGAATTGACGAAATTATTACTGGAACAATGGCAGGGCTTGCTCCAGTGGCGCGTGCTTTTAAGGCAGATGGCACAATGATTAAGAGTTTTTATGCTTATGATAAAAGCTTTAGGGGTGGTATTGATGTTGCTGCGGGGGATGTTGATGGCGACGGTATTGATGAGATAGTCACGGGTGATAGTGTAGGGGGCACAGGTGAAGTTAGAATTTTTAATGGCAATGGTAAATTGCAAAAAAAGTTTTTTGCTTATAGTAGTAATTTTAAAGCCGGCTTAAGAGTTTCTGTTGGCAATATCAAAGAGGCAAATGAAGCAGAGGAAATCACTGTCGCAATTCAATCTGGTAGTCCCAGTATAGGATTGTTCAGCGGAAACGGCGAAAAGCTAGCGGGACGATTTTTCTTTGAAAGTTGGTGGCGTGGATTTAACGACATTGGCGCTGGCGAAGGAATAAGCTTTTCAGCTAGCGGCGTAAATCGTCGAGCCACAATTCGACACGCCTTTCATTAAAGCTCTAAATGCAATTTTAAATCCCAGCTTTATCTGGGGTTTAATTTATAACCTTGGCACCAAATAAATTTTTTTTTGGAGGTCACGTTAACCACTTTCAGTAATCCGCAAATAATTTGCCAAGGCGCAAAAAGAGTATAAGATTAAAATATGACAAAAACCAAAACAACAATTATAGGTGCAGGTGAAATTGGACAGGTGATTGGCAAGCTTATTTACAAAAATACACAAGTAGCTTTTTGGGATAAAAATCCTAAAAAAGTTAAAGATCAAATTGACTTTAATGAAGCAGTTTCGCAGGCAGACTTTATATTTTTATGCACTACATCTGATGCAATTAGAAGTGTATTAAATGATGCCAAATCATACCTTGGCAAACATACGGCCATTGTATCCGTGGCCAAAGGCCTAGAAGAAACGTCAAGTAAAACAATGAATGAGGTGTTGTTGGAGTTTTTGCCTAAAAATCGCTGCGCAATCTTAGGTGGCGCAATGCTTGCAGAAGAACTAACAAGTGGCCAATCGGGGTTTGGAGTTGTAGGCTCATCAAATAAAGAACTTTTTAAAAAATTAGCTAATCTTTTTAGTAAGACCAATTTATACCTAGAATACTCTGACGACACTCAGGGTGTGGCTTTGGCAGGAGTACTAAAAAACATCTACGCAATTGCACTTGGAATTGCCGAAGGACTAAAATGGGGAGACAACCAAAAAGGTGCATTAGTTGCGCGCGCCACAAATGAGATGGCAACAATTATAAAAAACCTTGGCGGCAAACACGAAACAGCTTATGGCAATGCTGGCCTGGGCGACTTACTAGCAACAGGACTAAGCCCGCACTCACTCAATCACACAGCTGGTATTTCTTTAGCGACAAACAAGTCAATCAAAAAAATAAGCGAGGGCATGCGCTCTGCGCCCTTTATGCTAAAGCGCATTGAAAAATATAAACTCAGCCTGCCGATCTTTTCTGACTTAGAAAAAATCCTAGCTAGCAAAAAAATTACCAAAAACGTATTTACCAACTTCTAAAAATCTATATGAAAAAACCAAAAATCGTTGCCTTGGGTGGTGGCACGGGACTCTATACATTACTTCGTGGACTCAAAGATTATGATTTAGACATTACAGCGATTGTCAATATGACTGACGATGGTGGTTCCACGGGCGAGCTTCGTGATGAATTTGGCGTTTTGCCACCCGGAGATATCAGGCGTTGCATTGTTGCCTTGTCCGAATCTCCAGAAAGGATGAAAGAGTTATTCCAATACCGTTTTAGAAAAGGCGTTGTCAAAGGCCATTCTTTTGGAAACCTATTTATTACCGCACTACGCGAAATCACTAAATCAGACGAAGAGGCCATCCTAGAGGCTGCAAAAATGCTTAACGTACGAGGAAAAGTATTGCCAGTCACCCTAGAAGACAGGCGCTTAGAGGCAGAGCTCGAAAACGGAACAATCATAAAAGGAGAAACAAATATCGATATTCCCAAGCACAATGCCAACTTGCGCATAAAAAAATTACGCCTTAATAAAAAAGCCAATGCCAATCCCAAAGCGCTAAAAGCAATCAAGCAAGCTGATTTAATTATTTTGGGGCCAGGGGACTTATTTGGTAGTGTAATTTCTAATTTAATTGTGGACGGGATCTCGGGCGCAATCCAAAAATCTCGTGCCAAAAAAGTTTATATCTGCAACTTAATGACAAAATACGGCGAAACTCATGAGTTCGCAGTTGAAGATTTTGTCTTTGAAGTTGAAAAGTATTTAGGTGACACTGGAGTATTGGATTTTGTTGTTTTCTCTAATCAAAAAATCTCGCCCGAAGCAGTTAAAGCCTATGCAAAACAAAACGCTCAACCCGTAAGCTTTGACATAGACAAAATCAAAAAACATCCTGCTAGATTTATTTGTGCCCCCTTAGCATCTAGGGGAGACCTATTGCGCCACGACTCTAAGAAAGTTGCCAAAGTAATTTGGGCACTATTGCAGATTGATAATACCGTAAAATTCGTGCGATAACCCTTGACAAACCGCATTCTTCTGTTATGCTGGATAACAGTTTTTCGAAACTAAAAAATAGGAGGAAGAAAGTGCAAGCAAATCAAAAACGAGGGGAGCGTTGCAGTACGCTCCGTTATCGTCGTGGCGATCGCAAGCTAATCGGCGGTAAAAACGGTCATCGCCTTCGTCGGGCATGGAGGACGAATGAGTCAGACTGCTGGCTTGGTGACAAAACCGCCAGCACTCTCCGTAGAATGCCCATCGCCGATGAGGGAGACGACGGAATTGACTTTCCGTATTTCTATGACGATCCCTATCCGCCAATTGCTGGAGCTGGATACGATGATGCAGGTAACCTTATCATCAACTTCTGGAGCCGCAATTGGCGAGAAAACGACAAAATGTTGGCGGAAAGCTACAAAGAGCATTACGCCAACTAACTTAAATGCCCCTTAAAAAGGGGCTTTTTATTTGCTAAAATGCAACTTATGCACAATACAATCCTAGTTATCGCAGGTCCTACTGCCAGTGGCAAAACTTCCACTGGCTTTGAGTTGGCTAAAAAATTTGGCAACCCGATTATTTCTGCTGACTCGCGCGCAATTTACAAAGGCTTAAATATTGGCGCTGCCAAACCAACAATCGATGCGCATGAAGTTTTTGAATATCAAGACGCAGCTGGATTAGTCGTAGAAATTGACGGACTAAAACATTACTTAATAAATGTTGCTGATTTAACTTTCAATTACACTGTTAAAAACTGGATAGATGATGCCAAAAAAGTTATTGACTTTTACCACAGCAAAAACATCACCCCGATTATAGTTGGTGGAACAGGTCTATATATAGAAGCACTTTTAAAGGGCTACCAATTCCCTACTGCCTCCATCATCCCTGACTGGAAGCGAAGCACTCCAGATCGGGGATCTAGTCATTACCTAAAATCCCCAACCAAGGAACAACTGACGCCCTCCTCATCAGGAATGACAGAGATGTCTCTTAAAGAAAAACTCGCCCAACTAAAAAAACTCGACCCAAAAACTTATCAAAAAATCGACAAACAAAACCCCGCCCGAATTGAACGTGCCCTTGCTTACACTCTACAAACTGGCAAATCTTTTATCGAAGCACAAAAATCATCTCCACCAAATTGGCAAAGTAAAACTATTTTTATTGACCATCCGCGCGATATCTTATACAACAGAATAGACGACACCCTAGAAAAACGCTTTCAGATGGGCATGATAGATGAAGTTAGCGACTTACTAAAACAAGGCTTTGGCGCAAAATTAAAAAATCTTGGATTAGAGTATAAATTTATAACTCAGCATTTAGAAGACGAGCTATCTCTGCAAGAAATGAAAGAAAAATTAAAATTTGCCATCCACGCTTTTGCCAGACGCCAACTTACTTGGTGGCGCAAACGCGAAAACATTACATATGTTAACTCGCCAGAACAAGCTTTTGTTAAGGCTCAAGAATTTTTACGCGCAACAAAAAAGTAGCTCCTAAGAGCTACCTTGACTTAATAATTTATTTTTTGTAATCTTCCGCATCAATGTATGGAAGAAAAGCAAAATCCATCCCCTTAAAAAAACTTTGCCAATACCGCGCAATTTCTGTCCTCGGAAAAGGCAACGCAAGAATAAATCCGATTGATAGCCACAAAAGAAAAATTACTACACCCCACAAACCTGCCTCAACCATAAATACCAAAGAATAACGCAAGTTGGCTAACGACGCACTTACTACAAATACTGAACCTAGGGTAAGATAAGAAGCAATGCCTGCGATAAACAAGTAATCTTCAAGCCTCCGTACTCCTAAATAAAAAATATTTTTATCTAGGTAACTACTCAGCGCCAAGCAAAAAACGATCAAACTGCAAGAAACAATAAAGAGTGCCAATTCTACAACAGAAAAAGCTCCACTTGCAAAAAATATCACACTTCCGACCATGCCAGTCAAGACAATCGTCCCAATAGCTACAAAAAAGCTATGCAAAATCGCAAGCCGACTATACTCGTCGCTAGGCAATTTGCTAAGCTGAATACAATAATATTGCCACTTATCCTCAGAACTAAGTGCCAAATATGCACGGCGTTTCTTTTCGCGCTCTTCTTTTAAAAGCTGATCTTTTGTTTTTTCACTCAATGTCCATTCTGCTCCAGCATCACTTTTGCCACCTTTAAGTTGCAAAAAATCCAAAAAACTTTTCACTCCAAAAACTCCTTTTGTAAATTTTCAAATCCTCAGTAAATTACCTTAAAAGTATGCAAAAGTCAACTCGTGCCCTTGATTATGCAATAAATTTTAGATAACTTTTAAATTAAATAATAGCAAGGGGGAGAAAGGCGCATTTTGCTCTCTAAAATTCACTCATTTGCAACGGTTGGACTCGATGCTCAAAAAGTTACCTCTGAAGTAGACATTTTAAGTGGTTTGCCAGGACTGAAAATTGTTGGCTTGGGCGACAAGGCTGTTGATGAGTCAAAAGAGCGAGTGCGCTCTGCTATCAAAAATTCTGGGGCAAACTTTCCCGTTCGTAAAATTACTATCAATTTGGCGCCAGCGGATCTAAAAAAGAGCGGGTCGCTGTTTGATCTGCCAATTGCAATTGGAATTCTAGTCTCGGATGAGCAAATAAAAAATCAAATCTCCGAAGACACTGCTCTAATTGGCGAATTAGCACTCGATGGTTCGCTGCGTCGAGTTGATGGAGTATTGGCAATGGCGCTAAGTGCCAAAAAGCTTGGCATCGAAAAAATCTTTTTGCCAATTGACAACGCCGACGAAGCAGGAATTATCCCGGATCTAGAAATTTACCCAGTTAAAAACTTAAAACAGTTAATCGATCATTTTTTAGGAGTTGCCAAGATATCTCCTCATCCCAAAACCCAAATCAACCTTCGCCAAAACCAGAGCTTTCCAGTGGATTTTAAGGATATCAAGGGACAACACGTTGCCAAGCGCGCTCTAGAAATTGCTGCAGCTGGAGGACACAATATTTTATTTTCTGGTCCTCCGGGATCTGGCAAAACCTTGCTTGCCAAAGCCTTGCCATCAATCTTACCTCCAATGAGTGAAAAAGAAGTTTTAGAAGTTACAAAAATTTATTCAATTGCTGGAAATTTATCTAATACTAAAAATTTAATCACCACTCGCCCAATTCGCTCGCCTCATCACACTGCGAGCGCAATTGCCCTAACTGGTGGCGGAACAATACCAAAGCCAGGGGAAATTTCACTGGCGCATCGTGGCGTGCTGTTTTTAGATGAACTGCCAGAATTCCCAAGATTAGTTTTAGAGGTTCTGCGCCAGCCCTTAGAGGATGGCGTAATTACGGTTGCGCGTGCGCAAGGCGCAATTAGTTTTCCCGCTAAATTTATGCTAGTTGGAGCAGAAAACCCTTGTCCGTGCGGTTACTTTGGAGACTCAAGATGTATTTGTGCGCCTGCCAGCATTGAGCGCTACAAGCGCAAAGTTTCTGGTCCATTTTTAGATAGAATTGATATTGTTTTAAATGTAGAAAAAGTTGACTATAAAGATTTAGAAAGTAAGCTCGAAGCAGAAAACTCCGATACAATTCGCGAACGCGTAATAAATGCGCGCAATATCCAAAAGGCACGCTTCGACGGCGCAATTGAAGCAAACTCAGAAATGACCGGACCGATGATTAAAAAATACTGCGCCCTAGATGACGAAACCCAAAGCCTTTTAACCCGCTCTGCAAGTCATTATAATTTATCCGCTCGTGTATACTTTAGACTCTTAAAACTTGCTCGCACAATTGCAGATTTAGACGGAAGCCAAAATATCACCCAAACCCATCTTGCCGAAGCTCTCCAATATCGCCCCCAAACAACCCGCGACAGCATTATGGCTTGATTCTTTTTCATTTTTTTGTTATTTTTATTTGGCACCTTAAAATCCCAAAAAAGAGAGGGGGAATGCAAAAATGAATGATTTCCATATTTATTCAGAGGAAGTTATTCTGCACCCATGCGGAGATATAAAAAATTTACCCAAAGCAGAACGGTTCTATATTTACGATGAAAAAAGTAGAGAGGAGCTTCCTTTTAAATTTAAAACAGCTGAGCAGGCAATCTTTTTTATCTTAAACAGAGAACCTCGACAGCAGCTGCGCCTAATAAACCGCCTCGAAAAAATGCTCGAAGAAAAAAACTTGTTCGACGAACAATCAATCAAGAAATTCTCGATCTTGAAAGATCAAAAAACATATTGATTTATCCTGAAGGATATCAAAATTATATTGAGAAAGATTAATGATACCCCGCCAAATTCGGCGGGGTGTTTTCGTTTTAACACCAAACGGGGCCTTCAACTGTATTGCGCTGATTTTCAAATCTTATAAAGTGAAAATCTTCACCGCCTAAGTATTCTGGCATTTTTTAATCATCAGTCAAAACAAATCCCTTACTTTCAATCCAGCGCCTTATGTGCGAATTCATCAGTAGTGCATACGATGCACTAGTACGCGCTCATACTTAAATTGATAATCTCAAGATTGACAAATCACCAATTTTATGGTATATTGCACAGGTTATTAAGCCTAAAAAAGTGGGGCAAAATGATTGATAAATATTTGCAAAAAATTGAACAAATTGGCACCATTAAGATTTTACTTATTATGATTGCCTATTTGTTCTTGATGACGTCGCTTAGCTATGCATACCGATTTATTTTTACTGACCGTCATTTTACATCGCACAATAATTTAACTCAGTATCTACAAAATGACACAGTCAGTACGCTTAAATAAATTTTTAGCTCACAGCGGCGTTGCTTCTAGGCGCAGCGCCGATACTTTAATTCAAGAAGGCAAAGTTAAAGTCAATGGCAAAATCGTTAAAAATCCAGCTACAAAAATTTTGCCTGACAAAGACAAAGTGTTTTTTGTTGGCCAACAAATTAAATTATCACAAAATAAAGTTCTATTTGCGCTCTACAAGCCAGTCGGCATCGTCTCAACATCTAACGATCCCGAGGGCAGAAAAACAGTTGTGGATTTAATTAAAACCAATGAACGCCTTTATTCTATCGGCAGACTAGATAAAGATAGTGAAGGCTTGATTTTACTTACTAATGATGGTGATTTAGCGTATAAACTCAGTCATCCTAAATTTGAAATTGCCAAAGAATACTTGGTATATGCCCAACCTCAAAATATACCGCCTGCAAAACTACTTGCCAACCTTAAAAAGCCTCGCAAAATCAAAGGCAAATTAAAAGGATTTGACAATATAGAGTTTCTAGGTAGAGAACAGGGACTGTTAGTATTTAAGGCCGTCATTCACGAAGGTATCAATCACCACATTAGGCGACTTTTTGGAGCTTCTGACCTACCAGTCAAACGCCTAGTTAGAGTAAAATACGGTGATATTGTTTTGGGAGACTTACAATCAGGAGAATTTCGTCAAGAAAAATTTCCAGAATTATTTACAGGCTAAATCCCTAAAAATTCGTAAACTTTTACCGACCATTCACTCAGCAGAGGAGAGCTTTGGTCAAAATAATAAATACCACCTAAGACACCAAGGCAGACTACAAAAAGCGCCATCGATCCTAAAAAATCAATTCTGATTTGCTCGATTGTCTTGTGCTTTGTAAGCCCTTTAGTGGTAGCCTCTTTTTTGGCTTTTGCTAGCTCAGATCTTCCTAGTTTTCTTGGCATTTTTACTCCTTTATGCTATGAATTGACAGTACAGGTAAATTAAAAAACTTGCAACATCTTTATTTTATAGTATATTTTTGCTACTATTGTAAAGCATGCGGAAGTAGCTTGATACGAGCGTCCCGCTTAGCGGGAAGGTTGCGCCTGTTCCACTAGAAGCGGAAGGTTCAAATCCCGTCTTTAAAAAAATAAAACTATGCGGAAGTAGCTCAGTGGTAGAGCGCCTCCTTGCCAAGGAGGAGGTCGCGGGTTCAAATCCCGTCTTCCGCTCCAAAACACCATGTATTACACCTATATTCTTCGCAATACAAAATCAGGTCGACACTACATTGGATCGACAAATGATTTAAAGCGAAGACTGTCAGAACATAATCGTGGACAAACAACGTCTACGCGTCAATCTGGCAAGTGGTTGTTAATATACAAAGAGACATTTGAGTCTTCTTTGCAGGCAAAAAGAAGGGAACGCCAAATTAAATCTTATAAAGGCGGCAACCAATTTAAAAAATTACTTGGAAATTAAGCTTTGCTTAATTGAGCGTCCCGCTAAGCGGGAAGGTCGCGGGTTCAAATCCCGTCTTCCGCTCCAAAACACCCAGGGCCCAGTGGCGAAGTGGTAACGCAGGGGTCTGCAAAACCTCAATGCGTCGGTTCGATTCCGACCTGGGCCTCCACAATCACACTAAAACTTTGTCGCATCAACTACACCTACACTATTATTTGCAAGTAAAATTATGTTAGACTTTCTAAAACAATACGGTCCCAATATCATTCAGATTATTATTTCGATTGCCCTAATTACATCTATTTTAATGCAACAGCGCGGAACTAGCTTGGGCGGTGCTTTTGGTGGAACTAACGCAATTTATCGCTCTAAAAGGGGCGTTGAAAAATTTTTATTTAATACAACTATTATATTAGCAATCTTATTTGTTCTTTCTTCAGTTGGAAATTTATTTATCAAGGAAATGATTTAACCCGCACGCCACGACATAAAAGAAGGGGGAGAAAGCATTTATTATGAAATTTCCTCGGTCGATAAATAGATCAAGGCTTCATACGCTCAAAGTTTCTGGTCGTTCTCTGGGACAAAAATTATCCAATACCAAACAATTTGGTTTTTTTCAAAAAATTTACAGTCGACTTTCTAAAATAGATAAAGTCCTTTTGGTATTTTTTGCAAGCTTACTGCTTACCTCATCCTCCTTGTGGATTTTGGAATTTATTAAAACAAAGGCACAAATTATCACCTTTGCCTCCGCTGATTATATTGAAGGAATGGTGGCACAATCTAGAGCGGACATTGAGCCAACAATCAATAGGCTTACAAAAATTGGCTTGGTAGATTTTAGTGAAAACGGGGAAATAATTGGCGTCGCCTCAACTGACTGGAAAATTGAAGATAATGGCAAAAAATATACTTTTAACCTTAAGTCAGAAATTACTGCAGATGATATTTTGCAGGCAGAAAATCAATATAAAACTCTTTTTCCAAAAGCCACCATTACCTCTGGCAACAATCAAATCACTTTTGAGCTAGAACAAAGCTTTTCTCCTTTTTTAGACAATCTAACAGTGCCCATTTTTGATTATGGTATGTTTTATCTTAAAAAGGCAGACAAAAATTCATTTCAATTTTTAGCGCGAGAAAACTCCTTGGCGGGCAAAGCGCAACTTCAAGAACTAGTTCTAAAAATTTATCCTGACACCCAAGAACTCACACAGGCTCTGCAAAAAAAGGAAATTTCAGCAATCTCTGGTGCCTCCAACCTTGATCCAGATCTCTTAGAAAATATGAATATTTATACAATAGAATTGCCTCGTAAAATTTACCTATTTTTTAACAATAGTACAAAGGAGCTAGATCTAGCAACCAGAAAAGCGCTCAAAAACAAAACAAAGCTATCAAAAAGCATTACTCTTGAGATTGCAACTTTATCTAGCGAACCCCACATGACTTGGGCGCAAAAAATCAAAGAGGATTGGGAAGAGTTAGGTGCAGAAATAACAATCTTAGCAGTGACCCCAGCAGAACTAACAACTCAAGTTATCCCTAATCGTCAATACGATGCATTGATTTATGGCATAGACTTGGGATACGGATTAGACCTTTATCCTTTCTGGCACTCTTCGCAAATTTCAGAAAAAGGCTTGAATTTTGCTAATTTTGCTAATGTAGAAGCTGATAAAATTCTTGAAGAAGCCCGCCAAACAACCGATACTGCAAAAAAACAAACCCTCAGCAATAACCTAAGAAAAATTCTTGACCAAGAAATCCCTGCAATTGAACTCGAAGATTTGGTCTGGCAATTTGCCACTCCAAAAAATATCTTAGGAATTAAATCTCATACTGGGTATAATCCTGCAGATAGATTTATGTTTATTGATAAGTGGCACAAATAAACGTTGTCGAATTTGTGTTGCACCCTTTAAAAATTCATAAGCAGTAGCAAAAAATCACTAATCAATAATTTGCATTATAATCTGCTTTATAGTTTCAGTTGCCTTGTCGTCAGACAAAACATTTTTGTATTCTGGATAAGTGCAGACTCTCACAACAGTATACGAACTTCCTTCTTCTTCAATCGCCTTAAAATGACTCTTAAAATAATCAGATAAGCTATAGTGCTGACCTCGCTTACTGTAAACCTTGACATCTTTTGGAGTAAAACGATGCATAGAATTAGAGGGAGCAATTAAAATAGAATTCTCTGGTAAATTAAGCACCTTCTCAATCTGAGCTTCCAAAGAACGAATTTCTGATGGACTTGATAATTGCCTAGAATTCAGCAGCGCCAGCATTTGCTCTTCGCTTACGCCAAAAACTTTTTGAGATTTATGCTGACCTACCTCTACATCAACAAAGCGATCAATCTTAAACGAAACTGCAGTCCTAGGAAAGTCACGATTCAAAAAACGCTCAGTTTCTTGCTTTATTGTAAGCGAGTTTGCAGCCTCTAGGCGACCCAAAAGCCCAAAATCCGTCAGCGACCAAAGCTGATTTTCGTCAATTTTTTCAACTTGCAAAAGCCGAGCTGTTAAACGTTGCAATAATCTTTGACTGATTGTAGAATTTTTGCGCAAGTACACCATCTTAAACATCCGCACATAAAAATCTTGGAGTAATTTGGCATTATCAATTGCCTTCTCGTCAATCAAAATTTCTCCATCCAAAAAATAAGTATGCTCTGCCAAATATTCTACGCCAGGCTTTTCGCCTAAAGTATAAAACGCATCCCTTGACAGATAATCTAGCTTTTCACTACCTAAATTTTTATCATGAACAGCCAAATATAGTGGATTTGTATGGTCAAAAAATTTCTGAAATTTATCAAAATCAATACCAGATTGCTCTAAAGGCTCTTTTAGGCTTTTAATTAGCAGAGCGCCGTTTTGGTCATGGTCTCGCCCCCAAACTTCTTTTGTCACCTCTTCGACAACATGCGAAAAAGGTCCATGCCCAATATCGTGCAACAGGGCGAACGCACTTATCATTTTGGCTTCTTGCTTGTCAATAAAACCCATTCTTAGCCAACGCTCGCATAAGTCCTGAGTACGCTTTAGAGCGCCCAAAGAGTGTTGTTTGCGCGTATGGGTCGCAGATGGAAACAAAAAATTTGTTGTGCCAAGCTGATACTTAAATCCCAGGGCTTGAAACTGCGGAGTATCAATTAAAGAAATAAATTCCGTAATATCAATCAATCCCCATAAAGGATCGTAGACAAGTTTTTTATTGCTAACTGGACAAGATTTCATATTTGCCCTAATTACTATATTGTTAAGTTATCATGCAAAAAGAAAGTACGCAAATGCCTTGAGGTAAATCACTAATTCTGATAAACTTTAAATTATGCTAAAAGAAAATAATCCTTATCAAATGTTTGCTTCTGGCCTATTTTTTGGCTCACTCTTAACACTTGGTATCTTAATGACCATTCCACAAGAAGACGCTGACCTAATGACATATTTAGGGCTAATTGCTGGCTTTTCCTTGATGATTATTTCTTTTTTTTCTTTTTTGGGAATTGCAATACGTAGAATAATTTTCAGAAAGACTCCACCACAAAATTTTGTTAAAGCATCAATCCGTCAATCAGTTGAACTCATGCTAGTAGCAGGTGGACTTTTAACGCTTCAACTTCTAGGTGTTTTAAATTTATGGGGCGCAATTCTACTTATTGCATCAATTGTATTTGCCGAAATAACCATCTCTGCTAAAAAATATTCATTTACCTCAAAACTCTCTTAACTAACTTGTCATGAAGTCTTTGCATCCTATAAATTCTTACCTGCGACAAGCCGTCAATGTTTTTAAGGCGCTTGATTTTACAGTGCTCGATAGTCCAGAAATTACAACCGAAAAGCATAATTTTGATGACCTCTTAATTCCTCATGACCATCCAGCTCGTGATATGCAAGATACTTTTTGGCTAGAAAATGGCAAGTTGCCACGAACACACACAAGCGCTTTTCAAATTCCTGCTATGAAAAATAAAAAACCGCCTGTACGTTTTTTAATTCCAGGACGTGTCTTTAGAAACGAAGCAACTGACGCTACACATGAAACAGTTTTTGATCAACTTCAAGGATTTGCAATTGATAAGTCTATCAATCTGGCACAACTCAAAGGTACGTTGACAGATTTTTGCGTGCAATGTACGGCGCAGA
The DNA here is from genome assembly GCA_964636735.1 of uncultured Candidatus Saccharibacteria bacterium. Lineage (GTDB taxonomy): Bacteria > Patescibacteriota > UBA1384 > JACPKC01 > JACPKC01 > CAZWUV01. The sequence continues at coordinate 6,728 of CAZWUV010000001.1, read as the reverse complement.
TGTTCAAATTAAATTTATGCCCGCATTTTTTCCTTTTGTGGAGCCCGGATTAGAAGCATACATTAAGCTGGGTGACAGATGGCTTGAAGTCTTAGGTGGCGGCATGATCCACCCAGGCGTTATTAAAAATATGGGCTTAGATCCCAATAAATACCAAGGCTTTGCCTTTGGCATGGGAATTGACAGATTAGTTGCCATAGCTCACAACATCGAAGACATTCGCCATTTTTACTCTGGCAATCTAAGATTTTTGTCGCAATTTAGCAAAGAATAAAAAGAATAATATGAAAGTTTTACCCAAAATTCTAACAAAATTATCTAATGTATTAACAGAAAAATCTGCCTACGAAATGGCAGATGCTTTGATTGACTTAGGCTTTGAAACAGAGGTTTTAGAAGGAGAGAGCGAGGTGCTTGATGTCGAGATAACACCAAGCCGCGGCGACGCTATGAGCCACCTAGGAATTGCGCGCGAATTGCAAGCCTATTTTAGCAACCAGAAAGCCTTAACTTTAAAATCCGAACATGCAATCGATAAAATTCCTGATTCGCAATTTTTAAATGTTAAGCTTAAAACAAGCCTTATTCCTCAATACCATGGAATTATTGTGGAAGACTTGACTATTATCCAAAGCCCGGCTTGGCTTAAAAAAGAATTGTCTTTAATGGGTATTAGGCCAATCAATAGTGTAGTTGATCTAACAAATTACTTGATGGAACTATACGGGCAACCCCTACATGCTTTTGACTTACACTCCCTTAACGGTCGTGAAATTACTCTTCGAGAGTCCAAAAAAGGCGAAAAAGTTGAAACAATCAATAGTATTGTCAATACCTTGCCCACAGGAGTCATAGTTGGCGAAGATGCAAAAGGACTTGTTGACTTAGCAGGAATTCAAGGTGGCGCTACGAGTGAAGTTACTAATAATACGAACGCTATTTTTGTGCAATCTGCAATTTTTGACAAGTCAGCAATTAGAATTGCCAGCAAAAAACTTGCCGCCAGAACTGATGCTTCTGTGCGCTACGAACGGGGAGTAGATCCACAAATTAGCACGATGGTCTTAGCAGAATTTTGTAATTTTATTCAAACCAAAGAATTTGGTGAAGCCAAAATTACTGGTAAAATTTTAGCCAAAACAGCCAAGGAAGATCGATCAACAATCAACTTTGACTCAAAAAAAATCAACTCCTTACTGGGAACCAAAATCTCACAGAGCAAGCAAGAGCAATATCTTAAAAAGCTGGGATTTGATACTGCAGAAAACTCTGTTGTTGCACCATCTTGGCGCCTTGATATCAAGATTTGGCAAGATATTGCAGAAGAAGTAATGCGTCTTGAGGGACTAAATTCCAAAATTCCAACCCAAAAACTTCCTGCAAGCGACCTTAAATCCCTACAAAGCGATTGGGAATGGGCAGAAACACTCAAGGATACCCTGCTTGATTTAAACTTTTGCGAAGTGCAAACACATAGCTTTGTTAGTAAAAAAGATTTAGAAAATTTTAACTTGACTGCCCAAAATTCACTCCTCAACCCCTTAAACCCAGACTTAAAATATCCACGACCATCCTTAACACCAGGATCAGCAAAGGTAATTGCTCAAAATTCTTGGTTCGACCCAATCAATATTTTTGAAGTTGGTCATATATTTAACGACAGCGAAACAACTAGCCTAATTTTAGCCGTTGCAGGAAGAACTCAAAAAATCGAAGAAATCCTACGCAAACTTGCACTTAAGCTATCAGTAGACGCAGACAAGCTAATTGCCTCCGGTAATGTTGCAAACTTTGACCAAAAGCTAAAAGATGCGTATAAAATTCGCAAAAAGTACGTTGCTACATTTGAAATCTCTCTCGCAGATCTTAAACAGTTAAAGCCAAATATTCCTGATAATTTTATGATTTATCAGGATCAATCTAATTACCGCCCCGTCTCTAAATTTCCACCATCCACCAGAGACACCTCAATAATTATAGATGCGGATGTTAATTTTAGTACTCTTAAGAATTTTATTTTGACTTTTAATAGTCTAATTGAGAATGTAATTTTACTAGATGAATTCTCTCATGAAAAATTTGGTTTCAATAAAAAAAGTGTTACGTTTAGAGTTTTTTATTCCAATATAAATAAAACTCTTGAGCAAGAAGAAGTAGACAATTTAAATAATAAACTTTTAAAATCAATCGAAAAATCATTCGAGGCAATTATTAGATAAAGGAAATAAGATGAGAATTCTCACCAAAGATACAATCAAAAAAATAGGCGAAGAAGTCGAAATATATGGCTGGATCCATACAAGGCGTGATCACGGTTCAATTAGCTTTTTTGATTTGCGCGACCGCTGGGGATTATTACAGGTTGTTGCCGGCAAATGGACAGAAGGCGACATAAAATCTCTCCGCCCAGAATTTGTTGTCAAAATTACAGGAAAAATTGCGCAGCGTCCCGAAAATCTGCGCAACGCCAACATCTTAACGGGCGATATCGAGCTTCAAGCAACCAAAATCCACATTGTATCAGAAGCCAAAACTCCACCATTTGAAATTGACAAAAGCACCTTGCCAGTTGATGAAGAATTGCGCCTCAAGCACCGCTACCTGGATTTGCGTAGCGAGCGCATGACAAGAAATCTAGTTGTTCGCAATCAGATTATATCTTTTATGCGTAATTTTCTTGGTAAGCGAGACTTTCTCGACATTGAAACGCCTTTTTTAACCAAAGGCACCCCAGAGGGAGCACGAGAATTTATTGTCCCTTCTCGTCTACATGAGCATAAATTCTATGTTCTACCACAGTCGCCTCAGCAATACAAGCAGCTTTTGATGGTGGGTGGAATTGATAAGTATTTTCAGGTTGCTCGCTGTTTTCGCGATGAAGATCAGCGTGGAGACCGCCAACCAGAATTCACTCAATTTGATATGGAAATGAGCTTTATTGACCAAGAAGATATTTTGGCGCTCGTTGAAGAAATGGTGATTGAATTAGTTAAAAAAGAGTTTCCTGACCACAAACTTACATTTAGTCCATTTAAACGCCTAACTTATACCGAAGCAATCGAAAAATACCATTCAGACAAACCAGATTTGCGCGAAGATAAAAATAATCCCAAAGAGCTCGCCTTTGCTTGGATTATAGATTTTCCTTTACTTGAAAAATCCCAAACTCATAACAAAATGGTTTCTGTTCATCATCCCTTTACTCGCCCCAAAGACGATGATTTAAATCTACTAGAATCCGAACCCATTAAGGCGCGCGCCCAATCTTACGATTTGGTGCTAAATGGCTTTGAGATTGCTGGTGGTAGTATTAGAATTCACGAGAAAGATTTGCAAAATAAAATATTTAAAATTCTAAACATAGGAGCAAAAGAAATCGATGAGAGATTTGGACACTTACTTGAAGCCTTTGAGTATGGTGTGCCCCCACATGGCGGATTAGCCTTTGGCTTAGAGCGCCTTGTTATGCTTTTGCTTGGAGAGCAAAACATTCGCGAAGTTACTGCTTTTCCAAAAACAGGGGATGCCCAAGAGCCTTTAACCGGTGCTCCTACACCACTACCATCAGAGAACTTGCAGGATGTACATATTAAGCTTGGCTAAGATCTGCTATAATTTAATTATATGGAACCAGAAATCCAACCCCAAAAAACAAAGAAAAAGTTTATTTTGCCGACTGTGGCCGTTTTGGCAATCTATGGGTCTTTAAAGATGATGGATAACTTTGCAGCTCTGCCGGCACAGGATTTTGCAAGCAATCAAGAAAAACTACAACAAACCACAAATCAACAAATCGCTGGAATTAAAGATGTTGCACTTAGTGATTTAGAGCCTCCGGAGATTTCCTTGCCTCCAGAAAAAGTAGGCACAACAAATCCACCAGTAAATGCTGGAGCGTACTATGCTATTGATATAAAAACAGGCTACCCGCTTGCATCTCACAATGCCACAGTCAAAAAACCTTTTGCATCCACAACCAAGCTAATGACTGCCGTACTTACCCTAGAAAACTACCAGTTAGACGAAATAGCAACAATCAGTAAAAATTCTGCTACGCAAATCGGCTCAACGATTGGCCTTAGAACAGGCGAAAAAATTACCATCGAAAATCTCTTAAAGGGATTACTTATTCCTTCTGGCAACGATGCAGCCATGGCGCTTGCGGAACATATGGGTGAAAAAGAATTCATCGCCAAAATGAACGAAAAAGCGCAACTAATTGGCATGAACGATACAGTCTTTCTTTCTCCTTCAGGACTAGATGACTCTGCTACCTCAACTGCCAAAGACCTGGCAATACTAGGCGCTTTTGCATCGAGATACCCAAAAATTCTAGAAATTGCCCAAATAAAAGAAACAACCATTTCATCAGTAGATAAAACAATTTCGCACCATCTATCTAACTCCAACCGCCTAATTATTGGCGAGCACCCACTTTACTTGCCATACGTTAAAGGTCTAAAAACTGGCTTTACCCCAGAGGCAGGACACCTGCTAATTACTTATTCCAACAAAGACAATCATCCAATTTCTGCTGTTATTATGGATGCAAATCCACGCGGACCAGAGGCGAGTGCACGCGAATCAAGCAAGCTTATCCGCTGGGTCTATGATTCGTATCAATGGAATTAAGACTTTTTACCTCTCTCACCAGACTTAGAAAATCTGCCTTAAAAAAAGTTATCCACATTCTTTTATTTGACACAATCGCCGAACGTGGATAACCTAATAGTATGACTATTATAGATGAATTACTAATCCTTTTTGATGACGAAGCCTACCGAACGTTAGATGAATGCGTTGTTGAGCTCGAAAATAAAACTAAACAATCTATTTCATCCACCCTTGGTCGACTTGCGGGCAAAAATCTAATTCGGATTAAAACTCAAGGCAAAATTAAATCTTACGCCATCACTAGTGCAGGGCAAGATTTTGTCACAAAAACCCTAAATCATATTTCCTTAACGAACGAAAAAGATTGGGACGAGTATTGGTTCTTTGTGATTTTTAACATCCCCGAAAAACATCGCAAATACCGTGATTTACTCAGACATAAACTTATCAGTTCTGGATTTGGTAGAATGCAAAACTCACTTTGGGTAAATGCTCGAGATGTATCCTTTGAGCTAGAAGAGATTATCCAAGACCCAAAATTAAAAAACTTTGTTACCACGTTGCAACCTCGATTAAGTGAAGCTGATATTTCTATACTAGTTAAAAATTTAGAATTTGACTGGAAAAATCTTGATAAGCAATACAAGAACTTTATCCAAAAAACACAAAAATTCCTGAACTCCAAAAATAAAAAATCTCTTTTTGCTAGATTTTTAGTTTTTAACTATGCCAAATCTTGCGCCAGTGATCCTAAAATTCCGCAAAAATATTCCCCAATCGCCGATACTCAAAACCAAGCACAAAAACTATACGAAAAAGTTAGAGAGCATTGTTACGAAGACTGACACAGCTAAATTAAAAGACAACCCAAAAGCCCCTCTTTCGAAGGGCTTTTATTTTGCCTCTAGGAGTCTTTCCAAAATTCTGTCAAAGCAGATACAAAACTTATTCTAGAGACTGCCTACAGCTTCTCGAGAACTAGGTTGATAAAAATAAGTTTTTACTCGATACCTCTTGCTCCTGAAAAGTAAATTTACTTTTCCCAATCTTCTAGCGCATTTTTGGCAGCGTCTTGTTCGGCTTTTTGCTTGCTTTGACCCTTGCCCTCTGCAAGCAACTTATCGCCAACATAAACACCAACAATAAAAGTTTTATCGTGATCAGGGCCTTCTTCTTTGAGGGTTTTATAATTTGGAGTAATGCTTAGTTTTTCTTGAGCAATTTCCTGCAAATGACTTTTTGCATCTAAATAAAGCTGGTTTTCAAGTACATTATCTAGGCGCACCAATAAATGCTTTTCAATAAACTTACGCGCTTCTTCGTAACCTAAATCCAAATAAATCGCACCAATTAAAGCCTCGAAAGCATTGGCGAGCAAATAATCCCTTGAACGCCCCTGACTCTTGCGTTCACCCTTGCTCATAAGCAAATAGTCCTCCATGCCAATCTGATGAGCAATCTTTGACAGCATTTCTCCGCGCACCAAGGCAGCGCGCCAAGCAGTTAACTCACCTTCGGGATTTTCATAATTTTTATACAAAAAATCTGTCACAACAAGCTCAAGCACGGCATCACCCAAAAACTCTAATCGTTCATTGTGAGGAAGTGGAAAAGAACGATGTTCGTTTAAATAAGATCGGTGCACAAAAACTTGTTGAAATAAATTAAAATCTTTTGCCGGAATGTCTAGTTTTTCAAGATACTCTTGGAGCTTTGAATTATTTTGCATCGTCATTATCATTTTCTGTTATTTCTGACATAGTTTGCTCAGAGGAGTCCGAACTGTCATCGATTTCCATAATTTCTTCTAACCCATCTTCGCTAAAACGAGGATCTTGCTTGTATATTGTGCCAAGAACGCCATTGACAAATTTGGCCGAATTCTCGCCCCCGAATGCCTTAGAAAGCTCAACAGCTTCGTTTATGACAACCTTTGGTGGAATATCGGGCATATATTTAAGTTCAAAAGCACTAGCACGAAGCAGTGTTTTATCGATTACAGCAATTTGATCAAGAGGCCAATCCGGAGCCACCTCCATAATAAGCCTATCGATTTCATCAACCTTGTCCTTCAATCCATCTGTTAAAGTATATATAAACTCAGTATCTACCTC